>NZ_JANKBZ010000001.1:323091-646183 GCF_024623785.1 Archangium lipolyticum
AGAACCCGCCACATAACGAAGCCATCGAGCAGGAATTGGCCAGACGCGAGGCTGCTGGACACACCGGTCTGAGGAAGAACAAGCCGCAGTTGAATGCCGAGGGCAAACCACTTGACGACCCGGCACTGGCAGGGGGTGTTCGCTTCCGCAAACCGGATGTCTCCTCGGTCCGGCCCGATGGGGTGCGGCACAACACCAACTACGTTTCGAATTCTCGGGACATGCAGCGTGAGTTGGATGCCTTCGAGGCCATGCTGCGGGCTGACAGGTCGGCCATCCACGAATTGTATCTGCTCGATGGAACCCTGGTTCGCCGCTACGTACCTCCAGGTGTCAGCTTCCCTTTGACGAACAGGTAGGAGATGACCCGCGCGATGGACATGAAGCAGTTGCGAGACGAACTGGTAGACGCATGCGCCTGGGGAGAGGAGGAGCGAGCGCGCGCACTGGTTTCAAGAATTGGTGAGCAGCCCCGTCGGGCAAGGACCTTGCTGGATTCCATGCTGAAGGACCCTGATGCTCGAGTACGTCAGGCAGCAGCCTTCGGTCTGGGTGTGCTTGGCGGAGCGGCCAGTGCCAGGCGCCTGGAGCAGCAACTCGCCATCGAGGAGGCCCGGAGTGATTACGACGGAGAGTCCGTGGTAGAGGCCATCGTCAGCGCACTGGGTCGTATCGAGGAGACGAGCGTACGAGCCCCCCTGGTGCGCAGGCTGGAGAGATTGGCCGAGGATACGCCAGAGCCTGGGGATGTGTTTCCGGTGGTGCACGCTCTTTGGAAGCGACGCCACCCGGAGCTGTTGCCTGTCGTTCGGCGGAGCCTGGAGAAGTTGATCCCGGCTCGCTACAAGAGCCTGCAGGGCCTGCTCGTGCTCCTGGAGAAGACGCCTGAAGAGCTTCGCACCTGGGCTATCGACCCTTCCATTCCCGTGGAGCACAAGACGGGCGTCATCAACGTGCTCGAAGAGGAACTGCCAGCAGAACAGCTCTCGACCCTCCCCTCGTTCATCTCCGCCGCCCGCACCTTGCTCGCAAACGCGGCAGGCCAGCGGGATGAACGAGATCCGGTCGCGTACTACTGCGAGTGCCTCGCGTCACTGCTGTTGCGGCACAAAGAGCAGGTCCTGCCCGCCCTCCCCGAGGAGACTCGTTCCGAGCTGCGCGATCTGGCTCGGAAGCTGATTGTCGTCACCGCTCCCAACAGTTCCCTCCGAGCCGCAGTGCTGCTCCAGCTCATCGGCCAGCCGGAGGATGCAGCCCTCATCGAGGCACACCGTCCGGCGGAGCCGACTCTGGCCAAGGTTTTCGATGATGCCGTACGAGCGCTGCGCCACCCTCGGAAGGAATGACGCCTCGTTCTCCAACCTCAGTCGAACAGGCCCTGTAGATAGAAGCGGCCGTCCCTCGCGTCCCTGAACACCCACGCCGGGCCCAGCCCCTCGAAGTGCACACGGTAGTAGTCCCGGCTGTACGGCCTCGCGTCCCACCAGTCCCCGCTCAGCCTCTCCGGTCCCACCAGCGCCATCACCCGGCGTCTCCGTCCTCCGAGCCTCGCCGCCAGCAGCTCCCCCGCCGCCGTCATCTCCACGTCGATCGTCGTTGGCTTCGTCAGCACCCGCGAGGGCCGCTCCCGCAGCACCTCCGGCACCGGCTCCGCTTCCTCCACCGACTGGAGCAGCTCGCCCTCCAGGCCTCGCCGCATGGGCGGCGGCCGGAACGTCTGGGTCCCATACGCGTCTTCGGGCCGGTGCGTGTCCTCCAGCGACGCCATGAAGAGCGAGTCCTCGCCCAGCGCCGTCGCCAGACGAGAGAGCACCACCTCCAGTGCCGCGTCACCCTCGGGCGCGTCCCCCAGTGACAGTTGCTGGCCCCGGTCCTCGCAGTCCTCCTCCACCCGGAGGATCAGCCCCGCCACCGGGCCCTCGAGCCTCACGTCCGACAGCCGGTGTCTCGTCAGATCCAACAGCATCTTCGACTGCGCCGTCGGCCTCGCCAGTGTGAGCGGCACCACCGCCTGCCCCGAGGGGTCCAGCTTCAACGTGAGGTTCAGCCGCACCGCCGCCCGCCTCCGGCCCCCCAACCGCCCGCACAGCCGATCCAGCACCGTCTTGAGCGCGAACTGCAGCGGCTCCAGCGACTCGGCCGGCCACTCCAGCGTCAGCCGCTCCTCCAGCACTTCCTCCAGCACCTCCGCGATGAACGGCGTCTCATCCCCGCCCCGGCATCGCGTGTGCGCCCTCATGCCCGCCGCGCCTCCTCGCGCCGTCACCGCTCCCACCGGCAACGCCGCCACCTCCCCCAACGTCGTCAGCCCGAGCGCCGCGAATGCCGTCTGCTCCGGTCCCTCCAGCGCTCCCAGCGGCAGCGGGGCCAGCGCCCGCGCTCCCTCCCCTTCCGCCACCACGTCCATCCGCTTCGCCCCGTGCCTCGCCAGCGTCCTCGCCGTGAACTTCTCCGAGGCCACCACCACCCTCCCCCTCCACCCGTGCTCCGAGCACTGCGCCAGTACCTTCGCGCACAGCCCCTCCTCCCCGTTCGTCAGGTTCGCCGCCCCCGCGTCGAACCACAGCCCGTCCGGCTCCGACACCTGGAAGCCCGGCGCCAGCCCCATCAGCATTTCGCCAATGCCCACCAGCGCCCGCCTCTCCTCCTCGGGCCGGTAGGGGAAGTGTTTCAGCGACGGCTCCAGCGCGTTCGCCGCCGTCAGCGTCATCCCCGCCTTCACCCCCGCCTTCAGCGCGCTCGTGGACGCGCACGCCACCCGCTGCTGCCCTCGCACCTCCTCCACCAGCACGAACGGCTTGCCCGAAAGCTCCGGCAGCTCGATCACCTTGCGCTGCACCGGAAAGCGCGGAAAGTGCAGATACCCCAGCCTCATGTCCGTTCCCCTCCCCTCGCCTCAGTGCATCGCCGAGCCCGCTTCCAGGCTCGACCGCAGCGACGGCATCGGCACGTCACGTCCCGGCCGCTGCCCCATGATTCCCCGGTGGCCCTCGCGCGGCGTCTCCTCCCTCGGGAGCTCCGGCACCGTCACGTCCTCCGCCGACAGCAGCTCCGCTCCCCACGGGGACTCGTCGTCCCTCAGCTCCGGATAGAGCGCCTTCCACGGCACCAGCGTCCTCGCCCCGATTCCCCCCTGCCGGCTCCGCACCACCTCCACCGACAGGCCCGCGTCACCTCGTGACTCCGTCCGCAGCCTCATCATCCCGTCCCCGGGCGCCTCCGGCGCCGTCAGCAGCACCAGCAGGCTCCCCCCTCGCACCGCCGCGTCCATCAGCCGCTTGCCCTCCGCTGGCGACAGCCGCACTCCTCCCTCGCCCCTCCCCGCCGGGCCCCGCGTCAGATCCAGCACCACGCACGCGAACGCCCCGCTCCTCACCAGCTGCACCGCCGACCACGCCAGTTGTTCCACCGTCTTCGGCCGCACGATCAGCAGCCGGGTGGGATCCACCCCCGCCGCCACCGCCGCCGGCGGGTAGAGCTCCCCCGGGCCATCCACGTACGCGCATAGGCGCCCTTCCCGGTGCGCCGATGCCACAGCCCTCAGCGCCAGGCTCGTCCTCCCCGACGCCGCCTCCCCCCATAGCTCCACCACCTGCCCCAACGGCAGCCCTCCCCCAGGTAGCAGCCCGTCGAAGGCCTCCACCCCCGTCCGCAGCGTCGCCAGGTACTGTCTCGGCGCCGCCTGCAACCGGCGGATCTGCTCCCTCAGGGCCTCCACCGTCACCGACACCTTCTCGGCCGTCGCACTCATCACGTCCCTCGTCCCACACTGAACCTGAAACTCGGTTCAGTATGACGAGCGGGCTGACATGCGCCAGGAAATGTCGCTCGGTGATCAGCCGGGCCGACAGTTTGGACAGGTGGGATTGTGGGTGCGCAGGGGGGATACATACCCTCACCCCGGCCCTCTCCCAGAGGGAGAGGGGGTTGACTCCAGTTCAACAGGGAGAGGGGGTTAGTTCGCGCAGAGGAGTTTGACCTCCAGCTTCTGGTCCGTCGGTGTTCTCGGGCACGAGGATTGGAAGTACAGGCGCGCTGCCCGCCCCTCCTCCGACGGCGTGTAGGTCAGGTCTCCCCCCGCCACGCTACACGTCTGGATCTCCCCGTTCTCCCTCGTCACCTGCACCTGCGCCAGTCTCCCGTCCGGCAGGTTTACGACCTCGATGCTCTGCGACGTCCTCGCCAGCGTCGCGATCGACACCAGCGTCTCCCGGAAGCTCGCACGGCAGATGGAATCCAGGTTCTTCAGCCCCGTGTCGAACAGCGACGCCATCTCCCTCTGCCGGTACCCAGGTCCATACGACGTCGGGCAATCCACGTTCCTCACGAACGTCCCCTGCGCCGTCCTGTCCAGCACCAGCTCCGCCCTCTTGTCCGTCAGCGCCACCGGGCCAATCGTCGCCCAGAGCACCTCACGCGTAGCGCCCTTCCCGTCCTCCAGGTTCCGGAAGATCCGGGCGTACTCCGCCACCGGCGTCAGCCGATCCGCCTGCTCGCTGCACAGGTCCCTCGACGTGTCCTCCGTCAACATCACCGGCGGCGGGCGCTCCGTCGAGCTGCAGTCCTCCTCGTCCGAGACCACCACCACCAGCAGCCGGGCCTCGTCCCTCAGGAAGCCCGCGTTGCCCCCCTCCCCGATCGCCAGCGTGCTCAGCGGCGGCGTCACCGCCAGCCTCACCGCTTCCAGGGGAGACTCCTGGCCGCTCCCTCGCGTCCCCTGCCGGATCAGCCGGCGGAACTTCGCCAGCAGCTCAGGGTCGTTCTGCTCGATGAACCGCTCGGCGGTCGGCCGGCCCTGATCGTCCGGCACGGGCTGCAACCGGCCAGATTGGTCGGGATAAAACGTGTTCTGCTCGCGGTTGGCGAAGAAGGTACGTTGGTACACCGACGTGGTGATGACCCCGACCCGGAAGTCCTGCTCCACCCCGTTGCCCTTCCTCAGCTCGTCCAGGAAGGCCGGTAGCTCGGTCGCGATGGCCGCCTGCTCCTCGGCCATGGACCCCGAGTTGTCGATGACGAAGAGGATGTCCGTCTTCTGGGCCGAAACCACGGGGGCCTCCGCCTGGCACCGGCCCGGCAACGTGGAACCGGGCTCGTCCACCGGAGAGGTGCATGCCGCTCCCCACAGGGCGACGGCCATCAGCGCGATCGAACGGAAGGGATGCTTCAAGGGTGTATCTCCTGGAAAACGCGGCCTGATGTAGCACGCACCGCGTCGCGACAAAGATGGACCGCCAACATGCCCCACCCCCAGGGCCTGTGCGAGCAACCGTCCGGCACCCGACGGCCTTCAGGAAAAACGAAGGCCGCGTTTGCCATGTCCTTTTTGGTTGCTACGTTGAGTCAACTCCCACAGAAGATCGACAACAGAGTTGTTTGACCGGCACGGAAGCCGTCCGGCCGAGCTGGAAACCGAGGCATCGACTACATGTCCGACGAGAAGAAGAAGGGTTCCGCCGCAACTGCAATGCCGGCGGCCATGGCCCCCCCGGGGATGATCAACAAGGAGGACATCCCCCAGGTCCTCCCCATTCTCCCCCTGCGCAATTCCGTTTTCTTTCCGGGCGGCGTCCTTCCGCTCGCGGTGGGGCGGCAGAAGACGATCGCCCTCATCAAGGACGCGGTGCGTGACGACCAGGTCATCGGCGTCGTCACCCAGCGCCGCGCCGAGGAGGAGGACCCCGGTGCCTCCGACCTGTACACCATGGGCACCGTCGCCCGGATCGTGAAGCTCCTGAAGATGGGCGAGGACAACTACTCGCTCGTCGTCCAGGGTCTGGCCCGCTTCCGCGTGCTCGACCTGGTCCAGGAGGCCCCCTACCTCAAGGCCCGCGTGGACGCCGTGGAGGACAAGACCTCCGCGGAGAACGTCGAGGTCGAGGCCCTGGGCATCAACCTCAAGAAGCTGGCGCGCGAGGTCATCGAGCTGATGCCCGAGCTGCCCGCCGCCGCCACCGAGCTGGTCGAGTCCATCACCCACCCGGGTCACCTGGCCGACCTCATCGCCGCCAACGTCGACGTGCCCATCGAGGAGAAGCAGGCCGTCCTCGAGACCGTGGACCTCAAGGCGCGCATGAAGCTCGTGCTCGAGCTGCTCAACCGCAAGCGCGAGATCCTCAAGCTCTCCAACAAGATCGACTCCGCCGTGAAGGGCGAGATGTCGAAGACCCAGCGCGAGTACTACCTGCGCCAGCAGCTCAAGGCGATCAAGGAAGAGCTCGGCGAGATGGGCGAGGAGGAGGAGGAGCTCGACGAGCTGCAGGAGCGCCTGAAGAAGGCCGGCCTGCCTCCCGACGTGGAGAAGGTCGCCAACAAGGAGCTCAACCGCCTCAAGACGATTCCGGCGGCCTCCAGCGAGTACACCGTCGCGCGCACCTACCTCGATTGGATCGCCGACCTGCCCTGGGCCAAGCTCAGCGAGGACAACCTCGACATCGAGAACGCCCGGCAGACGCTGGACAAGGACCACTACGGCATCAAGAAGGTCAAGAAGCGCATCCTCGAGTACCTGGCGGTGCGCAAGCTCAAGAACGACATGCGCGGGCCCATCCTCTGCCTGGTGGGGCCTCCGGGTGTCGGTAAGACCTCGCTCGGTCAGAGCATCGCCAAGGCCGTGGGCCGCAAGTTCGTGCGCCTGTCCCTCGGTGGTGTCCGTGACGAGGCGGAGATCCGTGGCCACCGGCGTACCTACGTCGGCGCGCTCCCGGGCCGGTTCATCCAGAGCATGAAGAAGGCCGGGACCAAGAACCCGGTCATGATGCTCGATGAGATCGACAAGCTCGGCGCGGACTTCCGCGGCGACCCGAGCGCCGCCCTGCTCGAGGTGCTGGACCCCGAGCAGAACAACACCTTCAGCGACCACTACCTGGACGTGCCGTTCGATCTGTCCAAGGTGCTCTTCATCGCCACGGCCAACCAGCTGGATCCCATCCCTGGCCCGCTCCGTGACCGCATGGAGATCATCGAGCTGTCGGGCTACACCTTCGAGGAGAAGCAGAGCATCGCCCGCATCCACCTGGTGCCCAAGCAGCTCAAGGAGCACGGGTTGAGCCCGGACCACATCACCATCACCGACGAGGCGCTGCTGACGCTGACCGTCTCGTACACGCGTGAGGCCGGTGTGCGTAACCTGGAGCGCCGCATCGCGGACATCTGCCGCGCGGTGGCGGTCGAGGTGGCCGGCGGGAAGACCGACAAGCAGAACATCGACGGAAACCGGGTCAAGGAGATCCTCGGGCCCGAGACGTTCTACTCCGAGGTCGCCGAGCGCACGGAGGTTCCGGGCGTGGCCACGGGTCTGGCCTGGACCGCGGCCGGTGGTGATCTGCTCTTCATCGAGGCCACCAAGATGGCGGGCAAGGGCGGCATGACGCTCACCGGCCAGCTCGGCGACGTGATGAAGGAGAGCGCCACGGCGGCCCTGAGCTACCTGCGCAGCAAGGCGGAGGCGCTGGGCATCAATCCGAACTTCCTCGAGAAGACGGACCTGCACCTGCACTTCCCCGCGGGCTCCATCCCCAAGGATGGTCCCTCGGCCGGCGTGACGATCCTCACGGCCCTCACCAGCCTGCTCACCGGCATCCGCGTGCGCGGCGATACGGCGATGACCGGCGAGGCCACCCTGCGTGGCCTGGTGCTGCCCGTGGGCGGCATCAAGGAGAAGGTGCTGGCGGCTCACCGCGCGGGCATCAAGCGCGTCATCCTGCCCGAGCGCTGCCGCAAGGACCTGCAGGACGTGCCGGACCAGGCGAAGAACGACATCGAGTTCATCTTCGCCACCCGCATGGACGAGGTGCTCGACGCGGCGATGGAGACCTCGCCGTTCAAGACCCCGGTGGTTCCGCCGGAGGGTGGGGAGAAGAGCGTTCCTCCCCAGACCGAGCCCGCCCCCGAGGTCCGCGCCTAGTCGCGGGCTGAGTCAGGGTTGAAGTCGAACGGGCAGGTTCCCACTCGGGAGCCTGCCCGTTGTCTTTTCCGGGGAACGTCCGCCCGCCGGCCGGGGTCCGAGGGGACATGTCGAAAGTCCCCGCGTGGCCGCTGCTGCTCGCCCTGGGCCTGTCCTCCGCTGGCTGCGGGGAGCAGGCCCGGGCCGCGTCCATCCCGCCCGAGCCCCTCCCCGCCCCCGCTGCCGTGTCCTCCCCCGTCACGCCCACCGTGGCGTCTCCGCCCTCGTGGCCCGCCGCGGACGCCCCGCTCACGGTGGCGCGGGTGGCGTTCCCCCCAGCCTTCGGACGCAAACGCATCTACCTGGACGCCGGGCACGGCGCGCCGGGGAACGAGGGGAACTCGTCCGTCACCTGCGAGCCCGAGGAGTCCTTCACGCTCCGGGTCGCGCAGGATCTGGCCCGGCGGCTCGAGGCCACCGGGCATTTCAAGGTGAAGCTCAGCCGGAAACCGGGACAGCGGCCCCGCTACCCGCACAGGCTCGCGGAGGCCGAGCGCTGGCGGGCGGACCTCTTCGTCAGCCTGCACTCGGATGCCCGGGGCGAGGCGAGCTGGTGGATGGGTGCTCCAGAACAGTGGTGCCTGCGGAACGACGCGGCGCCGGGGTACAGCGTGCTGTACGCGGACGATACCTCCGAGCCCCTGCTGTCCCAGCGGCTCACCCTCGCCCGGGCCCTCGCCCGGCGCATGGGGGAGGCCGGGTTCTTCCCCTACGGCGGAGAGGACTATGTCGGCCTGTACGATTCCGATCCCGTGCAGCCGGGAACCTTCGTGAGCCGGCACCAGCCGGGACAGCGCATCTTCGTGCTGCGCAAGCCACGCATGCCCTCGGTCATCATCGAGACGCACCACGCCCTGGACCTCCAGGAGGTGGCCCGCTGGAACGAGGAGCGCACGCTGGAGGCCTTCGCCGCGGCCGTGGCGCAGGGGCTGGTGGACTCGCTGGCGCCTCCCGCGAGTCCACCCAGGCCCCAGGTCTCAAGCCGTGCCGTTCTCCCCGCTCCCCGACGCTCCGTCCCCTGACTCCTCCACGCTCCTGAACCAGCGCTCGAACCGCTCCGCCAGTGCCCCGACATGGGGCGCTCGCAGCAGGCCGTGGTGATCGCCGGGCACCTCCTCGACAGTGAGCCCCGAGGACACGAGGCGCCCCCAGCCGTGAGTGGCGTCCACCCTCGCCTCCCTCCGCGCATCACCCGCCTTGAGCAGGACCACCCGTCCCTCGTAGGGCTCGGGTTGGTACCGCGTCACCGCGCCCAGGTTGGCCCGGGCGACCTCCAGCAGCACGCGCAGTTCCTCCAACCCCGTCCCCGGAGGCAACAGGCCCGCCTCGCGCACTCGCGTCCAGAGGGTCTGGAGCTGCTGCTCGGACGTCAGGCCCTCCAGGGCGTCGGGCGTGAGGAACGGCTCGCGCCCGGCACTCCGGGCCAGGTCCGCGGCGAAGCCGGCCAGGAGCTCGGCGGGCTCCGGCTCCCGAGCGGGCGCCCCGCTCGGAGCGAAGCTGTCGAGCAGGACCAGCAGGGCCACCTCCTGCCCCTGGCGCCGCAGCTCCCGCGCCATCTCGAAGGCCACCGCTCCGCCCAGCGACCAGCCTCCGAGGAGATAGGGCCCCTCGGGCTGGATGGAGCGCACCTGCTCCACGTACCGGCGGGCCATCTCCTCCACGCTCGCAAGCGGCGCCTCCCTCCCGTCCAGCCCCGTCGCCTGTAGGGCGTGGAAGGGCCGTCCAGGGCCGAGGTGCCGCGCGACCTCCGCGTAGCAGAGCACGTTGCCGCCCACCGGATGCACCCAGAAGGTCGGCGTGCGCGTGCCCCCGGGTTGGAGCGTGACGAGGTTGCCCCCGGCCGGAGCCAGGGCACCCGCGCGCAGCCGGGCGGCCAGCGCCTCGATGGTGGGTCCCTCGAAGAGCGCCGCCAGTGGGATGACGTGCCCCAACCGCTCCCGGAGCCGTGCCACCAGCCTCACGGCCAGCAGCGACTGTCCGCCCAGCTCGAAGAAGGAGTCCGTCACGCCCACGGAGGTGACGCCGAGCACCTCCTCCCAGACGCGCGCCAGCTCCCGCTCGAGCTCATCCCTCGGCGGCACCGAGGCCCGGCCACGAGCACCCGTCTCCTCCGGCGCGGGCAGCGCACGCCCGTCCACCTTGCCACTCGCCGTGAGCGGCAGGGACTCCAGGTAGATGCACGCCGAGGGCACCATCGCCTCCGACAGACGCTGGCGCAACCGCGCGCGGAGACCCAGCTCCTCGCGCGGCGTGGACTCGCCGGGCACCACGTACGCCACCAGCCGCGTCTCTCCCGAGGGGCTCCGCCAGACCGTCACGTGCGCCTGTCTCGCGCCCGCCAGCTCCCGCAGCGCCGCTTCCACCTCCCCTGGCTCCACCCGGACGCCGTTCACCTTCACCTGCGCGTCCACACGACCCACGAAGTCGAGCCGCCCATCCGCCCGCCAGCGCACCACGTCTCCCGTCCGGTACAGCCTCGCCCCCGGCTCGCCCGAGAGCGGATCCGGCACGAAGCGCTCCGCTGTCAGCTCCGGCCTCCCCACGTAGCCCCGCGCCAGCCCTGGTCCTCCGACGTACAGCTCCCCGGCCAGGCCCGGCGGCACCGGCCTCATCGCCTCGTCCAGCACGTACGCCCGGACGTTCGGCAGCGGCCTCCCGATCGGCGGCCGGACCTCGCCCGCCACGCACTCCTCCCACGTGGCACACACCGTCACCTCCGTCGGCCCGTACCCGTTGAGGAAGCGCCGGCCCCGGCTCCACCTCTCCACCAGCTCCGCCGGGCACGCCTCACCCACCGAGAACACCACCCGCAGGTGCTCCAACCCCTCCTCCGACAGCAGCGCCAGCACCGACGGCGGCAGCGTGGCCACCGACACCCGGCCCTCCACCAGCGCTCGCCGCAGCTCGTCTCCCAGCGGCACCGCCCCTCCCGGAGGCACGTACAGCGTCCCTCCGGTCCCCAACGCCAGCAGGTACTCCCAGAGCGACGAGTCGAAGCCCAACGAGGCGAACTGCAGCACCCGCGTGTCTCCGCCCAACCCGAGCGACCTCGCCTTGCCCCGGATGAGATCGCTCGCGCCCTCGTGCGTCACCACCACGCCCTTCGGCATCCCCGTGCTCCCCGAGGTGTAGAGGACCCAGGCCGCGTTCCCCGGATGGACTCCGCTCTCCAGCGGGCCCGTATCCCCGGCCTCCAGTTCCTCCCAACGCACCACCCGGACGCTCCCGGACAGCCGGCACCGCTCCTCCAGGCCCCGCCGCGTCACCACCACCCGCACGTCCGCGTCCTCCGCCATCCACGCCAGGCGCTCCGGCGGCTGCGTCGCCTCCAGCGGTACGTACACGCCCCCCGCGAGCTGCACGCCCCAGAAGGCCACCACCGCCTCCACGCTCTTCTCCAGCAGCACGCCCACCCGTACTTCCGGGCCCACCCCCTCGCGCCTCAGCCGGTGTCCGAGCCGCCTCGCCCGCTCCCACAGCTCGCGGTAGCTCAGCCGCTGTCCACTCCCCTCCACCGCTCCCGCTTCCGGCATCCGTGCCGCCTGAAGCTCCAGCAGCTGCCCCAGCGTGGCCTCCGGCGCCTCCACTCGCGGACCTCGGGCCCAGTCCTCCAGCACCCGCGCCCGCTCCTCTCCCACCAGCAGCTCCGCCTCCGCCACCCGTCGATCCGGTGCCTCCACCACCGCCGCCAGCAACACCTCCAGGTGTCTCGCCAGGCGCTCGATCGTCGCGGGCTCGAAGAGCGCCGCGTCGTAGGAGAACACGCCCCGCAGTCCCTCCCGCGTCTGGACGAAGCTCAGGGTCAGATCGAGCTTCGCCTCCGCTCCCTCCTGCGCAACCGTGGACAGCTTCAGCTCCGGCAGCGACACCTCGCGGGCCGGGAGGTTCTGCAGCACGAACATCACCTGGAACAGCGGCGAGTGCCTCATCTCCCGCACCGGCCTCAGCTCCTCCACCAGCTTCTCGAACGGCACGTCCTGGTGCGCGTATGCCCCCAGCGCTATCTCCCGCACCCTCGCCAACAGCTCCCGGAACGTCGGCGCTCCGCCCACGTCCGTCCTCAACGCCAGCGTGTTGACGAAGAAGCCGATCAGCCCCTCCACCTCCGCCCTCGTACGGCCCGCCACCGGTGTGCCCACCACGATGTCCTGCTGCCCGCTCCAACGCGCCAACAGCGCCTGGAACCCCGTCAGCAACACCATGAACAGGCTGCTTCCCTCTCGCTGCCCCAGGGATTCCAGCGCCTCGCTCAGCTCGCGGGACAGCGCCACCGGGACCCGGCCGGCCTTCGCGCTTCTCGTGCTCGGGCGCGGCCTGTCCAGGGGCAGGCTCAACACGGGCGGGCTGCCCGCCAGCTTCTGGCGCCAGTACGCCAGCTGCTCCTCCAGCACCTCTCCCTTCAGCCACTCCCGCTGCCAACGCGCGTAGTCCGTGTACTGCAACGGCAGCTCCGGCAGCGGGCTCGGTTCGCCTCTCGTCATCGCTCCGTACAGCGCCGCCAGCTCCCGGAAGAGCAGCCCCGCCGACCAGCCGTCGAAGACGATGTGATGCACCGTCAACAACAGCACGTGCTCCGTCTCTCCCAGCCGCAGCAGCTTCGCCCGCAGCAGCGGCCCCCGGGAGAGCACGAACGGCCGGCTCGACTCCTCGGACGCGAGCCGCTCCACTTCCTCGCTCCGCCGCCCGGCGTCCAGTGCCGACAGGTCCACCGGCGCCAGCGGCAGCCGCAACGACCCGGCGATGCGCAGCACCGGCTCGCCCGCCTGGCTCTCGAAGCTGGCCCGGAGGATCTCATGCCGGCGCACCACCTCCTCCAGGCTTCGCTCCAGCGCCGCCGTGTCGAGCCGGCCCTCCAGCCGCAGCGCGTAGGGGATGTTGTAGGCCGTGCTCCCCGGCTGCAGTTGCTCCAGGAACCACAGCCGCTGCTGCGCGAAGCTGAGCGGTAGCACCTCCTCCTTCGGGCCCGACCTGAGCGCGGGCTCCGCCTTCACCTTCCGGGCCGCCACGACGCGCATGGTCAGCGCGCCGAGCGTCGGAGCCTCGAAGAGGGCGCGCAGTGGCACCTCCACCCCGAGCACCTTGCGCACCCGCGACACCAGCTGCGTGGCCAGCAGCGAGTGCCCGCCCAGCTCGAAGAAGCTGTCGTGCATCCCCACCCGCTCCACTCGCAGCAGCTCGCGCCACAGCCTCGCCAGCTCGAGTGCCACCGCGCCCTCGGGCTCCACGTACCCGGGCCTCACTGGCACCGACGTCAGCAGAGGAGGCACCGGGCGCGCCGGAGCGGCTCCTTCTCCCAGGAAGCGCACGAGCGGCGCGTCCGGCTCCTTCGCCACCGCGCCCAGCAACTCCTCCAGCTCCCTGGCCCAACGCTCCACCGTGCCCGCCTCGAACAGGCACGCGTTGTAGCTGAACGCTCCTCTCAGCCCTCCCTCCCACTCCTCCAACGCCAGGGAGAGATCGAACTTCGAGCTGCCGCCAGCAGGCTCCAAGCCGCTGAGCGTCAGACCCGGCAGCTCCAGCCTTGCCTTGGGCGTGTTCTGCAACGAGAACATCACCTGGAACAGCGGCGTGTACCGCATGTCCCGTACCGGCCTCAGCTCCTCCACCAGCTTCTCGAACGGCACGTCCTGGTGCGCGTACGCGCCCAGGGCTACCTCACGCACCCTCGCCAGCAACTCCCGGAACGTCGGTGCTCCGCTTACGTCCGTCCTCAGCGCCAACGTGTTGACGAAGAGGCCGATCAGCCCCTCCACCTCCGCCCTCGTGCGGCCCGCCACCGGCGTGCCCACCACGATGTCCTGCTGCCCGCTCCAGCGCCTCAACAGCGCTTGGAAACTCGCCAGCAGCACCATGAACAGGCTGCTCCCCTCTCTCTGTCCCAGCGCCTGGAGCGGCTCCACCAGCGCCTTCGGAAGGGAGAGCATCCGCGTGCCCACCTGGAACACCGGCACCTCGGGCCTCGGCTTGTCCAGGGGCAGGTTCAGCACGGGCGGACTGCCCACCAGCTTCTGGCGCCAGTACGCCAGCTGCTCCTCCAGCACCTCTCCCTTCAGCCACTCCCGCTGCCAACGCGCGTAGTCCGCGTACTGCAACGGCAGCTCCGGCAACGGGCTCGGCTCTCCTCTCCGCATGGCCGCGTACAGCGCCGCCAGCTCCTTCACGAAGATGCCCGTGGACCAGCCATCCGTGACGATGTGGTGCATCGTCAGCAGCAGCACGTGCTCCGCCCCTCCCAGCCGCAGCAGCGTGGTCCTCAGCAACGGCCCCTCCGCGAGTACGAAGGGCTTCTGGGCTTCCCTCTGTGCACGCCGAAGCACCTCGGCCTCTCGCTCCTCCTCCGCGAGTCCCGAGAGCTCCACCCTCTCCAACGACACCGGCATCCGCGCCACCACATGCGCCACCGGCTCGCCGTCCTTCTCCCCGAACGTCGTCCGCAGCCCTTCGTGGCGCTGCACGAGCGCCTCCAGCGCCCTCTCCAGTGACTGGACGTCCAACTCCCCCGTCAGCCTCACCGCGTAGGGAATGTTGTAGGCCGCGCTCCCCGGTTGCAGCCGATCCAGGAACCACAACCGCTGCTGGGCGAAGCTGAGCACCGGTTCCTCTCCCGGTCTCGCCACCAGCGGCGGCGGCGCCCCTGCCCCCTTGGCGAGCCTCGGCAACTGCTCCACCCGGCGGGCGAGTGCCTCCAGCGTGGGGTTCTCGAAGAGGGCTCGCAGAGGCACCTCCACCCCGAACACCTTGCGCACCCGCGACACCAGCTGCGTGGCCAGCAGCGAGTGCCCGCCCAGCTCGAAGAAGCTGTCCTGCATTCCCACCCGCTCCACTCGCAGCAGCTCGCGCCACAGCCTCGCCAGCTCGAGTGCCACCGCGCCCTCGGGCTCCACGTACCCGGGCCTCACTGGCACCGACGTCAGCAGAGGAGGCACCGGGCGCGCCGGAGCGGCTCCTTCTCCCAGGAAGCGCACGAGCGGCGCGTCCGGCTCCTTCGCCACCGCGCCCAGCAACTCCTCCAGCTCCCTGGCCCAACGCTCCACCGTGCCCGCCTCGAACAGGCACGCGTTGTAGCTGAACGCTCCTCTCAGCCCTCCCTCCCACTCCTCCAACGCCAGGGAGAGATCGAACTTCGAGCTGCCACCGGCCGGCTCCAGGCCGCTGAGCGTCAGGCCCGGCAACTCCAGCCGTGCCTTGGGCGTGTTCTGCAACGAGAACATCACCTGGAACAGCGGCGTGTACCGCATGTCCCGCACCGGCCTCAGCTCCTCCACCAGCTTCTCGAACGGCACGTCCTGGTGCGCATACGCGCCCAGCGCCACTCCCCTCACTCTGGCCACCAGTTCCCGGAACGTCGGCGCCTCGCCCACGTCCGTCCTCAGCACCAGCGTGTTGACGAAGAGGCCGATCAGCCCTTCCACCTCCGCCCTCGTGCGGCCCGCCACCGGCGTGCCCACCACGATGTCCTGCTGCCCGCTCCAGCGCGCCAGCAGCGCCTGGAATCCCGCCAGCAGCACCATGAACAGGCTGCTCCCCTCTCTCTGTCCCAGCGCCTGGAGCGGCTCCACCAGCGCCTTCGGCAGGGAGAGCATCCGTGTACCCGCCTGGAACACCGGCACCTCGGGCCGCGGCTTGTCCAGGGGCAGGTTCAGCACGGGCGGGCTACCCGCCAGCTTCTGGCGCCAGTACGCCAGCTGCTCCTCCAGCACCTCTCCCTTCAGCCACTCCCGCTGCCAGCGCGCGTAGTCCGCGTACTGCAACGGCAGCTCCGGCAGCGGGCTCGGCTCTCCCCTCCGCATGGCCGCGTACAGCGCCGCCAGCTCCTTCACGAAGATGCCCGTGGACCAGCCATCCGTGACGATGTGGTGCATCGTCAGCAGCAGCACGTGCTCCGCCCCTCCCAGCCGCAGCAGCGTGGTCCTCAGCAACGGCCCCTCCGCGAGTACGAAGGGCTTCTGGGCTTCCCTCTGTGCACGCCGAAGCACCTCGGCCTCTCGCTCCTCCTCCGCGAGTCCCGAGAGCTCCACCCTCTCCAATGACATCGGCATCCGCGCTGCCACACGCGCCACGGGCTCGCCGTCCTTCTCCCCGAACGTCGTCCGCAGCCCCTCGTGGCGCTGCACGAGCGCCTCCAGCGCCCTCTCCAGTGACTGGACGTCCAACTCCCCCGTCAGCCTCACCGCGTAGGGAATGTTGTAGGCCGCGCTCCCCGGTTGCAGCCGATCCAGGAACCACAACCGCTGCTGGGCGAAGCTGAGCACCGGCTCCTCTCCCGGTCTCGCCACCAGCGGCGGTGGTGCCCCAACCCCCGTGAGGAGCCTCGGCGACTCCTCCACCCGGCGGGCGAGTGCCTCCAGCGTGGGAGACTCGAAGACCGCGCGCAGCGGCAGCTCCACCTTGAAGCCGCCACGCACACGCGACACGAGCTGCGTGGCCAGCAGCGAGTGCCCACCCAGCTCGAAGAAGGAGTCCGTCACCCCCACGCGCTCCACGCCCAGCGTCTTCACCCAGAGCTCCGCGAGCCGCCGCTCCGTGTCCGTACGCGGCGCCACGAAGCCCACGCTCCTCGAGGACACTCCCGGCAGCGGAAGCGCCTTGCGATCCACCTTGCCACTCGGGGTGAGCGGGAAGGCGGACAGCTCGACGATCGCCGCGGGCACCATCGACTCGGGCAGGCGCGTCTTGAGCGCGGCCCTCAACCCGGCCGTGTCCACCGGCGCCGCCGTCACCACGTACGCCACCAGCCGCTGATCTCCCGGTCCGTACTCGCGCACCGCCGCCACAGCGTCACGCACGGAGGGCTGCTCGCGCAGCGCCGCTTCCACCTCACCCAGCTCGATGCGGTGGCCTCGCAGCTTCACCTGGAAGTCCACGCGCCCGAGGAACTCCACCGTCCCGTCCGCCAGCCACCGGGCCCGGTCTCCCGTCCGGTACAGCCTCGCGCCAGGATCGCCACCGAACGCATCCGGCACGAAGCGCTCGGCCGTCGCGTCCGGACGCCCGAGGTACCCACGCGCCAGTCCCGCTCCTCCGATGTACAGCTCTCCCGCGACCCCCACCCCCACCGGCTGCCCGTGCCTGTCCAGTACGTACAGCCGCACGTTCTCGATCGGCCGGCCAAGCACCGGGCGCTCGTACTCCGGAGTGATGGGGCACACCGTCGCGTCCACCGTGCACTCGGTGGGGCCGTACACGTTGAAGGCTCGCACGACACGCGAGGCCCCCAGGCGCCGCCACAACGTCTCCGAGATGGCCTCGCCGCCAATCAGCAGGGTGATCGGGCGCGTGGCCTCCTCCAGCCAGCCCGTCTCCAGCAGCAGTTGCAGCTGCGAAGGCGTGCAGTCGAAGACGTCCACCCGCTGCCGATCCAGGTACTCGCGCAGGGAGTCACCGTCGAAACGCACGGACTCTGGCGTCACGTCCAGCGTGTGCCCTCGCAGCAACTGGAAGAGCTGCTTCACCGAGGTGTCGAAGGACACCGAGCCGTTGACGCTCACCCGCCGCCCGGTCCCCAGTGGCGCGTACACCGCCTGGTGCAACGCCTCGACGAGGTTGGCCACCGCCCGCTGCCGCACCATCACCGCCTTGGGCCGGCCCGTGCTGCCCGAGGTGTAGATGGCGTACGCCAGGTGCTCCGGTCCCGCACCGCCCGGCACCGGCGTCTCCGGCTCCCCGCGCAGTGCCTCCACCTCGGCATCCAGCCGCAGCAGTTGCGTCCCGGGCCCCACCAGCCCCTCGGCCGCACCTCCCGCCGTCACCACCACCCCCGCCCCCGAGTCCTCCAACATGTAGCGCAACCGCTCGGACGGATACGCCGGATCCAACGGCACGTACGCGCCACCGGCCTTCAGGATGCCCCACTGGCCCACCACCAGCTCCAGCGAGCGCTCCACGCACAGGCCCACCCGCACGTCCGGGCCCACGCCCATCCGCCTCAGCCGGTGCGCCACCTGGTTGGCCCGCGCGTCCAGCTCGCGGAAGGTGAGCCACTGCGTCCCCATCACCACCGCCACGGCCTCCGGCGTGCGCGCCACCCGCGCCTCGAACAGCGCCGCGAGTCCCTCCCCCTCCCCACGCTCCACCGCCGTCGCGTTCCACTCGCGCAGCACCCGCTGGCGCTCCGTCCCGTCCAGCGGCGACAGCTCCGCCACCGGGCGCTCGGACTCCTCCACCATCCGCATCAGCAACACCCGGAGGTGCCCCAGCATCCGCTCCGCGTCCGCCGCGTCGATGCGCCGCGCGTCGTGGAACAGGTGCAGGCCCAGCCCGTGGTGGGCGTCGGCCACCAGCACCAGCGGATAGCTGTCCAGCTCATGCGTGCGCACGTCGCGCACCTCGAGCCCCGAGCCCTCCCCCATCACTCCTTCCATGGGGTAGTTCTCCACCACCACCAGCGTCTCGAAGAGCGGCGTCCCGGACGGCACCTCGCTCCAGCGCTGCACCTCCGGCAGGGGGCTGTGCTCGTGCTGCCGCGTCTCCAGCAGCCAGTCCTGCAGCTTCAGGAGCCACTCGCCCACCGTCACCCCGCGCTGGATGCGTGCCCGCACCGGCAGCGTGTTGATGAACAACCCGACGATCTCCTCCACGCCCGGCAGCGACGCCGGACGGCCGGAGACGGTGTTGCCGAAGACCACGTCGTCCTCGCCGGCATGGTGGCGCAGCAGCAACGCCCACGCCCCCATGACACACGTGCCCAGCGTCACCTTCTTCCGGCGCGCGAGCCCCTGGAGCGCGGCGACCTCCTCGGGCGACAGCAGGGCCCGCCGCTGCTGGCGATCGGGCACACCCCCGGGGATGGGGCCTCGATCCACTCCCACTCGCGTGGGCGACGTGAAGCCCGCCAGCGACCTGCGCCAGAACTCCCGGGCGGGTCCCAGGTCCTGACGCTTCAACCACGCGATGAAGTCCCGATACGGGCGCGCCTCGGGCCAGTGACGCGTGAGGCCGAGCGTCAACGCCTCGTACCGGGCGAACACCTCACGCACCACCAGCGGCAGGGACCAGCCATCCATCAACAGGTGCGAGAAGCTGAGGACGAACCGCCAGGCCCGCTCACCCGTCCGCAACAGCGTGAGCCGCATCAGGGGCGCGCGCTCCAGCTCGAGGCCGATCCGCCGATCCGCTTCGATCCACGCGGCCAGCCGCGCCTCCCGCTCCGGGAGCGGTACCTCGCGCCAGTCCTCCGAGCGCACCGGGAGCGCCGCGTCGCGCGATACCAGTTGCAGCGGCTCCTCCAGGCCCTCCCAGAAGAAGGCCGTGCGCAGGATGGCATGGTGGGCCACCGTCTCCTGCCACGCGCGGGTCACCGCGGTGACGTCCAGCGGGCCGTGCACCTCCCAGGAGAGCTGGTTGAGGTACATGTCCGGGCTGGCGGCGTGCAGCACGTGGAAGAGCAAGCCCTGCTGCAACGGGGACAGCGGGTACAGGTCCTCGATGCTCCGGCGCCCCACCCGCTCCACCAGCGAGTCCAGCGCCTCCTGGGTGATCGCCGCCAGCGGGAAGTCGGACGGCGTGTAGCCACCCGCCTTCGAGGACTGGCAGTGCGCGATCAGCTCGCGCAGGCGCTCCAGGAAGTCCGCCGCGAGCCGCTCGATGGTCTCCCGGCGGTGGAGTGCCTCCCCGTACGTCCACGTCATCTGGAGCTGGCCGCCCACCACCGCGCCCATCACGTCGAGCAGGTACGGCCGGCGGTTCCCCGGGCCACGCTGGAGCCCCATGCCCTCGGGCGCGAGCGAGAGCATCCCGCTCCCGGCCAGCGCACCGTCCACCTGTCCGAGGTAGTTGAAGCTCAGCTCCGCGGCGGGCAGTGCCGCCAGCCCGGAGTCCTCGCGCAGGTGGCGCAGCAGCCCGTAGCCCATGCCCTTGGAGGGCACGGCGCGCAGCTGCTCCTTCACGGCCCGCAGCGCCTCGCCGGGGCCTCCCGCGTTCCGCAGGTCCACCAGCGCCGGGTAGTACGTGGTGAACCAGCCCATCGTGCGCGAGACGTCCAGGTCCGCGAGCAGCTCCTCGCGCCCGTGGCCCTCCACGTCCACCAGCACCAGCGGGTTGCCGGCCCAGTGTCCCACCGTCCGCGCGAGCGCCGTGAGCAGCGCGTCGTTGATTCGCGTGTGGTACGCGCGCGGCACGTCCTGCAACAGCGCTCGCGTCTCCTCGACGGAGAGGCTCGCGGTCACGTTCCGGGCCAGGCCCTCGGTGTTCCCGCCTCCCGGCAGCTCCACCGGCAGGCGCGTCACACGCGACCAGGGACGCTCCAGCCACCAGGAGCGTTCGGACTCCAGCTCCTTCGAGAGCGCGTACTCGGAGAGGCCCCGGGCCCACGCCTGCAAGGAGGTGGTCTTCGGCGGCAGGCCCGCCGGAGCACCGGCCGCGAGCCGCTGGTACGCCGTCAGCAGGTCCTCCAGGAGGATGCGCCAGGAGACGCCATCCACCACCAGGTGGTGCAGCACGAGCAGCAGCCGCCCGGACCGCCCCGCCCCGAGGTCGAACAGCACCGCCCGCAGCAGAGAGCCCTCCTCCAGCCGCAGCGAGCCCTGCACCTCCGAGGCCCGCCGCTCCAGCTCCGCGGCCTGCTCGCCCGCCGGTACGCCCGACAGGTCCACGCGCTCCAGCCGCACGGGCTCGCCCGGGGCCGCGCACGCCTGCCGCCAGCCGTCCTCCCCTCGAGCGAAGCGCAGACGCAGCGCATCGTGGTGCTCCACCACGTGCCCCAGCGCGCGCTCCAACACCGCCGCGTCCAGGGCCGTGCGCACCTCCAGGAAGAGCGACATGTTCCAGTGGTGCGGCTCCGCGGGCGCCTGGGCGAAGAACCAGCGCTGGATGGGCGTGAGCGCCACCGGGCCCGTCACCGGTCCCTGCTCGGCCCTCACCGCCAACCGCGTGTTCGCCACCGCCGCGAGCCGGGCCACCGTGGGATTCTGGAAGATCTGGCGCGGCGACAGCTCGATGCCCGCCCGGCCCGCCCGTGTGACGATCTGGATGCTGAGGATGGAGTCCCCGCCCAGCTCGAAGAAGTTGTCCTCCACGCCCACGCGCTCCACGCCGAGCACCTCGCACCAGATGCGCGCGAGCTGCTCCTCCCGCTCGTCACGGGGCGCCACGTACGCCGTGCTCCGGGCGGCCGCCTGGGCCTCCGGGGCCGGCAGCGCGCCCAGGTCCACCTTGCCGGTGCGCGTGCGCGGCAGGGCCTCCCGCTCCACGAAGGCGGACGGCACCATGTACTCGGGCAGCCGCTCGCGGAGGAAGGCGCTCAGGGCCTCCGCCCCGGGGGCTGGAAGCTGGTGGGGCACGACGTAACCGACGAGCCGCTTGCCGCCCCGCCCGTCCTCGTGCGCGGCCACCGCCACCTCGCGCAGCCCGGGGTGGGCGGCGAGCGCCGCTTCCACCTCGCCCGTCTCGATGCGGAAGCCCCGCACCTTCACCTGTCCGTCCTGGCGCCCGAGGAACTCGAGCACTCCGTTCCGCAGCCAGCGCACGCGGTCGCCCGTGCGGTACAGCCGCGCGCCCGGGGCCGTGTCGAACGGATCGGCCAGGAAGCGTTCGGAGGTCAGCTCGGGCCTGCCGAGGTAGCCACGCGCCACGCCCGCTCCGCCGATGAACAGCTCGCCCGGGACTCCCACGGGGACGGGCTGGAGACGCTCGTCCAGCACGTACACCCGGGCGCCAGGAATGGCGCGGCCGATCGGCACCGGTCCCGTCTCCGACGCGGAGACGCGATGCACCGTGCTCCAGATGGTGGCCTCGGTGGGGCCGTACTCGTTGAAGAGCGGCGTGTGAGGCAGCGCCTCGTGGTGGGCGCGGACCAGTTCCTTCTGAGGTGCCTCGCCACCAACGGAGACGGCGCGCAGGCTGGAGAGCCCACCGGCCGGCGCCGCCGCGAGGATCTGCGCGTAGAGCACCGGCACGCAGATGAGGTGCGTGACGCCGTACTTCGAGAGAGAGGCGGCCAACGCCTTCGGATCATCCAGCACTCCGGTGTCCGGGAAGCGCAGCGTGCCGCCGTGGAGCAGCGTCCAGAACAGGCCGGCGAGCGAGGCGTCGAAGGTGAACGGCGACAGCGAGAGGCTGACGCCCGGTGCCCCATACACCTCGAAGCGGGCGCGCGTGGCGTGCACGAGCTGGCGATGCTCCACCACCACGCCCTTGGGCTTGCCCGTGGAGCCGGAGGTGAAGAGGACGTACGCCGCGTGATGGGGCTCCGGACGAGGCGCGGGAGACACATCGGGCTCGGACGCCACGGCCTCCAGCAGGAGCTCCCGGTCGAGCATCACCCGGGCGCCCGCGTCCTCCATCAGGAACCGCAACCGCTCCCGAGGGTGCGAAGGATCCAACGGGAGCCAGGCGCCTCCCGCCGCGAGCGTGCCCAGGATGGCGGACACCATGTCCGTGGAGCGCTCCAGCGCGAGCGCCACCACGTGCTCGGAGCCCACGCCACGCCGACGCAGCCACGAGGCGATGCGCGAGGCCCGCGCGGACAGCTCGCGGTACGAGAGCACCTCCCCGGCGGCGGCCACGGCGGGCGCGTCGGGAGTCCGAGCCACCTGGGCCTCGAAGAGCTCCAGCACGGTGGCGGAGTCCCGGGGCGCGGTGGACGGATTCCACTCGACCAGGAGCCGCTGACGCTCGGCCTCGGACAGGAGCGCCAGCGCGGAGAGCCGCCGCTCCGGTACCTCGGCGATGCCCTCCAGCAGGCGCACGAAGTGCTCGCCCATGCGGGCGATGGTCTCCGCATCGAAGAGATCGGTGTTGTACTCGAGCCCGGCCCAGAGCCCGTCCGCCGTCTCGCGCAGCTCCAGCGCGAGATCCAACTTGGCGGCGCCCGCGTGGGCGTCCATGCCGCTCAGGGTGAGGCCCGCGAGCTGCACGGTGGGCATGGGGACGTTGTGGAGCACCAGCAGCGTCTGGAAGATGGGCGAGTGGCCCAGGTCACGCGAGACGTGCAGCGCGTCGACGAGCTTCTCGAAGGGCGCCTCCTGGTGGGCGAAGGCCTCCAGGGCGGTGCGGCGGACGCGGCCGAGCAGCTCCACGAAGGACGGATCCCCGGACAGTCCGGCACGCAGGGGCAGCGAGTTGATGAAGCACCCGACGAGGGGCTCCAGCTCGGGCCGGCTGCGGCCCGCCACCGCGGTGCCCACGGCGAAGTCCTCCTGGCCACTGTAGCGGAACAGGAGCACCTGGTAGGCGGCCATGAGCGCCATGAAGGGTGTGGCCCCCTCGCGCTTCGCGAGCGCGCCCAGCGCATCGGCCAGGCGCCGGGGGATGGTGAAGCAGTGCTGCGCGCCCCGGTAGCCCTGCACCGCCGGCCGGGGCCTGTCCGTGGGGAGCCGCAGCACCGGGACCTCGGCCAGCGTCTGCTTCCACCAGGACAGCTCCGACTCCAGCGCGGGGCCCCTCATCCACTGGTGCTGCCAGGCGGCGTAGTCCGCGTACTGCACGGTCAGCTCGGGCAGCGGAGACGCGGCGCCCGTGACATAGGCCGCGTAGAGGATCGCCAGCTCCTTCATCATCACGCCCGCGGACCAGCCGTCGGACACGATGTGGTGCGGGGTGACGAGCAGCACGTGCTCCGTGTCCTCGACCTGGAGCAGCGCCGCGCGCATCAGCGGACCGGCCGCGAGATCGAACGGCCGCCGGGCCTCCTCGCGGGCCCACCGGGCGATCTCCGCGCCGCGGTCTCCCGACGCTTCCAGCCGCGCCCGCTCCAGGGGCACGGACATGGACGGGGCGATGCGCTGCACGGGGCCGGAGTCCTCCAGGGCGAAGGTGGTCCGGAGCACCTCGTGGCGGCGCACCACCTCGTTGAGGGCCCGTTCCAGCGCGGAGGTGTCCAGGCGCCCGCTGAGGCGCAGCGCGGACGGGTTGTTGTAGGCCACGTTCCCGGGCTCGAGCTGGTCCAGGTACCACAGCCGCTGCTGGGCGAAGCTGAGGGGCAGCGGCCGATCGCGCGGCACGCGGGTGATGGCGGGCGGGCCCTCGGGGCGGCGAGGCGATTCCGCACGCGGAGCCTGGGCAGCGGGGGCCGCCGGCCGGCGGGCCGGAGCGCTCCCCGTCGAGAGGAGCTCCACCGAGCCATCCGCGCGGAGCCGGGCGCGCCGTCCCGTGGTGAGCAGCCGTGCTCCCGCCTCGGAGGGATGGGGCACGAGCCGGCTGCGCGTGGCCTCCGGAGCCATCCAGAAGCCTCGCGGGACTCCTCCGCCCCCGAGGGCGAGCTCACCGGCCACGCCCACGGGCACGGGCTGTCCCCGCGAGTCCAGCACGTGGAGCCGCACGTGCGAGGGAAGCGCGGCGAGCACCTGGAGCTGCGCGCTCTGATCCGGACGAACCGGCAGCCACGTCCCGGGCCCGAGCGTCTCCTCGCGGCGCACCACCTCCACGCCGGCCGCGCGAGCGAGCGAGACGGCCAGCTCCGGCGCACCGCCCGCGATGAAGAGCCGGCGCACCGGGCGAAGGGCCTCGGCCACACCGGGCATGCCCGCGAGCGCGCGGGCCAGGGTGGGCGTGCAGTGCAGGTGCGTGACGCCCGCCTCGCGGACGAGCGCGAGCAGCGCCCGCGCGTCCGGGCCACTCTCGTGCAACACGGTGGGCGCGCTTCCCGTGTCCTCCGGTTGCGAGCGCCGCCGCAGCGTGTCCAGGTGCTGGAGGCTGACCAGCGTCGCCTCGGTGCCGATGCCGAAGTCCACGAGGCAGGCCACCTCGTCGATGTCCAACCGCTTCACGCGCTCGACCATGGGAGCGCTGGACTCGGGCGTGCCGAAGAGGCCACCGTCCTCCATGTAGCGCTCGAGCCCGTGCTCCACCAGCGCCTCCATGTCCCGGGGCGTCAGGGTGCGCGGGTCCACCTTCAGCCCCTGGCTGGCGGCGAAGCCACTGAGGATGTCCACCGAGCTGCGGAAATACTTGAGGAGCGGCTCGCGCACGGTGCGGCGCGCCTCGGCCGCATCCGAGCCGAGGAAGGCGTGCATCATCAGGCTCACGTGTCCGCGGCCCGCGTGGCCATGCTGCCGCCACGTCTCGCGGTAGAGCGCCACCTTCTCGGCCAGCGAGTCCAGCTGCTGGCCCATCAGGTTGGTGAGCACGTTGGCGCCCATCTCTCCCGCAAGCCGGAAGGTGTCGGGGCTGCCCGCGGCCGTCAGCCAGAAGGGCAGCTCGGCCTGCACGGGACGCGGGCGGATGGTGAGCTCCACCTCCTTGCCCTCGCCGTTGCGGCGGCGCACCGTTCCACCCCGCCACAGGTGCCGCACCAGCTCGATGCCCTCGTGGAGGACCGCCTTGCGGCGCGCGTAGTTGTCGGGTGCGAAGACGAAGTCGTTGGCGTGCCACCCCGAGGCGAACGACACCCCCACCCGTCCGCCGGAGAGGTTGTCGATCATCGCCCATTCCTCGGCGACCTGGATGGGATCGTGCAGGGGGAGCACCACGCTGCCCGCGCGGATGCCGATCTGCTCGGTGATCGTCGCGATGCCCGCGCCGGTGATGGCGGGGCTCGGATAGAGGCCACCGAAGGAGTGGAAGTGACGCTCGGGCGTCCAGATGGCCGAGAAGCCGTGCGCGTCGGCGAAGCGCGCCCCATCCAGCAGGAGCTGGTACTTGCGCCGGCCGAGCCCGTCCTCGTCATTGGCGAAGTACGAGAGGCCGAAGGCCAGCGGGCGGCGAGCCGGGGTGCCCTGCCCCACCGCGATGAAGCGCGCGTGACCGGTCTCGGGAGCCAGGAGGACGCGCAGGCCGCGGCTCAGGGCCCAGAGCACCTCCAGGCCGCTGCCGTGAGCACCGGGCTCCTCGGCCCAGAGCCAGGCACCGCCCGGAGTGGCCCCGTGGCCCTCGTCGAGCGCGCGGAACAGGTGGGCCACCGTGCCCTGGGTGTGAATGGCCTGGAGCGGCGCGCCCGTGGAGCCGGCCAGCGGCTCGAGGCACACCATGGACTCGACATCGGGGGCCGAACGGCGCGCCACCGGAGACGGGAGCGTCCCCTCGGGCAGCGCATCCACGTGCAGCATCCGGGAAGCGTCGAGCGCCAGGCTCGTCCGCAGCCGCGAGTGCGTGAGCAGCAGCGGCGGAGGAGAGCCCTCGGGCGAGAACGAGGCCAGTTCGCGGAGCCGGGCCGGCGGCAGGAGCACCCAGGCCGCTCCGGCCTCCAGCACGGCCCAGAGGGCCACGAGGCGCTCGGGCGAGGGCTCCAGGCACACGGCCACGAGCTGCTCCGCGCCCACGCCCTTCTGGCTCAGCAGGCTGGCGAGGTGCCGGGCACGCTCACGCAGCTCGCGCCAGGACAGACCGCGCTCCCCGGCGGAGACGGCGAGGGCCTCCGGGGCCTGAGAGGCCTGGGCCTCCAGCGAGGCCAGGACCGGAATGACCTCGGCACGAGGAGCGTCCACCCGGATGACGGCGAGCTGGCTCCGCTCGGCCGCGGTCAGCAGGGACAGCTCGGAGAGGCGCTGGCCGGGGTTGGCGAGAGCGGACTCGAGGAGCGCCTGGAGGTGGTGGAGCAGCCGATCGACGGTGGGCGGCTCGAACAGCTCGGCGGCGTACTCCAGGTGGCCCTCGTAACCGTGCGGGCCCTCGTTCATGAAGATGGAGAGATGCGAGAGCGTGGCGCCGAACTGGGCGGGTGCGTCCGGCACCTCCACGAGCTCCAGGCGGAGCGCGGGCAGCTCCATGCTCGACGCGAAACCGGCGTGGAGGACGAACACCGCGTCGAACAGCCGGGCGCGCTCGGGGTCCTTGCCGGGCTCGAGCTCGCGCACGAGGTGCTCATAGGGCACGTCCGGATTCGCGTAGGCGCCGAGCGTGGTGTCTCGCACGCGGGAGAGCAGCTCGAGGAAGGTGGGATCGCCGGACAGGTCCGTGCGCAGCGGGACGGCGTGGGCCACGTAGCCGATCAGCGGCTCCAGCTCGCCCCGGGTGCGGTTGCCGATGGGGGTGCCCACCACGATGTCGTCCTGGCCGGCGTAGCGGGCCAGCAGCGCCTTGTATGCGGCCAGGAGGATCATGAAGTCGGTGAAGCCCTCGCGCTGGCCGAGCGCGTGGATGGCATCGGTGAGCGCGCGGGAGAAGCCGAAGGGCCGGCGCGTCCCGAGGAGCTCGCGGACGGCCTCGCGCGGACGGTCCATGGGCAGCGCCAGCGGGGCGGGCGGCTGGGCCATGCGCTCGCGCCAGTAGGACTCCTGCTCCGAGAAGGCGCCGGCCGCCAGCACGCGACGCTGCCACGCCGCGTAGTCCATGTACTGCACGGACAGGGCCGGAAGCGGCGAGGGTCTGCCCTGGAGGAACGCCGCGTAGAGCACCGACAGCTCGCGGACGAGGGCCACCATGGACAGGGTGTCCGAGACGACGTGGTGCAGGGTGACGAGCAGCAGGTGCGCGTCCGCGTCGATGCGGACGAGGCTCGCGCGGATGACGGGGCCACGCTCCAGCGAGAACGGCCGGGCGGCCTCTTCGCGGGCGAGCCGCATCGCCTCGGCTTCGCGCTGCTCGCGGGAGCCCTCCAGCACGGTGACGGCGAGCGACGGCTTCAGCTCGGGGGTGACGCGGAGCACGGTCCGGCCATCCACGGTGGCGTAGGTGGTGCGGAGGGCCTCGTGGCGGCGGATGACCTCACCGAGGCTCCGCTCCAGCACGGCCACGTCCAGCGAGCCCGTCAGCCGAAGGGCCACGGGCATGTAGAGCGCCGGGTTGCCGGGGACGAAGCGCTCCAGCGCGCACACCCGCTCCTGCACGAAGGAGAGCGGCAGCACACCCTCGCGCGGAATGGGGACGAGGGGCGGCACCGGGGCGCGCCCCGCGCCGGGAGCCAGCTCCTTCAGCCGGGCCTCGATCCGCGAGGCGACTCCCGCCACCGTCGGGGCCTCGAACAGGTCGCTCAACGGAAGCTGCACGGGGAACGTCTCGCGCAGGCGCGTGAGCATCTGCGCGGCCATCAGCGAGTTGCCGCCCAGCTCCAGGAAGTTGTCGTTGATGCCGAAGTCCGCGATGCCGAGCCGCTCGCGCCAGATCTCCATCACCTGGCGCTCGATGTCGTTGCGCGGACCGGGAGCGCCCTCCCCCGCCACGGCCGGAACCGGTTTGGGAACGGGAGCAGGCGCGGGAGCCTCCTGCCGGGGTGCCTCCTGCTCCAACCACCGGGACTCGAGCACGAAGCGCTGACGCTCGAAGGGATAGGTGGGCAGGGGGACGCGCAGGCGCCGCTCATGCGCGTAGAACCGGTCCCAGCGGATCTCCAGGCCAGCCCGCCACAGTGCGCCGACGGACTCCAGGAGCGCGCCATGATCGGACGCGGACACGCCCGCGCGAGGCAGCGACGGCACGGCCAGGGAGCCCTCCACGCCACGCAGGCGCAGGCGGGCGAGCGCGGTGAGCGCCTGATCCGGGCCCACCTCCAGGAGCACGAGGCCCCCATCACGCAGCAGGGAGTCCAGACCCTCGGCGAAGCGGACGGGTTGGCGCATCTGCCGGACCCAGTACGAGGGATCGGTCACCTCCTCGGGGCGGATCCACGTGCCCGTGAGGCTGGAGACGTAGGGCCGCGTCGGAGCGGAGAGACGCAGCCCCGCGACGACGCGCTGGAGCTCCGGCATCACCGGCTCCACGTCGGCCGAGTGGAAGGCCTGACGCGCGGGGAGCCGCAGCACGCCCACGTCCCGGCGCACCAGCTCCTGCTCGAGCCGCTCCACCTCGGAGACTGGGCCGGAGACGACACACCGGGAGGCGCCGTTGATGGCGGCGAGCGAGAGCCCACCGGTGAGCAGCGGGCGCAGGTCCGCCTCGGAGCAGCCCACGGCGGTCATGGCGCCCGGAGGCATGGAGGCCATCAGCCGGCCCCGGGCCACGGCGAGCGTCAGCGCGTCCTCCAGGGACAGCACGCCCGCGAGGCACGCGACGACGTACTCGCCATAGCTGTGCCCGAGCATCGCGTGGGGCTCGATGCCCCAGTCCATCCAGAGGCGAGCCAGCGCGTACTCCACGGTGAACAGCGCGGGCAGCGCGAAGCGGGGGTCCGCCAGGGCCTCACGGGCGGCGGCCTCCTGGCCGGGCGCGGGGTACAGCAGCGGGCGCAGGTCCCTGCCCAACCGGGGAGCGAGCAGCATGAAGCACGCGTCGGCGTGCTCACGGAAGACGGGCTCGGAGACGTACAGCTCGCGGGCCATGCCCACGGACTGCGCGCCCTGGCCGGGGAACAGGAAGGCCACGCGCTGCTCGCGGGCGGCCTCCAGGCTGGCGAGGCTGCGGATCGCGGGAGGCGCCTTCAACCGGGCGAGCAGCCCGGCCGTATCCGCGGCAACGAGAGCCCGCCGGTGCTCGAAGGACTTGCGGCCCACGGCGCGGGTGAAGGCCAGGTCGGCCAGGTCCACCTCGGGCCGGGCCTCCAGGTGGGCGGCGAGCTCGCGCGTCATCGCCTCCAGCGCCTCGGGGCTGCGGGCGGAGAGCGTGACGAGCTGGTGGGGCCGAACGCTCGGCTGGCTCTCGACGATCGGGGCCTCGCCGAGGATGGCGTGCGCGTTGGTGCCGCCGATGCCGAAGGAGCTGACGGCCGCGAGCCGCGGCGTCTCCCCGCGCTTCCACTCGCGGCGTCCGGTGACGACGAAGAAGGGGCTGCTCTCCAGGGCGAGCGCGGGGTTGGGCCGCTCGAAGTGGAGGCTCGGAGGCAGCTCCTCGTTGTGCAGCGCCAGCGTGGCCTTGAGCAACCCGGCGATGCCCGCGGCGGTGTCCAGGTGGCCGATGTTCGTCTTCACCGAGCCGATGCCGCAGAAGCCCCGGGCGTCCGTGTCGCGGCGGTAGGCGCGGGTGAGCGCGGCGACCTCTATCGGATCCCCGAGCGGCGTGCCGGTGCCGTGCGCCTCCACGTAGCCGATGTCCCCGGCCTGGACGCCGGCATAGGCGAGGGCCTCGGAGATGACGTCGGACTGGCCCTCGACGCTGGGGGCGGTGTAGCCGACCTTGAGGTGGCCGTCGTTGTTGATGGCCGAGCCCTTGATGACGGCGTAGACGTGATCGCCATCGCGCAATGCATCCGCGAGCGGCTTGAGGACGACGACGCCCACGCCGTTGCCGCTCACGGTGCCCCGGGCGCGCGCGTCGAAGGCGCGGCAGTGCCCGTCGGGGGAGAAGATCATCCCCTCCTGGTAGAGGTAGCCGGTGCGCTGGGGGAGCGAGACCTTCACCGCGCCGGCCAGGGCGATGTCGGACTGGCGCATCAGCAGGCTCTGGCAGGCCATGTGGACGGAGACGAGGCCCGTGGAGCACGCGGTGTAGACGGCGAGGCTCTCGCCGCGCAGCCGCAGCTTGAAGGAGACCTTGGTGGCCGCGTTCTCGCCGGAGGTGCCGAGCGCCTCGAAGAGGGCGGCCGGCTCCTTCTTCACGTGCCCCAGGAGGGACAGCATGTGCCCGGACTGGCCCACGCCCGCGTAGAGGGAGATCTTCCCCGCGAAGCGCTCGGGGTCGTACGCCGCGTCCTCGAGCGCGGCCCAGGCACATTCGAGGAACACCCGCTGCTGCGGATCCATCCACAGCGCCTCGCGTGGGGCGATGTCGAAGAACCCGTTGTCGAAGAGCTCCGCGCCCTCGAGCACGCCGCCGGCGCGCACGAAGTCCGGGTGCCCGCGCAGCGCCTCGGGGACGAGCGGAGACGGCTCCAGCTCGTCCGGGCGGAAGCGGGAGATGGACTCGACGCCCTCTCTCAGGTTGCTCCAGAAGGCGTGCATGTCACCGGCGCCAGGGAAGCGCCCCGCCATGCCGATGATCGCGATGTCGTTCCCGGTGCCCTCATCCATCTGCGGCTCAGCCATTGCCTCGGGTTCCTCTCGGGTTGCGGCGCTGGAGAGCCTGACGGCGGGCCTCGGCGCGATCCTGGTGTTGGGTGTTGCCTGCCTGGGGGGCGGCGGGGGCCTGACCCAGACGCTTCGCGAGCGCCTGGACCGTGGGGTGTTCGAAGAAGTGTGTGATGGGCACGTCCTGCTTCAGCTCCTCGCGAAGCAGGGCGCAGGCCCGGACCACCGTGAGCGAGCTGCCCCCGAGGTCATCGAAGAAGTGATCGTGCAGGCCCACCGGCTCGCGGCCGAGCGCCTGCTCCCAGGTGCGGGCGATGGTCACCTCCAGCGGGGCGCGAGGCGCGACGAAGGAGGCATCGCGCTCGGGCGGCTGGGGAGGCGGGAGGGCGCGCACGTCCACCTTGCCCGTGGGCGACAGGGGCAGGGACTCGAGCAGGACGAAGGAGGCGGGCACCATGTGCTCCGGCAGCCGCTGGCGCAGGCGGGTGCGGGCCTCGCGGGCATCTCGCGGCGTGGCCTCGCCGGGCACCACGTACGCCACCAGCCGCGTCTCGCCCGCCGCCTTCCAGGGACGCACGAGCGCCTGTCGCGCGCCGAGCACCTCCAGCAGCGCGGACTCCACCTCGCCGGGCTCCACGCGCATGCCGCGCAACTTCACCTGGGCATCCGCGCGGCCGAGGAAGTCCAGCGAGCCATCCACCCGCCAGCGCACCACGTCGCCGGTGCGGTACAGCCGGGCGCCGGGCTCGCGGGCGAAGGGGTGTGGAACGAAGCGCTCCGCCGTCAGCTCCGGCCGGCCCAGGTAGCCGCGCGCCACACCCGGTCCGCCGATGTACAGCTCTCCGGCCACGCCTGGCGGGACCGGCCGCATCGCTCCGTCCAGCACGTACGTCTGGACGTTGGCCAGCGGCCTGCCGATGGGAGGAGCCCCCTGCCCCGGCGTGCACTCCGTCCACGTGGCGCACACGGTGATCTCCGTGGGGCCGTAGGCGTTGAAGAAGCGGCGTCCGGGCGCCCAGCGATCCACCAGCTCCGCGGGGCAGGCCTCGGCGCCGGAGACCATCACCCGCAGGTGCGCCAGGCCGCCCTCGGACAGGGAACCCAGCACGGAGGGGGTCATCGTGACCGCCGCCACGCGGTGCTCCTCCAACAGGCGCTTGAGGCCCTCGCCCACCAGCACCTCGCCCGCGGGAGGAACGACCACCGACGTGCCCTGGGATGCCGCCAGCAGGTAGTCCCAGACGGAGATGTCGAAGCCGAGCGGCGAGAGCTGAAGCACCCGCTCCCCTTCCGCGACACCGAGCCGGCGCAGGGCCACGGCCAGGTTGAGGGCGCCCCGGTGCGTCACCTCGACGCCCTTGGGCCGTCCGGTGCTTCCGGACGTATAGATGATGTATGCGGCGTTCTCGCTCCGGGCCTCGCTCACGGGCGGACCCGCGTCCTCCCCGCCCGGCTCCTCCATCCGCACCAACCGGACGCCCTCCGGCAGGCGGCACCGCTCCTCCAGGCCCGCGCGCGTCACCACCGCCAGGGGCCGGGCGTCCTCCACGAGCCACTCCAGCCGCTCGCGAGGCTGCGCCAGCTCCAGCGGCACGTACACGCCGCCCGCGAGCTGGATGCCCCAGAAGGCGACCACCGCCTCCACGCTCTTCTCCAGGAGCATGCCCACGCGCACCTCGGGCCCCACTCCTTCGCGCCGCAGCCGGTGCGCGAGCCTCCGGGCCCGCGCCTCCAGCTCGCGGTAGCTCAGCCGCTCGGAGCCACACACCACCGCCTCCGCCTCGGGCCGTGCCTCCACCCGCCGCGCCAGCAGCTGCGCGAGGTTCCCGGGCTCCTCGGCATCCCGAGGCCCCTCGCTCCAGGGGCCCAGCACCGTGGCGCGCTCCTCCTCGCCCAGCAGCTCCAGCGCCTCCACGGGCCGCTCCGGCTCCCGTACCAGACTCTCCAGCAGCGACGTGAAGTGCCGCGCCATGCGCGAGGCCGTGGAGGCCTCGAAGAGGTCCGTGCAGTACTCCAGCGAGGCGCCCAGCCCCTCCCCCACCTCGGCCATCGTCAGGGACAGCTCGAAGGCCGAGCCCCGTTGCGCGAGCGGAAGGGACTTGAGCTCCAGCGCGCCGAGGCGCATGCGCGCGCCCTTCTCTCCCAGCGCGAAGGCGGCGAGCGAGCCGCCCGTGTCGGGCAGGTGGGCGCGCTGCAGGACGAACATCGACTGGAAGACGGGCGAGCGCCCCGGCTCGCGCGCGGGCTGGAGCTGCTCGACGAGCCGGGCGAAAGGCATGTCCTGGTGCTCGAGCGCCTCCAGGACCGTCTGACGCACCTGGGAGAGCAGCTCCAGGAAGGTGAGCCCCGGAGGCAGGCTGGCGCGCAGGGCCACGGGGTTGACGAGGTAGCCCACGAGCCGGGACAGCTCCGGGCGCGAGCGGCCGGCGGTGGGCGAGCCGACGACGAGCTCCTCCTGTCCGGTGTAGCGGCGCAGGAAGGAGAGGTAGGCGGCCAGCAGTACCATATAAGGAGTGGCGCCGTGCTCACGAGCAAGCGCTTTCACGCGCGACGTGGTCTCCGGCCCCACCTGGAACGCGAGCGAGGCGCCCCGGAAGGACTGGAGCCGGGGCCGGGGGTGATCCGTCGGCAGCGCCAGCACGGGCAGCTCGCCACCGAGGCGGGAGCGCCAGAAGGAGCGCAGCGCCTCGCCCCTCGGGCCCGCGAGCCGGGCCGACAGGGCCCGCGTGGCCGCCGAGGGGCTCAGGGGAATGGCGGGCAGCACGGCCGGGGCGCCACCCGTCTCCGCCGAGTAGAGCGCGCCCAGCTCCTCCACCATCAAGCCCAGGGACCAGAAGTCGGTGATGAGGTGGTGCAGCGCGAGCAGCAGCACGTGCTCGTCGGGGCCTCGGGAGAGGAGCAGGACGCGCATCAGCGGGCCCTTCATCAAGTCGAAGGGCCGGTGTGCCTCGGCATCGAGCCGCGAGCCCACCTGGGCCTCGCTCCAGCCGGAGGCCTCCTCCACGAGCAGCACGGGGCCGGTGGACGCCACGAATCGCTGTACGGGGATGCCCTGCTCCTCGGGGAACACGGCGCGCAGGGACGGATGCCGCGCCACGAGCGCCTGGAAGGCGCGCTCCAGCGCCGCGACATCGAGGCGGGAGTGGATCCGCACCGCGCGCACCACGTGGTACGCGGTGCTCTCCGGGGCCATGCGTTGCAGGAACCACAGCGCGCGCTGGCCGTCCGAGAGCGGCTGGGGTCCCGAGGTCTCCTCCGGCGCGAGCGGAACCTCGGCCTCCGGAGAGGGACGCTCCGCGATGCGCGCGGCCAGCTCGCGGAGACTCGGCCCTTGCAAGAGACAGGTGATCGGCAGCCGCACCCCGAGCGCCGTCTCGATGCCGCCCTGCACTTCCATGGAGCGCAGCGAGTCGAGCCCGTACCGGGTGAGCGGCACATCCAGCTCCAGCTCACGGGACGAGACCCCGAGCATCCGGGACACGCGAGAGGAGAGCCACGGCAGCAGCGCCTCCGGACCGGAGCCGGCGGGAGGAACGGGCACCTCGGCCTCGGCCGGGCCCACGGGCGCCACACCGGAGACCGGAGTCCCCTCGCGCCAGGAGCCCACCACCTCCAGGGAGCCGTCGAGGAACGCGGCGCGGCAGGCGTGGCGCTGGATCTTCCCGCTCGAGGTCTTCGGGATGCTCCCGGGCCCGAGCAGCACCACGGCATGCGCGCCGAGCTCGTGCTGCTCGGCCACCGACTGGCGGATGCGGGCGATGGCCTCGCGAGCGCGCTCCTCGGGGTCCGCGCCGGAGCGGTCGGCGAACTCGTGGACGACGACCAGTTGCTCCTCCCCGTTCACGTCCACGGAGAAGGCGGCGCCGCAACCGGGACGCAGCCCGGGGTCGCACCGCTCCACGGTGAGCTCGATGTCCTGCGGGTAGTGGTTGCGCCCGCGGATGATGAGGAGATCCTTCCGCCGCCCGGTGACGAACAGCTCGCCGCCGTCGAGCACACCGAGGTCTCCTGTGCGCAGGAACGGCCCCTCGCCGGAGCCCGCCAGACGGGCCTGGAAGGTGCGCTCGGTCTCCTCGGGCCGCTCCCAATAACCCCGGGCCACGCTGGCGCCGCGGACCCAGATCTCCCCGATGCGGCCGGGCGCGCACGGCGCACGCGTCTCGGGATCGACGATGCGGACCTCCTGCTCCGCCAGGGACTGGCCGCAGCTGATCATCGTCACGCCCTCGGCGCCCTCACCTGGAGCCCGCGCCTCCGCGCGCAGCAGCGCCTCGCGCTCGAAGCGGCGCGCCACGGGCGGCTCGGCCCGGCGCCCTCCGCTGACGATGAGCGTCCCCTCGGCGAGCCCGTAGCACGGATAGAAGGCCTCGCGCCGGAAGCCAGCGGGAGCGAACGCCTCGGCGAAACGATCCAGCGTCTCCTGGCGGATGGGCTCGGCGCCGCAGAAGGCCACCTCCCAGCTGCGCAGGTCCAACGCGGCGCGCTCCTCGGGGGTGGTCTTCCGGACGCACAGCTCGTAGGCGAAGTTGGGGCCGCCGCTGACGCTGCCCCGGTGCCGGGAGATCGCCTCCAACCAGCGCAGGGGGCGCTGGAGGAAGAAGAGCGGCGACATGAGGACGGTGGGGATGTCGCGGTAGAGGGGCTGGAGGATGCCGCCGATGAGGCCCATGTCGTGGTACGGCGGCAGCCAGATGACGCCCACGGGTTGGGGAGGGGCATCGAACCCGAGGGCGATGAGCCCCGAGTTGTGCAGCAGGTTGCGGTGGCTGAGCATCACGCCCTTGGGCGTGCCGGTGGAGCCGGAGGTGTACTGGAGGAAGGCCAGGCCATCGGAGGACAGGCTCGGAGCGGACCAGGCGTTGGCGGCGCCGGGCTCGAGCGAGTCCGTGGCGATCCATCGCAGGGCACGGAGATCGGGAGCGTCCTCGGTGAGGAACCCGACCATGTCCAGCACGGCGGAGGTGGTCAGCGCGGCGGTGGCGCGGCAGTCGGCGACCAGGGATTGGAGCCGGGGCAGCGTGCGGCCCAGGCGGGCCGGATCGGGCGGATACGCGGGGACGGCGATCACCCCGGCGTAGAGACAGCCGAGAAAACCGAGCACGTACTCGCGGCCCGGAGGATAGAGCAGGAGTGCCCGCTCTCCGGGGGCGAGGTAGCGCCGCAGGGAGGCGGCGACGGCGCGCGCGCCCTCGTCCAGCTCGCGGTAGGAGACATGGGTCTCACCGTCCTCATCGAGGAAGGTGAAGACACGTGCCTCGGGCTGGTTCCGGACTCGCTCGCGGAGCACGTCCACGAAGGTGACGCCATCGGGCAGGGAAATGGCGTGAGCGGGAGTGTCTCGCGTCGGCAGATACATTCTTCCTCTCGACAGGGAGTCGGAGGGGGTGAATGGCTCGCCGGGGACTCACACGGCCATGAGGGCCGAGCAGTCGAGACGAAACGCATCGAGCCCCCTTTGGCGCGCGCGACATTTAACGTTCTCTTTTTCTATTTCCAAGCCTCATGACTTGACGCGCGATGCCTTCACTGCGAGTGGACGCGACGTGCACTTCAATGAAGCGCATTCCCATCTCTCAAGGAGTGATGACGAATGAAGTACGTCAATCTGGGTCATACGGGCCTGAAGGTTTCCCGTATCTGTCTGGGATGCATGAGCTACGGCACCTCGAAGTGGCGCCCGTGGGTGCTGGACGAAGAGGCCTCGCAACCCTTCTTCCGCCGGGCGGTGGAGGCGGGCATCAACTTCTTCGACACCGCGGATATGTATTCATTGGGGGTCAGTGAGGAGGTCACCGGCCGAGCCCTGCGCAAGTATGCGCGGATGGAGGAGGTGGTCCTCGCCACCAAGGTCTACAACCCGATGGGTGACGGGCCCAACATGCGCGGGCTCTCTCGCAAGCACATCGTGCAGGGGTGTGAGGCCAGTCTGAAGCGTCTGGGGGTGGAGACGATCGATCTGTACCAGCTCCACCGGATGGATCCGGACACGCCGCTGGAGGAGACGCTGGGCGCGTTGGATCAGCTCGTGCGGCAGGGGAAGGTCCGCTACATCGGCGCGAGCTCGTCGTCGGCGTGGAAGTTCGCCAAGGCGCTGAGCATCTCCGAGCGCAACGGCTGGGCGCGCTTCGTGTCGATGCAGAACCACTACAACCTCGTCTACCGCGAGGAGGAGCGCGAGATGATGCCCCTGTGCCAGGAGGAGGGCATCGGCGTCATCCCCTGGTCGCCGCTGGCGCGCGGGCTGCTGGCGGGCACGCGCAAGTCGCTGGATGACAAGCAGTCGACGACGCGCTCGGGCTCGGACGCGTTCGCGAACTCGCTCTACGACAACCCTCGGGACTGGGACGTGGTGGAGGCGGTGAAGAAGGTGGCCTCCGAGCGGGGCAACAAGCCCGCCGAGGTGTCCCTGGCGTGGCTGTTGTCGAAGCCCGCGGTGGTGGCGCCCATCATCGGCGCCACGAAGCTGGATCACCTGGAGGACGCGCTGCGCTCGCTGGACGTGAAGCTCACGCCGGCCGAGGTGAAGGCGCTGGAGGCGCCCTACGTGCCGCACGAGGTCCGCGGGCACTGAGCGCGGGGTTCAGGGCGCCTCCTTCGCGAGCTCATCCACCTCCTTCTGGAGCTCCTGGGTGCTGTCGAAGAAGGCGTCCACGGGCTTCGCGGACGCCGCGCGGAAGGAGGGGGGCAGCAGCGTGTGATCGAAGTCCAGGCTGGACGAGAAGTCCTCGTCGCCCAGCAGCGAGTCCAGCTGCGTCAGGAAGCCGAAGCACACCAGGATGAGCGCCAGCAGGGTGGCGAGCCGCTTCGGCTCCGCGCGGGACACGTAGCGCACGTGCCAGAAGAACACGCAGCCCATCCACCCCAGGTAGCCCAGCAGGTACAGCCAGCGCACCCAGGTCCCCAGGGCCAGGCTGTACACCACCGCCCCGAGCAGCAGCGGAATGGCCAGCGCCCCCAGCAGCCCGAGGCTCGCGATGGTGCCGTGCGCCCCGAAGTGGAACTGCCGGCGCGCCACCTTGCTGGCGACGGACCAGATGCCCGCCCAGAAGAAGGCCACGACCACCGGCACCAGCACCGCCAGCGTCATCGAGCCCCAGTCCGTCTTCTGGTAGCTGGACAGGTACTCCTGGAGGAGGAAGGCCGCGACGGTCAGGGCCAGCATCGCGGGGAAGGCGAAGGGCCGCTCGAAGACGCGGCCCCGGGGTGCGGCCGGGATGGCGGTGACGCGCGTGTCCTCCACCTTGTGCGCGCGGCTCCGGAAGCGCAGCACCGTGTCCCCCACGGCCACCCGCGCGTCGTCCGCGAGCACCAGCTCCGCCAGCTGCGCCCACGGCTCCACCCGGAACGTGCCATTGCGGCTGCCCACGTCCCGCACCACCAGCTTGCCGTCCTCGGTGCGCTCGATGCGCAGGTGCGAGGCGGACACCTTCGGGTCGTCCAGGACGACGTCGTTGGCGTAGCCGCGCCCCACCGTCACCGGGAAGCGCTCCAGGCGGTGCCGCGCGTGCACCGCGTCTCCTTCCAGCACCTCCAGGAAGATCACTTCGTCCACGCGAGCGCCTCCAGGTAGCGGCGCGCGATGGCGCGTGCGTTGTCCGCGGAGAACCCGGCCAGGTCCAGGCACGTCTGGACTCCCGAGGTGCTCGCGTTGACCGTGGCCGCCCGGAGCGCCAGGTCATACAGGCCGGGGAACTTCTTGTAGGCGCGCAGGCACAGGGCCGTGCGCACGGGGATGCCGCCCACCTTCACGAACTCCACCTTGCAGCGGAAGTTCGTCACGTCCTCCCGGGTGGCGTCCACGCCGCCCGCGTCGTTGCCGAAGGTGTCCGCGTAGAGCGACGCGAAGCGCAGGGGGCCGAGCGTGTCGCTCGCCACGGCGGCATGGTCATACGCCACCACGCCCGTGCGGTGGTCCGAGCTCAGGTAGATATCCTCCTCGGAGGAGCACTGGTAGCGGGTGATGGTGTACGGGTTCTCGGGGTTGTGCGGGGTGTCGCCCCAGCACTTGAGGAACGGCAGCCAGCGGCCGGGCACGCGGTAGTCGCCGAGCTGCTGCGTCGGCAGGGGCTCGGCCAGCAGGCGCTCGGTGATGCGCTGCTGGTTGTCCAGCAACTGCGAGCCCACCACGGCCAGCAGCGCGGAGGGGCTGCTCTCCTTCACCTGACGCGCCCGCTCCAGCAGCGCGCGGGCATGTGCCACCGGCACCAGGAAGCCGAGCTGGTTGCCCAGCGTGGCCACGTTGACGCCCACCACCCTGCCCTCGCCCGTCACCGTGGGGCCGCCACTCATGCCGGGGTTGATGGCGCCGCTGAAATGCACCTTGTCGTAGAGGGCGTCCTGCACCAGGCCGTTGTAGGTGCCCTCGACGATGGTGGTGCCCAGGTCATGCGGGTTGCCCATGGCGTACAGCCGGGTGCCCTGCGGAGGCTCCTTCGTCGACAGCTCGAACCAGTCCTTCACCGGCCCGGTCTGCTGGATGACGGCCAGGTCGTGCACCACGTCCACGTCCACCAGCCGCACCGGGATGGCCGACGCGTCATTCCCATCGCGCACCAGCTCGGCGGTGTAGTCCTCCGGGTGGTGAACGATGCTGGAGACGACGTGGTAGTTGGTGACGGCGTGCCCCTCGGCGCTCACGAAGAAGGCCGAGCCGATGGAGGACTTGGTGCCGCTGCGCCGCTCGATGATGCGCACCTGGGCCACGCGGCCCTTGAGCCGCTCGAAGAGCTCATGGGTGGCCGGAGGCAGCGTGGCCACGGGCAGAGGAGGAACGACGGCCGGAGCGCCCGCGTCCGGTGCGCCCTCGGGAACGTCGTCCTGAGCCGGGACCGGGGCCTGCGCCAGCGCGGCGAGGAGGAGGATCGTCAACATAGCGGGCGCACAGTAGCGGAACGACCGCCCGTTGCCCGCCCGACCTGCCCCACCCGCGGCCGTGTCCCCTGTGCACCTCCCGGAGCGGAGCGGGCGGACCGCTACCACGCTTTTTTGACGCCGGGGACGGAATTTTGAAGGCAGTGGCGAAAAATTTGCGTAGCAGGCAGGCAACAGAGCCGGCAAAATGAGAGAACCCTCGGCCCCGTGACATCCCTGCCCCGTACGGTAACCTTGCGCCCGAGATGAACCCCGAAGCCCGCGCCGAAATGGTCGCCCATGCCGAACGCGCCCTGCGTCGCGGAGAGCTGAGTGAGGCGTTGAGCCTCTACGAGCGGCTCTGCCGATCTTTCCCAGGCGATGAGAGTCTGGCGCACAAGCTGACCAACGTGCGCGAGATGCTCCTGCCCGAGGAGCTCGAGGCCCTGCGGTCCCTTCGTGTCGAGCGGCCCAGTGTCCGGCAGGAGCGGGTTCCCCTGGGTCCTTCCTCACCCGTGGCCGAGGGCGAGCGCCTCTTCGCCCTGGGGGATTACGCCGCCGCCGCGGCCGCCTACCGCCGGGCCCTTCAGGAGCGGCCCGACAGCGAGCTCATCCGTGAGCGGCTCGAGGAGCTGTACAGGCTCGCACGCACACTCCCCGTGCGGCCCTCTCCCACGGACAAGAAGTTGCCCCGGCAGGTGGAGCCGTTGTTGCTCGCCCTGCTGGACCGGGTGGCCGCGCGCCGTCGCCTCAAGCGCGATTGACGCGTTGCACCCCTTGGGGCCGGCTCCTAGAATCCGACCCCGACTTCGTTGTCATACCCGCGATCCACTCCCTGACAACCGCGTCTCATCTGGGACCCATGACGCTCATCGGCCGCAACATCGGGCGGTACCGCATCCTCGAGGAGCTGGGCTCCGGGGGCATGAGTGTCGTGTACAAGGGGCTCGACACGACGCTGGACCGCGAGGTGGCGGTCAAGGTGCTGCACCCGCACCTGGCGATGAAGAGCGAGTCGCGCCGGCGCTTCGCCCGCGAGGCCAAGGCGGTGGCGCGGCTGCACCACCCCAACATCCTCGAGGTGTTCGACTTCTCGGCCGAGGGCGCGCAGGACGCCTTCCTCGTCACCGAGTACGTGCGGGGCCGCACCCTCAAGGAGTACGTGGACGAGCTGGGCCGGCCGGAGCTGCCGGAGCTGGCGGCCATGATGCTCCATGAGATCGCCGCCGCGCTGGCGCACGCACACGAGGCGGGCGTCATCCACCGCGATCTCAAGCCCGAGAACGTGATGGTGCGCGAGGATGGGCTCCTCAAGCTGATGGACTTCGGCATCGCCAAGCTGCTCGACACCGAGGAGCGGATGACCGTCACTGGCGCGCTGGTGGGCTCGCCGGCGCACATGGCCCCGGAAATCATCGAGGGCCACGAGATCGGTCCCGAGGCCGACATCTTCTCCCTGGGCACCATCCTCTACGCCCTCATCGTCGGGAAGCTGCCCTTCGCGGCGCCCAACGCCACCGCGACGCTCAAGCGCATCCTCGACGGGGCGTATGAGGATCCACGCCAGCGGGTGCCCACGCTCTCGGACGAGCTGGCGGAGATCTGCGCCCGGTGCCTGGAGAGGGATCCCTCCCGGCGCTACCCGAACGCGGGCAAGCTGCGCGACGCGCTGGGGGACTACCTGGCGGGGCTCGGCTTCGCGCGCGTGGGCGAGGAGCTCGCCTCCTTCTTCGCGGATCCGCCCTCGTACCAGAAGCTGATGCGCCCGCGGATCATCGCCACGCTGCTCGAGCGCGGGGAGCGGATGCTCGCGGAGAAGCGCACGCCCCGGGCGCTCGCCTGCCTCAACCAGGTGCTGGCGCTGGATGCCTCCAACACGCGCGCGCATGCGCTGCTCGCGGGGCTGGCGCGGGAGCGGCGCCTGAAGAAGTGGCGTGCCCGGGGGCTGAAGGTGGGCGCGGGCCTGCTGGTGGTCTCGGTGCTCGGCCTGGGCGTCCACCTGCTCCGCCAGCGCGCCCCGGACGCGCGGCCGGTCGGCGTCGAGGTCGTGCCCGCCTCGGTGGTGCGGCCCACCCCGAAACCCGGGCCCGCCACGCACCCCGGGGCGGAGAAGGCGCCAGCCACCACGCTGGCTCCTCCCCCTCCTCCTCTGGCCACCGTGGAGTCCGCACCTCTGCGCAAGCCCCAGGCGCGCGCCGAGCCTCCTCGGACCGAGCCTCCTCGTGCCGAGCCCGTCCGCCTCGCGCCGGTGCCCGCGTCCATCCTGGTGCGGCCCTACGGCTACATCCGCGTGGACGATGGAGAGCGCAGCGAGCACCCCCTCGCGCAGCACGCGGTGGAGCTATCGCCCGGCCCGCACACCGTGACCATCAGCTGCGACTACTGCGAGGACGCCCAGGAGACGATCGAGGTGCGGCCCGAGGCGGAGAACGTCTTCCGCCTGCGCGCGCAGCTCAAGCCCTCGCGGCTGATCTTCGCGTACGAGCCCGCGGACGCGCAGGTGCGTGTGGGCTCCGAGGTGCGCACCGTGCGCGAGACGCAGGAGCATCCCTTCGACATCCACTCGCCGAGGGGGCCGGCGAGCTTCCAGCACCGCGTGGAGTACGAGGTGAGCCACAACGGGTACCTCACCGAGAAACGCGTAGCGCTGATCGAGCCCGGGAAGTCCACCACGCTGCGCGGGTCCCTCGTCGCCGAATGAGCCGCTGCCTCGCCCTTCTTCTCGTCTTGGGGCTGTTGGCCTCCGGAACCGTGCTCGCCGCCGACGAGCCGGTGGATCCGGAGGTGAACGCCCTGCGTGCCAGCTACGAGTACGGCCGCTATGCCGAAGTGCTGGACCGGGCGGGCAGCCGCATCGATCGGGGCCGCCTGTCGGACAAGGATCTGGCGGAGCTGCACAAGCTGGCCGGGCTGAGCGCCTTCCACCTCAACCGGAGCGAGGACTCCTCGCGCCACTTCCGCGCGCTGCTGCGGTTGGAGCCGGACTTCAACCTGGATCCCTTCTCGGTGCCGCCGCCGGCGGTGGCCTGGCTGGACGGCATCCGCGAGCAGATGTCGGCGGAGCTGGAGCTGGTGCGCCAGGAGCGGCGGCTGCGGGTGGAGCGTGAGCGCGCGGAGAACGAGCGCCGCGAGCGCGAGCGCGTGGCCACCGAGGAGCAGCGCCGCCGGGTGGAGGAGCTGTCGCGGCAGGTGATGGTGCGCGAGGTGGAGAAACGCAGCTACCTGGTGAACTTCGTGCCCTTCGGGGCGGGCCAGTTCCAGCAGGGCCGCACTGGCATGGGCACGCTGTTCGCGGCCGCCGAGGGCGCGCTCGCCATCACCAGCATCCTCTCCTTCTTCGCCTATGACTCGCTCATCGAGACGAGGAAGGTGACCGTGGACGACATCCACGGGCCCAAGGATCTCACCGTGAGCTACATCCCCACCGCGCGCAAGCCGCAGGCCACGCTCTGGAAGAGACTCAAGTGGGGCACCGCCGGTGGCTTCTACGCGGTCTACGCGGCGGGCGTGGTCGATGCGCTCGTGAACCACCAGGACCAGGTGGTGGTCCAGACACACCTCGAGACCCCGCCCTCCACCCCGCCGCGGTCGACCCCGCCCGCGGCGAATCTGCACCTCTACCCCACGCCCGGCGGAGCCGGCGTCGGCTTCACCCTCGCATTCTAGGAACACGTCGACATGGCCAGCCTCACCGTCCGTACCCCCGATGGAAAGGTCCGCACGGTCCCCCTCCACAAGCGCATCACCAGCATCGGCCGCTCGGCCGACAATGACGTGCAGGTGGAGGACCCGTCCGTGCCGGACAGCGCCCTGCACCTGCTCTTCGATGGAACGCGCTACCAGCTCGGCAGCCTGGGCGCGAGCTTCCAGGTCAACGGCAAGAAGCGGGACAACCACGTGCTCGCCACCGCCGACATCATCCGGGTGGGGGGCACCGAGCTCGTCTTCGCCCGCGAGGACGCCGCGCCCCCCCGGCCCTCCCTGGTGCCCACACCGGCCCTCACCGTCACCCATGAGACCGAACGGACGACGGATCCGGACTCGCATACCCGGGACATGCCCGGCGTGGTGGGCCGCGAGCTGGTGCTGCTGCGCCGGCTCACCGCCTTCAGCGAGCGGCTGCTCGGCAGCTCCAGCCGGGACGATCTGCTGGAGAGCCTGCTGGACGAGGCCATCGAGGTGACGCGGGCGGACAAGGGCTTCCTCATCCTCCGGGAGAACGGCGAGCTGCGCGTGAAGGTGGCGCGCAACCTCACGCGGGAGAACCTGATCGACGCGGTGGAGCGCGTGTCCGACTCCATCGTCGAGAAGGTGGCGCGCACCCGCAAGCCGCTCATCATCAGCGACGCGCTGGACGACCCCGAGTTCAAGGCCAGCAAGTCCGTGGTGAACCTCCAGCTCCTGTCCGTCATGTGCGTGCCGATGGTGCGCGGTGACGAGCTGTTCGGCGTGCTCTACGTGGGCAATGACCGGTTGGTGAACCGGTTCGAGCCCAAGAGCCTGGACATGCTCACCATCTTCGCGGCGCAGGCGCTGCTGCTCATCCACAACGCGCTGCTGGTGAATGATCTCAAGCTGGACAACACCGAGCTGCGCAAGCGCCTGGACGACACCCGCTACGGAGAGATCGTCGGGGCCTGCCAGGGCATGCTCGACGTGTACAAGCGCATCGACAAGATCGCCCCCACGGACATCTCCGTCCTCATCACCGGCGAGACGGGTACGGGCAAGGAGCTCATCGCCCGGGAGATCCACCGGCACTCCCCGCGGACCAAGGGACCCTTCGTCACCATCAACTGCGGAGCCATCCCCGAGAACCTGCTGGAGAGCGAGCTGTTCGGCCACGTGCGCGGCGCCTTCACCGGCGCGGTGAACACGAAGGCGGGCAAGTTCCAGGCGGCCATCGGCGGCACGCTCTTCCTGGACGAGATCGGCGAGATGCCGCTCCAGCTCCAGGTGAAGCTGCTGCGCGCGCTCCAGGAGAAGGTCGTCTACAAGGTGGGCGACCACCGGGGCGAGCCGGTGGACATCCGCGTGGTGGCGGCCACCAACCGGGTGCTCGAGGACGAGGTGCGCAAGGGCACCTTCCGCGAGGATCTGTACTACCGCCTCAACGTGGTGACGTTGAAGCTGCCGCCCCTGCGCGAGCGCGGCGAGGATCTCTTCGTCCTCGGCAAGTACTTCCTGCAGAAGTACGCCAAGGAGTTCGGCGCGAAGACCAAGAGCTTCTCCCCCTCGGCCACGGTCGCCATGAAGAAGTACAGCTGGCCGGGCAACATCCGCGAGTTGGAGAACCGCATCAAGAAGGCGGTGGTGCTCGCGGAGAAGCCGCTGCTCGGCCCGGACGACCTGGATCTCAAGCCGGAGAACCTGGACCCCGTGCTGCCGCTGTCCGACGCGCGCGAGCGCTGGCAGAAGCAGTACATCCAGGAGGTCTACGAGCGGAACAACCGCAACAAGACCAAGACGGCCAAGGATCTGGGCGTGGATCCGCGCACCATCTTCCGCCACTTCGAGAAGCTGGAGGCAGAGAAGGCCGGCATGCCCCTGCCTCCCGATGAGGGCGGCGACGACGAGCTGCTGTAGTCCCGGGAACAGAACCGGCCCCCGGGGACGCCGTGACAGGGCTGTCGCGGTTCCCCGGGCTTGCCCCCTGTGGCACCCTTTTCAACCCCCCATTCCGACGATGAATTTCTCTCTGCGCCAGCTGGCCGGTGAATTGCTACCACGCCCCTCCATGAAGTGGTTGGGACTCGGAGTGGCCGTGTGGACCTTGGGGGGATGCCTCATCCCCCAGGACGAGAACTACCTCAACGAGTTCCCCATCCAGCGCAACCGTCCCCCCCGCATCGTGGAGAGCCAGGTGGAACCGGTCGAGCGCATCGTCCGCAGCTACGGCTCCGACGCGTGTGAGATGACGTTCTCCGTCATCGTCGAGGATCCCGACACCGCCAACAGGCTCTCCGTGTACTGGTTCGTGGACTACGATCCCAGCCAGCCCCGGCAGGCCGACGCCGTGTCCCGGGTGGAGCCCCGGGACAACAAGATCGCGCGCGAGGATCGCGCCTACTTCCAGGTGAGCTTCAATTCGGGGGAGCTCAACCGCCTGAACCTGCCGGGCGATCACGTCGTCGAGGCGATCGTCTCCGACACCTCCCTGGTGGGACGGGATCCCGAGCTCAAGCCCATCTCGCTCTCGGATGGAAGCACCTTCAACGACGCCGGTTACACCGCCACGTACGTGTGGTTCGTGAAGACCGGAAATGGTTGCCGATGATCCGCCCTACCCTGCTGAGGATGATGTGGATGGCCCTCGCCACGGCCGGTTGCGGCGCGAGCGATGACATCTATCCCTACGAGATCAGCTGCCGCGCCGACAGCGATTGCCAGGGCGATGAGGTGTGCTTCATCGACGGCTGTGGAGACCCCGGCAGGAACATCGTCGTGGAGGTGGTCCCCAACCCCAAGGGAGGGTTGTACGCCCAGGACTTCCCGGTGAACGAGCTGCGCAGCCAGCAGAACCTCGAGCTGTTCGATCCGGCCATGCTCCAGGGCCAGGTGCGGGTGGCGAGCACGGAGGCCCCCAGCGGCTACTCGGCCCCCGTCACCCTGCGCCTGACGGGCGAGAGCCTGCTCATCCCGGGCCTGGTGCGCCGCCACGAGAGCACCCTCACCCCGAGCGATGGCCTCTACATGCTGCCGGTGGGCTCGGGGCGCTACAACGTGACCCTGATCCCCACGGATCCCGTGCTGCCGCCCCTGTCCAACACCCGTGACGTGCAGCCGGGCCGCGCGGTGACGCTGGACTTCGTCCTGCCGGCCCTCGCGGACCTGGTGCGGCTCTCCGGGAAGGTGGTACGGCCGAACCAGCTGCCGCTGGGCGCGCTGATGGAAGCCCAGGCGTTGGACGATGAGCTGCGCCCGCTCTCGCAGCGGGTGCAGGTGGACGCCTCGGGGAATTTCTCCCTGTCGCTGCCACCCTCGGCGCTGCTGCTCCCCACGGTCGTCGTGCAGGTGATGCCCACCTCGGCGGAGGCGCTGGTGCCGCAGAAGCAGTTCACCGTGAATCCGCGCCAGGCGCTCCTCGGTTCGCTGTCCCTGGGGGACTACGGCGACCCGGTGACGTACCAGGGCCGGGTGCTGGACCAGGACGGGAAACCGGTGCCGCAGGCCACGGTGTACCTGCAGGGCAAGGTGGGCGGTGGAGGGCAGTACCGCAGCCGGAAGGTGCTCACCGACGAGAGAGGCGACTTCACGCTGTCCACCCTGCCGAGCTCCCCCGAGTCGGCGATGACGCTCTCCGTCATCCCGCCGTCGGGCTCGCCCGCGGGATTCACCGTCAGGTCAGTCTCCGTGCCGCGCAATGTCACGACGCGGGGGCCGGACGTGGTGTGCGGAGACCGGATGAAGGTCCGCGGCACCCTGCGCATGCCGAGCGGCTCGTTGTGGGCCGCGGGCGTACGGGTGGTGGCCGAGCCGATCGACGCGGTGCCCGGCTGGCCCGCGCCCTCGTTCAGCGTCGAGGCCGCGCGCCCCACGGATGACATGGGCCGCTTCGAGATCGCGCTGGATCCGGGGCAGTACCGCTTCGACTTCATCCCCACCGATGATCTTCCCCGGGTCAGCCGCATCGTGTCGGTGCGCCCCGGGGACGGTATCCTGTCGGATGGCTCGATGGAGCTCGCCCCCTTCACGCTCTCCAACGGCCGCCGCATCACCGGGCTCGTCAGCTTCGGCGGCGAGAAGCGGAACCTGCCGACCGTGCCCTACGCGTCCGTCCGCTTCTTCCGCGTGGTGAACGTGGAGGGCAAGCCCTCCGCCCTGCTGCTCACGCAGACGCTGACGGACCAGAACGGCACCTACTCCACCACCGTGCCCACGCGCTGACGTCAGCGCCGGGTGAGCACCATCGGCCCCTGGGCGGTGATGGCCACCGAGTGCTCGACGTGCGCGGCGAGCCGGCCGTCCGCCGAGACGGCCGTCCACTCGTCGTCGAGCACCTCGATGTCCTCGCTGCCCGCGGTGACCATCGGCTCGATCGCCAGGACCATGCCGCGCTTGAGCCGGAGCCCCTGGCCCCGCTGGCCGACGTTGGGGACGGCGGGCATCTCGTGCATGAAGCGCCCGATGCCGTGCCCGCTGAAGCTCGTCACCACCGAGAAGCCGTGCTTCTCCACGTGGCTCTGCACGGCATGGCCGATGTCCTCCAGGCGGTTGCCGTGCACGCAGACGGCGATGGCGCGCTCCAGGGACTCGCGCGTCACCTGGATCAACCGGCGCGCCTCCTCGCTGATGTTCCCCACCGGGATGGTCCGGGCCGAGTCGGCGCAGAAGCCATTCTTGTAGCAGGCGAAGTCGATGCCGATGATGTCCCCTTCCTCGAGGATGACGCTCTTGCTGGGGATGCCGTGGACCACCACCTCGTTCACCGAGGTGCAGATGACCGCGGGGTACGGAGGCATCCCGTGAGGCGCATACCCCAGGAACGCCGAAGTGGCCCCGGCCTTGGTCATCACCTCGTTGGCGATCTCGTTGAGCTCCCAGGTGGACACACCCGGGCGGCAGGCGGCTTCGACGGCATCCAGCACGTCGGCGACGATCAAACCCGTCCGCCGCATCTTCGCGATGTCCTCGGCGCTCTTCAGGGTAATGGACAAGGGGCTCACCCGCGGACGACGGTGGAAATTCCCAGATAGGGCACCGCCTGTGCACCGTCAAGGGAGCGGCGGGACCGGCCCCCGGGCCCCGTTGGCGGGAATATGCATTTGCCGCTTGCTTGTATGCAGAGTAACGAATATTCATGCACGCCCATGCATAAGACGGTGATCGGCATCATTGGCGCGTCCGGCTACTCCGGCGTCGAGGCGACCCACATCCTGGCGGCCCACGAGAAGGTGGAGCTGCGGCTGGTGACCAGCGACAGGTGGCAGGGGGAGGCCGTGGGCCGCCGTCTGGGCATCATGGGGCCACTGGGGCAGCTGCGGTATGCGCCGCTGGACAAGAGCGTGGAGCTGGCGCGCGAGTGCGAGGTCGTCTTCCTGGCTACGCCGGCCGAGTCCTCGCTGCACCTGGTGCCCCAGCTGCTGGCGGCGGGCGTGCGGGTCATCGATCTGTCGGGGGCCTTCCGGCTCCAGGACACGGCCACCTACCCGGCCTTCTACAACTTCACGCACTCGTCACCGGAGCTGCTGGGGCAGGCGGTGTATGGGCTGCCGGAGCTATTCCGCGAGCGGATTCCGGGCGCGCGGCTGGTGTCCAACCCGGGCTGTTATGCGACGGCGTGCGCGCTGTCGGTGGCGCCGCTGCTGCGGGCCGGGCTGCTGGACGAGGGCTCGGTCATCTTCGACGCCGCCTCGGGCACGACGGGCGCCGGGCGCAAGGGCTCGGAGGACATGAGCTTCAGCGAGGTGGACGAGGACTTCCGCGCCTACCGCGTGCTGCGCCACCAGCACACGCCGGAGATCGCCCAGACGCTCGCCCTCACGGCCGGCCGGAAGGTGCCCCTGACGTTCACCGCGCACCTGCTGCCGCTCAAGCGGGGCATCCTCGTGACCGCCTACGCGCGCCTGCGCCCGGGAGCCACCGCCGCCGAGGCCCGCGCCGCGCTGGAGCAGGCCTATGCCTCCACTCCTTTCGTGACGGTGGAGTCCTCGCCGGACGCGGTGGGCCTGAAGGCCGTGGTGGGCACCAACCGCTGCGTGGTGGGCCTGGCCGCGGACAACACGGGGTTCGACCCGGGCCGCGTGGTGGTGACGGCCGCCATCGACAACCTGGTGAAGGGGGCGGCCGGACAGGCCGTCCAGAACCTCAACCTCATGATGGGGTGGGACGAGACCCAAGGCCTCTCCACCCTGCGGGGTTTCAATCCGTGAAGGTGCCGCTCGGCTTCTCCTTCTCCGGCACGCATGCCGGCCTCAAGCCCCAGCGCAAGGACGTGGCGCTCGTCTACAGCGACACGCCCTGCTCCGCCGCGGGCTGCTTCACCGCCAACAAGGCCAGGGCCGCACCGGTCCAGGACGCCGAGCCCCGCCTGCCCGCCACGGGCATCCAGGCCGTACTCATCAACTCCGGTAACGCCAACGCCCTCACCGGCCCCTCGGGCCTGGAGGACGTGCGCACCCTGCTGGCGGAGACGGCCCGGGTCCTCTCCGTGCCCGCTTCCGCCGTGCTGTCCGCCTCCACGGGGGTGATCGGCCACCCGCTGCCCGTGAACAAGGTGCTGGCGGTGCTCGGGCCGCTCAAGGGCGCCCTGCGCGCCGAGCCCGATGCGGCCGCCGAGGCCATCATGACCACCGACACGCGCCCCAAGCAGGCGTGGCGCGAGGTGCGCATTGGCGGGCGGGACGTGACGGTGTCCGCCATCTTCAAGGGCTCGGGGATGATGCACCCGTCGCTGGCGACGGTGATCGCCGTCATCACCACCGACTGCGCCATCCAGCCTGGAGCGCTCGCGGGTGCCCTGCGCGAGGCGGTGTCCTCCACCTTCAACAGCCTGACGGTGGATGGGGACATGAGCCCCAACGACACCGTGTACGCGCTGGCCAATGGCCGCGCCGGCAACCCGGCCATTACGGCTCCGGGGCCGGAGCTGGACGCCTTCACCGCCACGTTGTCGGACCTGTGCCTGGAGATGGCGCGGGAGATTGCCTCGGATGGCGAGGGCGCCACCAAGCTGCTCGAGGTGAAGGTCTCGGGAGCGCCCACCGGGGCCATCGCGCAGGATCTGGCGAGGTCCGTGGCCGGCTCCACGCTGGTGAAGGCCGCGGTCTTCGGGGCGGATCCCAACTGGGGCCGCGTGCTGGCGACCGTGGGAGCGCGCGCCGGCACGCAGGGCTACGAGGTGGATCCCTACTCGGCCCGGGTCCGCATCCAGGGCATCACCGTCTACCAGGGCCAGCCCCAGCCGCACGATCCCGGGCAGCTCAAGGCGCGCATGCGCGAGCCCGAGGTGCACATCGAGGTGGAGCTCACCAGCGGCGAGGGCTCGTCGGTGGCCTGGGGGTGCGATCTCTCGTACGACTACGTGAAGATCAACGCGGACTACACCTCGCTCATCATCCCGAGACCGGATGGAGGCGTGGGCAAGGACGATCGGCTGGCCAACTACAGCCCCGCGTTCAAGACGACGCTGCTGGTCGAGGCGCTCTCGTACATCTCGCGCTTCAAGGGCAGGCGCTGCGTCATCCGCTTTGGCGGCGCGGCCATGGTGAAGGAGAACCTCAAGCAGTCCTTCTGCCGGGACATCGAGCTGCTGCGCTCGGCGGGCCTGCAACCCATCATCGTGCACGGCGGCGGGCCGGAGCTCACCCGCACGCTGGACAAGCTCGGACTGCGGCAGGAGGGCGAGCTCATCACCGACGACTCGGGCCTCAAGGTGGTGGAGATGGTGATCTCCGGCTCGGTGAACTCGGAGCTGGTCACCCTGCTCAACAAGCTGGGAGACCGGGCGGTGGGCCTGTCCGGCAAGGACGGGGCGCTGCTGCGGGCGCGGCGGATTCCGGGTGACGACGGACGCGCCAAGGAGCACGTGGGCGAGGTGACGCGCGTCAACCACGAGTTCCTGGAGATGCTCCTGGGGCAGGGCTACGTGCCGGTCATCTCCCCCATGGGGTTGGGCGAGGACGGGCAGACGTACGATCTGGGCTCGGACGCGGTGGCCTCGGAGCTGGCCAGTGCCCTCAAGGCGCACAAGCTCGTCTACCTGCACGATGCGCCGGGCATCCTCCGGGGCGAGGAGCTGTTCTCGGAGCTCACCTCGGCGCAGCTGGAGGCGCACCTGCTGGCCGGGGCGTTCTCCGGGAGCATGCAGACGCGCTCGAGGATGGCGCTGAAGGCGCTGAGCGCTGGCGTGGAGCGCGTGCACATCATCGACGGGCGGGTGCCGCACAGCTTGATCGCCGAGCTCTTCACCGACAAGGGCGTGGGAACGCTCGTCACCCGTTGAGCAGATGGCGAGAGGGCCTCGAACGTGAGTCCGACCCGGAACAATGGAGACAAGGCAGCGCGCCAGGACGCCATCCGCCGCGTCATCCGCACGCACGCGGTGGCGACGCAGGAGGAGCTGGGGCAGTTGCTGGCGCGCGAGGGCTTCGACGTCACACAGGCCACGCTGTCGAGGGACCTGGCGCAACTGGGGGCCATGAGGGTGTCGAGGCCCGAGGGCGGCACGGTCTACGGACTGGGCGAGGCGCCTCCCCCATCGGGCGAGGCGCGGCTGCTGGAGCTGGGGGAGATGATCCTCACGGTGGAAGACAACGAGATGTTGGTGGTGGTGCGTACGCGACCGGGCTCGGCGCCCCCGGTGGCGGCGGCCATCGATCATGCCCGGCTGGCCGAGAGCCTGGGGACGATCGCCGGAGATGACACCATCTTCGTCGCCCCGGCCCGTGGGAAGTCGGCCCGTACGCTGTCCAGGAAGTTGAAGGCGCTCTTCGGAAAGGAAGAAACCCCGTGACGATTGCCAAGACGGCCGCCTCCGGCGGATCCGGCCTCCACCCGGAGGTGCTGGCATTCACCAGCTCGCTGTCGCTCGACAAGGCCCTCCTGCAGGAGGATCTGGTGGGAAGCCTCGCGCACCTCACCATGCTGTCGCGCACGCGCATCATCCCCTCGGAGGACGCGAAGGCCATCCGCGAGCAGCTGGTGACCATCTGGAAGGCCGCGCAGGCCGGCACGCTCGTCCTCGCGGACGAGGAGGACGTGCACATGGCCGTGGAGGCGGAGATCACCCGCGTCCTCGGGGAGCGAGCGGGCCTGCTGCACACGGCGCGCTCGCGCAACGACCAGGTGGCGTTGGACCTGCGCCTGCACGTGCGGGAGAAGGTGGCCGAGGCGCTCGGGGTGGTGGCGAAGCTGCTGGAGAGCCTGGCGGCGCGGGCGGAGGCGGAGCGCGGGACGATTCTTCCCTCGTACACGCACCGGCAGAGGGCGCAGCCGATCTCGCTGGCGTACCTGCTGTGCGGGTACGGGGCGATGTTCGCGCGGGATGTGGACGGGCTGGGCTTCGTGCTGGAGCAGGTGTCCTCGCTGCCGCTGGGCGTGGGGGCGATTGGAGGCACGTCACTGCCCATCGACCGCGAGGTGACGCGCGAGCTGCTGCGCTTCCCGCGGATGACGATGAACGGGCTGGACACGGTGGGGGATCGCGACTTCGCGATGGACTTCGCGTACGCGGCGATGCGCTCGCTGCTGCACGCGAGCCGGGTGGCGACGGACTTCTACGACTTCGCCTCGCCGGAGTTCGGCTTCGTGAAGCTGGACGGGGAGATCGCCTGTGGCTCGAGCATGATGCCGCAGAAGCGCAACCCGGACGTGTTCGAGCTGATCCGGGGCAAGTCGGGACGCGCGGTGGGCAACCTGAACAACCTGGCGGTGCTGGTGAAGGGGTTGCCGGGCGGGTACAGCCGGGACCTGCAGGAGGACCGTCAGGTGCTGTTGGAGACGGGGCCGCTGCTGACGAGCGTGCTGTCGATGCTGAACCTGGCGTTGGGGAAGGTGTACTTCGACAAGGAGAGGTGCCTGGCGGCGGTGGAGTCGGACTACACGCAGGCAACGGACGTGGCGGAGGCTCTGGCGATGAAGGGGATTCCCTTCCGGACGGCGTACAAGGCGACGGGGGCGCTGGTGAGGGCGTGCCAGGAGAAGGGGCTGCCGCTGGCGAAGGTGACGCTGGAGCTGGCACAGTCGGTGGATCCGCGTTTCGACGCGGAGGTGTTGAAGAGCGCGGATCCGCGGCGGGCGGTGGAGCGCAAGGCCAACGCTGGGGGAACGGGACCGGCGTCGGTGGAGAAGCAGATAGTCGAGTTGAAGTCCCACGCGGCACGGGCGAGGACGATGGCGGATGCCATTCCCCGGCTCGGGTCCCTCTTCGAGTCCTTGCAGGAGGCAGCACTGTGAAGCGCGATTTCCTCACCCTGGCAGACCGTACCGAGGCCGAGTACCGAGCCCTCTTCGAGCGGGCGCACGCGCTGAAGGCGAGCCGCAAGCGCAAGGAAGTGGTGACGACGCTGGCGGGGCGGCACCTGGTGCTGGTGTTCGAGAAGGCGTCGACGCGGACGCACCTGTCGTTCGAGGCGGCGATGTACCAGCTGGGCGGCACGGTGACGACGATCACCGCGGGCACGAGCCAGATTGGCCGAGGCGAGACGATCGAGGACACGGCGCGAGTGATCTCGAGCTACGCGGACTGCATCATGTTCCGCACGTTCGGGGATGATCGGCTGAACGCGCTGGCGAAGGCCTCGAGCGTGCCGGTGATCAACGGCCTGTCGGAGGGAGGACACCCGGTGCAGGTGCTGACGGACCTGTTCACGGTGGAGGAGCGGCTGGGGAGCGTGAAGGGGAAGACGGTGGCGTTCGTGGGCGACTGCGCGAGCAACATGGGCCGGTCGTTCGTGGAGGCGACGCGCTACTTCGGGTTCGACCTGCGGCTGGGGTGCCCCGAGGGTTACCGCCCGTCGGCGTCCCTGCTGGCCGAGGCGGGAGCGCGAGTGCACGTGACGGCGGACGCGACCGAGGCGGTGAAGGGAGCGGACGTGGTGGTGACGGACGTGTGGACGAGCATGGGCCAGGAGGCGGAGTCGGCGAAGCGCAAGAAGGACCTGCACGAGTACCAGGTCAACGAGGCGCTGATGGCGAAGGCGAAGCCCGGAGCGATCGTGCTGCACTGCCTGCCGGCGCACCGAGGGGAAGAGATCACCGACGGAGTGATCGACGGAGGGCAATCAGCGGTGTGGGACGAAGCGGAGAACCGGATGCACGTCCAGAAGGCGCTACTGGAGCAGCTCATCCTGGGTTGATCACCCTCCCCCACTCACCCCTCTCCCTCTGGGAGAGGGACGGGGTGAGGGTATAAGGAGTCCCGGGTTGCCCACTGGAACCCGGGCCATCTCCGCGAGCCACGCCGGGAGACTCACCGCACGGGCAGGGACACCATGGCCTGGGCGAAGTGTTCGAACACCTGGCTCGCGGTGAGTGCGGGCTGTTCGTCGATATTGCCCAGCATGAGGGCGAAGACGACGCGCGGGTGCTCGGGATCACCGGGCCGCTCGGCGACGCCCACGTAGGCCTTCTGTCCCGAGAGCGTCCCGGTCTTGGCGCGGATGCGCCCCCGGATGCCATCGGTCACGGCGCTGCCCGCGAGCGTGCCATCCACGCCGGCGACGGGCAGACTCTCCAGGAGCGCGTGGGCATACGGCTCCTTGAGGGAGGTGTAGATGACCTCCACCAGGCCTCGAGCGGTGGCCACGTTGTAGCGAGACAGCCCACTCCCATCCGCCGGCCGCAGGAGCCGAGGGGAGATACCCCGGCGCACCAACTCCTGAGCCATGGCGTCGCGAAGCGCGGGGTAGCTCTCGGTGCCCATGCGCTCGCGGGTGAACAGCAGGCCGAGCCGCTCGGCGTAGATGTTGAGCGACTCCTTGTTGGTCACCTTCACCAGCTCGGCGAGCGAGGGGCTGACGAAGTCGAGGAGCGGCTCGCTCGAAGTAGCCGAGGGCACGGCGGCCACGCCGGGAGGAACGGGTGCGCGCCAGATGCCGCGGACGGCCAGCGCCTCCTCCAGGCACGAGGTGAACAGCGCCTGGGGCTCGTCGATGGCGACGCGCATGGAGGCCTTGCGCGGGCACTGCTGCGCGGTCGAGCGCCACACGCAGCGCATGCGCCCGGAGCCCCGCTCGCGCACGCAGCCGAGCCCGGCGCGCTGGGCATTCGGGTCGAGGTACACGACGGTGGGGGGCGCGTTGAAGGCCGGGGAGTAGCGGACGGTGATGGGCCGCCGGGGCTGCGAGGAGCAGTCCTGACCCTCGGGGCGCTCCAGGGACAGGTCCACCACGTTCTCGCGGAAGACGAAGGGCGTGGGGGCGGCGCTGTAGGCATAGGCCGCGTCGTCCCAGGCCCAGCCGGGGCCGAAGAGACCATAGGGGCCCTCATCGGCGTTGCTCACCCGCACCGCGCCGAGCCACTGCCGGATGCCGCGCGCATGGATGGCCTCGGCGAGCTGCTCGCAGGCCATGGTGGTCTCGGGGAAGCGCCACGAGCCCAGGGACGGGTCTCCGGACGCCTCGACCACGAGGTCTCCCAGGTAGAGGTTGCCCAGTTGCGTGCCCTCGAGGCGCACGGGGGTGTGGAAGCGGAAGTCCGGGCCGAACGCGGAGAGCGCCGCGGAGGTGGACACCACCTTCATCGTCGACGCGGGCAGCAGGCGCACGTGCTCGTGGCGCGCGTAGAGGGGCGCGCCCGTCACCGCGTCCACCATGAACACACTGGCCAGGGTGCCCTCGCTCTCGACGGACTCGAAGAGCGCGTTGGCCACCGAGACGAGGGTGGGCGGCGGGGGCGAGGACGGACGCGTCCCGCGGGGAAGACAGGCCGACAGCGCGAGGACGGCGGACAGGAGCGTCGTGAGGGGGAGACGGCGCATGGCCGCAAGGTACCACCGCCCTCTCGCAAGAGGGTCGACGCCGGGAGCCCTCACGGCTAGCTTCCCGCGCGAGTGTCCACTCAGGGGGCAAGAGAGCAGAGGGAGCATGAGGGACTTCTCCGAATACCGTGGGTACGAGGTGTACGGCCTGAGCGTGGTGGGGTTCGTGAAGGGGTTCGCCGCCTTCAGGAGCATCGCGACGACGTTCCTGATGCGGGAGAACATCGGGACGCTGGACCGGGAAGGCACCATCGTCATCGAGCCCCACGGCTGGTATCCGCTGGACGGCTATCTGCGCGCCTTCAACGCCATCGCGCGGGAGACGGGCGAGTCCGTGGTGCGGCAGCTCGGCGTGGGAGTGATGCAGAACGTCCACTGGCCCAAGGAGGCCGACTCCCTGGAGGGCATGGTCCGGCTCATCAACGTCGGCTACCACATGCACCACCGCCGCGATGGCGTGCCGCTCCATGATCCGGTCAAGGGCCTCACGCCCTCGCTCATCGGCAGCTACGAGGGGCGCAAGGTCTCCGACTCGGTCTTCGTCATCGAGTGCGCCAACCCCTACCCTTGTCTCTTCGACCAGGGCCTCGTGCAGGGAGGGCTGCGCCGCCTCGGGGTGAAGCCGGGCTCCGTCACCGTCACCCACGAGGCGTCCCGTCCCTGCCGCGCGAAGGACGGGGAGAGCTGCACGCTGCGGCTTCAGCTCGGGCCCGGCGCCGAGTGGGGCATCCGGTCCAGGGTTTCGACCAGGCCCGGGCCCGGCATCCGGTTCTGAGTTCGGGGCCCGGATACCCTCACCCCGCCCCTCTCCCGGAGGGAGAGGGAGGGGATTGGGCTGGGAGCCACGGAACTACTTCTTCGTTCCGAGGTAGTCCTGGAGCGGACGCACCGTCTGCTCCTTGCGCAGCAGGGCCTCCAGCGCCCCCACCGCCATCCGCGCCGCCTGCACCGTCGTGTAGTACGGCACGCTGTGCATCAGCGACTCGCGGCGGATGGAGAAGCTGTCGGCGATCTCCTGCTTGCCGAAGGTCGTGTTGATGACGAGCACGATCTCCCCGTCCACGATCTTGTCCACGATGTGCGGACGGCCCTCGGTCACCTTGAGCACCTTCTCCGTCTCGAGGCCCTTGGTCTGGAGGTACTGGTGCGTGCCGCCCGTGGTCACCAGCTTGAAGCCCAGGGCCCGCAGCCGCCGCGCCAGGTCCACCACCGCCGGCTTGTCGTCGTTCTTCACCGAGATGAAGACCTTGCCGCTCCTCGGCAGCTTCACGCCCGCCGCCTGCTGGCTCTTGGCGAAGGCCGACGCGTAGTCGTCCGCGATCCCCATCACCTCGCCCGTCGACTTCATCTCCGGTCCGAGGATGACGTCCACCCCGGCGAAGCGCGCGAACGGGAACACGGACTCCTTCACCGCCACGTGCCGGAACTCGGGCTCCTGCGTGGCGCCCAGCTCCGCCAGCGTCTTGCCCACCATGCAGAGTGACGCCAGCTTCGCCAGCGGCATGCCCGTCGCCTTCGAGATGAACGGCACCGTGCGGCTCGCGCGCGGGTTCACCTCCAGCACGTAGATGGCCTTCCCCTGGATGGCGAACTGCACGTTCATCAGGCCCACCACGCCCAGCTCCTTCGCCAGGGCCATGGCCTGATCCTTCATCCGCTCCACGAGGTCCGGCGACAGCGAGTGCGGCGGCAGCGTGCACGCCGCGTCACCCGAGTGCACGCCCGCCTCCTCCACGTGCTCCAGCACTCCGCCCACCAGCACCGCGCCCGTCTTGTCCGCCACCAGGTCCAGATCCACCTCGGTGGCGTCCTTGAGGAAGCGGTCGATCAGCACCGGGTGCTCCGGCGACGCGCTCACCGCCTCGCGCATGTAGCGCTCCAGGCTCTGCTGGTCGTACACCACTTCCATGGCCCGGCCGCCCAGCACGTACGAGGGCCGCACCATCACCGGGTAGCCGATGCGCTCGGCCACGCGGTAGGCCTCCTCGTGGCTGCGCGCCACGCCGTTCTCCGGCTGCTTCAGCCCCAGCTTCTCGATGAGCTGCGCGAAGCGCTCGCGGTCCTCGGCCCGGTCGATGGCGTCCGGCGACGTGCCGAGGATCGGCAGCCCCGCCTTCTCCAGCGGCACGGACAGGCGCAGCGGCGTCTGCCCGCCGAACTGGACGATGGCGCCCACCGGCTTCTCGCGCTGGGACACCTCCAACACGTCCTCGATGGTCAGCGGCTCGAAGTACAGGCGGTCCGACGTGTCGTAGTCGGTGGACACCGTCTCCGGGTTGCAGTTGACCATCACCGTCTCGAAGCCGGCCTCGCGCAGGGCGAAGGCGGCGTGCACGCAGGCGTAGTCGAACTCGATGCCCTGGCCGATGCGGATGGGGCCGCTGCCCAGGATGAGCACCTTCTGGCGCTGGGTGGGCGGCGCCTCGTCCTCCTCCTCGTAGGTGGAGTAGAGGTAGGGCGTGTAGGCCTCGAACTCGGCGGCGCAGGTGTCCACCCGCTTGTACACGGGGCGGATGCCCTTCGCGTGCCGGCGCGCCCGGACCTCGCCCTCGGTGCAGCCCAGCAGCTGCGCCAGATACTTGTCCGAGAACCCGTCCGACTTCGCCGCGCGCAGCACCTCGTCCGGCACCTTGTCCAGCTTGCCGAACTCCTGGATCTGCCGCGCCTCGTGCACCAGCCCCTGGAGGTGGCGCAGGAACCACGGATCGATGGAGGACAGCTCGTGCACCTCCTCCACCGACATGCCCTCGCGCAGAGCCTGCGCCACGTACAGGGGCCGCTCGGGCCGGGGCACGCGCACGTTGTCGCGCAGCACCTTGCGCCGCTCGTCCTTGTCCTCGGGCAGCTCCGGCACCTCCAGGCCCGTGCGGCCCGACTCCATGGAGCGCATGGCCTTGAGGTAGGCCTCGCGGAAGGTGCGGCCGATGGCCATCACCTCGCCCACCGAGCGCATGCTGGTGGTGAGGGTGCGGTTGGCGTGGGGGAACTTCTCGAAGTTGAAGCGGGGGACCTTCACCACCACGTAGTCCAGCGTGGGCTCGAAGGACGCCGGAGTGTCGCGGGTGATGTCGTTGCGCAGCTCGTCCAGCGTGTAGCCGAGCGCCAGCTTGGCGGCCACCTTGGCGATGGGGTAGCCCGTGGCCTTCGAGGCCAGCGCGCTGGAGCGCGACACGCGCGGGTTCATCTCGATGACCACGATGCGGCCGTCGCGCGGGTTGACGCCGAACTGGATGTTGGAGCCACCCGTGTCGACGCCGATCTCCCGGATGATGCGCATCGAGGCCTCGCGCAGCCGCTGGTACTCGCGGTCCGTGAGCGTCTGGGCCGGCGCCACGGTGATGGAGTCACCCGTGTGCACACCCATGGGATCGAAGTTCTCGATGGAGCAGACGATGATGACGTTGTCCGCGGTGTCGCGGACCACTTCCAGCTCGAACTCCTTCCAGCCGAGCACGCTCTCCTCGACGAGGATGGTGGAGGTGGGGCTGGCCTTGAGGCCGGAGCGGCAGATGGCCTCGTACTCCTCGCGGTTGTAGGCGATGCCGCCGCCGGTGCCACCCAGGGTGAAGGAGGGGCGGATGATGGCGGGGAAGCCGATCTCGTCCACCAGCGCGAGGGCCTGCTCCATGGTGGTGGCGTAGCCGCTCTTGGGCAGCGCCACGCCGATGCGCTCCATGGCCTGCTTGAAGAGCAGCCGGTCCTCGGCCTTGTTGATGGCCTCCAGCGAGGCGCCGATGAGACGCACCCCGTACTTCTCCAGGATGCCCTCCTCGGCGAGCGCCTTGGCCAGGTTGAGGGCCGTCTGACCGCCCATGGTGGGCAGGACGGAGTCGGGGCGCTCCTGGGCAATGATGCGCTCGGCCACCTCGACCGTGATGGGCTCGATGTACGTACGGTGAGCGAACTCCGGATCGGTCATGACCGTCGCCGGGTTGCTGTTGAGGAGGACGACTTCGACTCCCTCTTCCCGCAGGGCCTTGATCGCCTGGGTTCCCGAGTAGTCGAACTCGACCGCCTGCCCGATGACGATCGGGCCCGAGCCAATCACAAGAACCTTCCGGATATCGTTTCGCTTGGGCATCGCGGGGGGCCCATACCAACCTTCGCCCCCGCTTGCACGAATCGTGTGAACGGGGTAGCCCCCGGGGTGGGAAACCGAGCCCGCCCGGTGGCTGGGAGGACGGTTCCGGGCGCCGGGCCGTCTGCTAGTCTGCGCCTCGTCTCTCGGAGGTCTCATGCGCCGCTGGTCCCTGGTCCTGCTCCTCTCCACCGCGTCTCCGGCTCTTGGCCAGGAGGCCCAGGAAACCCCGACGGCCCCGGCAGCTCCGGCGGCTCCAGAGCCTTCGGCCCCCCAGGAGACCGAGCCGGCCGCCGCCGCTCCCACTGAATCGGCCCCTGCCCCGGCCGCCGAGAAGCCGGTCCGCCGCCGCCGTGCGAAGCAGGAAGCCCCCCCAGCGGAGGCACCCGCCCCTACGGCCGGGGCTCCGGCGGCCCAGGCTCCAGCGCCGGTGGCCCAACCGCCCCCTCCTGCCGCTCCCCCTGCCCCCGTGGCGGCCCCCTCCCAGGCGCCCAAGCCGGGCAGCACCGAGGAGGAGGTACGTGACGAGGCCCGCTATCTGCTCAGCTCCCTGCTCACGGGGGACGTTCGCGGTGCCGTGCCGATGCTGGCCTTCCCCTTCCAGCTCGAGGAGCGGAAGTTCGAGACGCCCGAGTCGCTCGTGGTGACGTGGGTCAAGCAACTCCGGAACAAGCGGACGGACCTCATCACGCTCTACGACGTCGAGGTCCTGCCCTACGCGGAGTTGGAGAGGAAATACGGCAAGCCCCCCGCGCGGCTGGGAGCCATCGTGCCGCGCGGCGGCGAGGTGTACGCGGCGGTGGCCAACCTCTCGGGGCGCGCGGCGGTCGTCCTGTACCGGCAGACCGAGGACGGGTGGAAGGCGTTCGCCTACACGGATTGAAGCACGAGGGACGGGGTCCTCCCTCGGGAAGACCCTCACCCCCTGCCCTCTCCCAGAGGGAGAGGGAGCTCAGCGCAAGGAGGCCGCCAGCTCGCGGAACCGCTCCAGGCCCTTGTTGAGCTGCTCGCGTGACGTCGCGAAGCTCATGCGGATGTAGCCCTCCGCTCCGAAGGGGGCCCCCGGCACCGCCGCGACCCGGAAGTCGTTCAGGAGGATCTCCGAGAACTGCACCGAGCCCGTCACCGGCGTGCCCTTGTACGAGCGCCCGAAGAGGCCACTCACGTTGGGCAGCACGTAGAAGGCGCCCTCGGGACGCCGGCAGCGCACACCCTCGATCGCGTTCAGCGTGTCCACGACCAGGTCCCTCCGTCCCCGGTACTCCTCCACCATGGGCACGAAGATGTCCTGCGGTCCCCTGAGCGCCGCCACCGCCGCCTTCTGCGCGAAGGACGCCGCGTTCGACGTGGACTGGTCCTGGATCATCTGCATGCCCGAGATGAGCCACTTGGGTCCCGCCACGTACCCCATGCGCCAGCCCGTCATCGAGAAGGCCTTGCTCATCCCGTTGATGACGACCAGCCGCGACACCAGGTCCGGCGCCACGTTGCCGATGTTCAGGAACTGCCCCTGGTAGAGCAGCTTCTCGTAGATGTCGTCGCTCAGGATGAGGCACTCGTGCCCCCGCACCGCCTGGGCGATGCCCTCCAGCGCGGCCTTCGAGAACACCGCCCCCGAGGGATTGCTCGGGCTGTTGAGCACCAGCGCCTTCGTGCGCGGCGAGAGCGCCTTACGGATGGCGTCTGGATCCGGCGCGAAGCCGTCCTCCTCGCGCGTCTCCACGAACACCGGCTTGCCCCCGGCCAGCTGCACCATGTCCGGGTAGCTCACCCAGTACGGCGCGACGATGATGACCTCGTCGCCCTCGTTCAGCAGCGCCTGGAACGCGTTGTACAGGGCCTGCTTGGCGCCCACCGTCACCAGCACCTGCTCCGGCGCGAAGGTGAGGTGGTTGTCCCGCTCCAGCTTCGCGCAGATGGCCTCGCGCAGCTCCTGGATGCCCGACGTGGGCGTGTACTTGGTGAAGCCCTGCCGCAGGGCCTCGATGGCCGCCTGCTTGATGAAGTCCGGCGTGTCGAAGTCAGGCTCGCCCGCCGCGAGACTCACTACGTCCACACCCTGAGCCACCAACGCCTTCGCCTTCGCGTTGAGCGCGAGCGTAGGGGACGGTTTGATCGCCTTGAGCCGATTCGCGAGATTCATGGGAGGCGCCTCCAGACGCACTCCGCGTAAGGTACCACCCGCATTTCACCGCGTCATGGGGGAAGGAGGGCGCTCAGCCCTGCTTGCCGTACTTCGCCCGCAGCACCTTGAGCACGTTGGGCGGTACGAGCCCCTCCACGTTGCCACCGAACGAAGCAACCTCCCGGACGAGCTGCGACGACACGTAGAAGTAGTCCTCGCCCGTCATCATGAAGACGGTCTCGATGCCAGGGGCCAGCTTGCGGTTCATGTTCGCCAGCTGGAACTCGTACTCGAAGTCGGACACCGCCCGCAGGCCGCGCAGGATGACGTTCACCCCGCGCCCGTTCGCGTACTCCACCAGCAGGCCGTGGAAGGCGTCCACCTCCACCCGCGGATCCGGGCACGCCTGGCGGATGAGCTCCTTGCGCTCCTCCTCACTGAAGAGCGGCACCTTCTTCGGGTTGACGGCAACCGCCACGATCACGCGATCGAACATCTGCAACGCGCGCTGGATGATGCTCAGGTGACCGTTGGTGAGCGGATCGAATGAACCCGGGTAGATGGCGGTACGCATGCGGGCGCAGTCTCGACGCACCCCGGCAAGCGGTCAAGGAATGCGGAAGAGACTTACCAGCGTGTCCCCGAACCGCCGCTGATCCACCCGCTCGAAGCCGGCGTGGGACTCGGGGGCCGGCTCGCGCTTGTCGTGCTCGATGACCACCGTCCCCCCGGGAGCCAGCACTCCGGCCCTGACCACTCCCTCCAGCACCGTCTCCACCACCCGCGCCGCGTAGGGCGGGTCCGCGAAGACGAGCTCGAAGCGATCCCCGCGGCGCCCGAGCGTCTCGAGCGCCCGCTCCACCGGCTGCGCGAGGATCTCCACCCGGGAGGTGAACCCCAGGGTGTCCGTGTTCGTCCGGCAGAGCGACAGCGCCTCCCGGTCCGAGTCCACCAACACCGCCTTGGGAGCCCCGCGCGAGACGGACTCGAGGCCCAGCGCCCCCGTCCCCGCGTAGAGATCCAGCACCTTCTGCTGCTCCAACCACTGTCCGAGCACGTTGAAGATCGTCTCCCGCACCCGGTCCGCCGTGGGGCGGATGTGCTTCGACGTCGTCTTGGGGCCCGCCAGCGCCCGGCCCTTCGCCGTACCTGCCACGATGCGCATCTAGTCGCCCCGGTTCTCCGCCAGGAACATCATCGACTTCCACCCCGTCCTCGTCGCGCCCAGCCCCGCCAGCACCTCGGAGGCCTCGGCGAACGTCAGCGCCTCCAGCCGCGCCGCATCCCGGGCCTCCAGAGGCGCGAGCTGCTCGCCCAGCACGCCCAGCAACTCCCCCGCCGTCAGGCCCGCCTTCTCCGCCTTCTCCTCCAGGCTCGTGCGCACCGCCTCCGGGTACGAAGCCAGCGCGATCCGCTCGAAAGGGGCCACACATTCCACCTTCCTCACGCCCGCCGCCACATATGTCGGCAGCGCCCGCACCGAGCGCCGCCCCGCCTCCCCCACCGACACCCCCGCCCCGTGCTGCCGCGTCAGCTCCACCAGGCTCTGGAGGAACTGCACCTCCGGCTCCTCCTCACCCAGGATCGTGGCGGGCACACGGAGGAAGCGCGCTCCCACGCCCCGCTTCCGCAATCCCTCGAGCAGCGCGCGGGCGCCCTCCAGCTCCTCGCCCTCGGCACCCGCGGGCAGTGACACCTCCAGCGCCAGCTCGCGCTCCACCACCGCGCCGGACAGCCTCGGCACCACCTCCACCGCCACCTCCACGGGCAGCCGCGTCACGTCCAGCGACACCAGCGAGAAGCCCGCGTCCACCAGACGGAAGAGTCCCTCCTGCAGCTGCGCCATCGTCTCGGGGCCCACCTTCGACACCCGCACGGGCCCGGCCTGTAGGAAGAGGGGCCGCGCATGACCATCCGCCTCGGCCACCTGCTGCACGGAGGCCATGAAGCGCTCGGCCGCCCCGCGATCCGCCAGGGGATGCGGGCAGAGCAGCCCCAGCACCGCGTCCTCGCCCCGCGCCGCGGCCAGCATGCCCGGCAACATCGGCCGGGTGGGCGCGGGCAGGCACGGCAACGCGGCGGGCACCCCCTCCAGGGCCTTCAGCAGATCACGCGGGTTGAGCACGGGCAGCCGGGAGGCCGTCCCCAGCCGCGCCACCACGCTCGTCGGCCGCAGTGTCAGCACCTTGTCGAGCACATTCATCCGGGGGCCGAGAATCGTCCGCTCCCGAGGGGGCCGCAAGCGGCATGTGGGGGTTCCGTTCAACCCCTCACCTCTGGAGGGCTCACCCCTCCATCGCGGGCTCGGCGCTGAGGGGCGCCTTCTGCTCGGAGGCGCTGGCCTGCGCGGGAGCGGCCTCGCGAGGCGCCGACGCGCCGTGGCCGCCACCCAGCGACATGCCGGTGTGGTAGGCGCGCTCGCCATGGACGTGGGGATCCAGCCCCTCGTACTCGGCCTCGTCATCGACGCGCAGACCCACCACCGCCTGCACCACCTTGAGGAGCACGAAGGTGAGGAGGGAGGAGAAGGCGGCCACGGCCAGGATGCTCAGGGCCTGCTTGCCGAGCAGCGCCCAGTTGCCACCAGCGAGGACCCCATCGGCTCCCGCCGGATTGACGGCCACGGTGGCGAACACACCGGTGAGCAGGGCGCCGAGCGCACCGCCCACGCCATGAACACCCACGACATCCAGCGCATCGTCGTAGCGGAAGTGCTCCTTGAGGAGGACGCCGCCGTAGCAGACCGCGCCGGCCAGCAGGCCGATGGCCAGCGCGCCCATGGGCGCGACGAAGCCGGCGGCCGGGGTGATGCCCACCAGACCCGCGACGAGACCACTGGCGGCACCCAGCGCGGTCACCTTCTTCAGACGGATCAGGTCCACGAGGCCCCACGCCACCGCGCCGGCGGCGGCCGCCAGGTGGGTGTTGGTCGCGGCGACGGCGGCCAGCTCGTTGGCCGCGAGCGCGCTGCCCGCGTTGAAGCCGAACCAGCCGAACCAGAGGAGCCCCGCGCCCAGCAGGGTGAAGGCGAGGTTATGCGGGGGCTGACGGGCGCCCTTGCGGCGGCCCACCACGAGCGCCACCACGAGCGCCGACACACCGCTGGTGAGGTGCACCACGGCGCCACCGGCGAAGTCGAGCGCGCCCAGCTTCAGCAGCCAGCCATCCGCGGCCCACACCCAGTGCGCCACGGGCGCGTACACGAACGTCGCCCACAGCACCGTGAAGAGGAGGAAGGCGGAGAACTTGAGCCGCTCGGCGTACGCCCCGCTGATGAGCGCGGGCGTGATGGCGGCGAAGGTGCCCTGGAACAGGAAGAAGAGGATGTGCGGCAGCGAGCCCTTGGCCTCCGTCCCCACCCCCTTCATGAACAGGTACGTGGCGCCTCCGATGAGGCCTCCCTGGCTCTCCCCGAAGGCGAGCGAGTAGCCCCACAGCGCCCACACCACCGTGACCACCGCCAGAGCGCCAAAGCTGTGCATGAGGGTGGAGAGCACGTTCTTGCCCTGCACCATGCCCCCGTAGAAGAGCGCCAGACCCGGGACCATCAGCATCACCAGCGCACTCGCCACCAACACCCACGCCACATCGGCTCCGACGATTCCGCCTGACATCATCACCTCTCGGTCGATGGGCCTCGTGGGCCCGCCCTGCTCGCGAGCAGTGCAACCGGTGAGCCAACACGCCATCCCCCCCAGGGAACAGGCGCATCCCCTCGAAATCCATGGGGATTTCCAGGTGGGAGCGGCCTGCCCGCCGGCTTCTGTCGATCCTCCCGGCGGCCTACGAATTTGTAGGTTCCCCCTCGCGAACCGACAAATTCGTAGGATTCACGGGGAGTGGGATCGCGAGCCGCGGGAAGGGACGGACACCACGACAGCCACACCGTGAGGACGGCCGCGCCAGCCTCCCTCCTACAATTTTGTCGCTCGCGCTCCTTGGAGCTACGAAATTGTAGGAGGCGTGGGGCTCACTCCAACAAGCCGGAGCCCTGATCCACGCCGATCACCTGCTGCCACACCTCGAGCTTCTCCGGCGAGGAGAGCGTGAGCAGGTCTCCGGGGAAGTCTCCCAGGAAACGCGCGAGGTCTCCGTCGAGCCGAGCCGTCACGGCATCGGCCTTCAGGATGCCATCGGCGGCATAGAGGTTCTCCTCCATGAGGAGCCCCGGGCGGAAGGGCACATCCCCCAACCGGAGCAACAGCCGTTGCGAGCCGCTCCGCACGGTGTTGTTCCTGACGACGAGCCCGGTGATCACCTTGCCATCGGCGGCCAGCATCAGCCCGTAGCTGGCCGTGCCCTCGATGAGGTTGCCCTCCACCCTGGCGGTCCTGGCGCTCTCGATGCGGATGCCCTGCCCATTGCCCTCGGGGACGTTGCGGATCTCCTGGAGGTGATTGTCCAGCACCGACACGTTCTCGGGGGGCGAGCTGCCACCCAGCACGGAGACACCGCGGCCCGAGCGCGAGATGGAATTGCCCTGGACGAGGATGTCACGGGCGAGCTGCTGGACGAGCACCGCCTCACCCGCGGAAGAGCCGCCCGGGCGGATGGCGGTATTGGGGAAACCCCAGAGGACGTTGTCGCGCACGGTGACGCCATGGCACTGCTTGATGTCCACTCCGTTCTCGCCCTCGTCGTGCAGCGTGTTGCCCTCGATGAGCACGAGCTCGGCGGGAGCCGCACCCGCCTGGCATTGGATGGAGTCTCCCGAGTTGTGATGGATGTCGTTGTCCCGGAGGGTGATGTTCCGTGACGGGCCCACCACCACCACGCCATGGGAGTCATCCCCGGACTTGATGAAGTGGTGGATGGTGTTGCTCTGGATGGTGATGTCCCGCGGGCCATCCACGAGCACGCCCGCGCTGGTCGTGCCGCTCTTCAGCTCGCTCCCGGACAGGACGGACTGACTGGCACCGCTGTCGAAGATGACGGCGAACATCGGAGCACCCCCGACGTCGACCTGCAGGTTGTCCAGGTTCCAACGCCCCCGGATGCGGATGACCGCGCTCCGGACCCTGTCTTTCGGGACGAGGGTGGGACGGGACGAGCCCTCTCCGCGCAAGGTGATGGGGGCGACGCCCGAGCCCTTGGACTCGAGAACGAGCTCCTCCGGGTACACCCCCGGGAGCACCCGGATGACCTCTCCCGGGTTCGCGAGCGCCGCCGCCCGGCCGATGGTGCGAAGCGGGGCCTCGAGCGTGCCCTTCGCCCCATCGGACCCCTTCGTGCTCACGTACCAGCTCCGGCCCGTGGGCGTTGGAGGTGGAGGTTGTGCCGGTGGTGGGGGCTGCGCAGGAGGCGGATCCGTCGGCGTGGGCTCCTCCTTGGGAGGCGGTTGCACCGGAGGGGGTGGCTGCCCCGCTTGAGGCGGCGGCTGCTCCTCTGGAGGGAGCGGCTGCTCCGTCCGAGGCGATGGTGGCAACACCCGAGCCCTGGGTAACTCCGGCTCACAGGCGAGCAGGAGCAGACAGGTGAACACTCCGCATGCACCCTTGAGGCTTCTTCCGCCGCGCTCGCCTGGTTTCACCCGGTGCCCTCCCCCTCACAACCCCTACCGCGGCGCCGAAAGTCGCCATGAGGGAGGCAGGCAACAAGGGGGACGCCCTGCGGTGAGGTGGCACACCGGGCGACACGCGCCGCCCCTCACCCGCCAGGTGTCAGGCGTCACACGGTCGGGCCCGTGGAGCTCCGCACGAGAGGAACCACTCCCGCCGCGAGGCGCAGCCGCGGTGCCTGCCCGAGTGTCTTCAACCGGTCATGGGCGATGACCATCAGGAGCGCGTAGAACCCACAGGACACCAGCACATGCCACCACGCGTGGAACTGCGGGTTGGGGACGCCATGCGCGGGGAGCGTCTCGTTGAGCGTGGGGCAGAACTGGATGTCACTCAGCCAGAGGACGATGGCGAGCGCATAGGCGCCGATGCCGAGCTGGAAGACCCGCCTCGCCGCCACGTCCTGACTCCGGCGGTGGATGAGGTAGACGCGCGCGAGCGCGTAGAACTCGAGTGACGCGAAGCTCACCTGGAAGGCGAAGAACTGGAAGCGCCCCCGGGTGAAGGCCGAGAGGTACGTCGAGAGCACCGCGTAGCCGAGCAGCGCGAGGGGGAACCCCAGCCCGAAGCGCCGCTCGGGGCGGTTCTCCACCAGGATGTAGACCATGACGAGGGCGAGGTAGAGCATCGGGAGCTCGTCCAGCATCTGGTACTGGAAGAGGAGCGTCGCGTGGAACGCGATGCTCCCGAGCCCCACCACCGACACCATCGCGAACGCGAGCATGAACCGGCGCTCCAGCACGCGGTGATGGAGCGCGATGCCGAGGACGCCCGCGAGCACCATGGCCAGGCTGGAGACCGAGTTGAACAGCTCGCAGACGTAGTGGAGGTGCTCGTAGTTCGTCTCGCACCAATCCACCGTCGATGTGGCCGGTCCCCAGAAGCCCATGGTGGATGCCTGGGTCAGGCGCGCTCCACGCGAAGGCGTGCGGGCAGGCCGTTGAGGTTGAACTCCTCTTCCTTGCCGGTGAGGCCCTCGGGGCCCACGTGCAGCTCCGAGGCGAGCGTCTCGCGGGAGATGGACTCACGCGCCTCCTCGGTCACCTTGCGCACCCGTGCGTCACCGTCCACCCAGAGGCGGATGCGGTCCGTGTAGCCGAGCGCCATGTCCTTGCGCGCCGCCTGCACGCGGGCGAGCAGCTCGCGCACCAGGCCCTCGTCCACGAGCGCCTCGGTCAGCTCGGTGTGGAGCACCACCACGCCCACGCCCGCGCCCGCGGCGGCGTAGCCGGGGTTGGCCTCCACCAGCACCTCCAGCTCCTCGGAGGGGAACACCATCTGCTCGCCCTCGACGGTGAGCGCTACCCTGCCCTCCCGCGCCAGCTCGCGCTGGAGCGCCCGGCTGTCGGCGGCGTCGAACGCCTTGCGCACCGGGGCCAGCTTGGGACCCAGGCGGCTGCCCATCGCGCGCAGGTTGGGCCGCACCTTGTAGCGCACCACGTCGGCCTCCTGACCGGCCTCCAGGAAGCGCACCTCGTGGACGTTCAGCTCGTCGGCGATGAGGTCCTTGTAGACGGCCACGCGCTCCTGCAGCTCGCGGCGCGAGAGCATCACGTCCGCGTGGGACAGGGGCTGGCGCACCTTGAGCTTGTTGTCCGTGCGGACCTTGAGGCCCAGGGACACCAGCTCGCGCACCGCGCCCATCTCCGTGGAGAGCCCCTCGTCGATGAGGCGCGTGTCCGGCTCGGGGAAGCGGCCCAGGTGGACGCTCTCCGGCTGGGACGTGGGCCAGGGCCGGCGCACCAGGTTGCTCCACATCTCCTCGGCGAAGAAGGGAATGAAGGGGGCCGACAGCGCGGTGATGGTGGTGAGCGCCTCGTACAGGGTGAAGTACGCGTCCAGCTTGTCCTGCTCCAGGCCCGGTCCCCAGAAGCGCTCGCGGCTGCGGCGCAGGTACCAGTTGGAGAGGGCGTCCACCAGCGCCACCAGCCGCTGGGCGGCCTCGTACACCTGATAGGAGTCCAGCGACCGGGTGACGTCGCGCAGGGCGAGCTGCACCTCGGAGAGGATCCACCGGTCAAGCACGGTGCGCTGCTTCGGCTCGCGCCAGCCGGTGCTCTTGCGGATGGCGAGCCAGGGCACCTCGGAGGAATCCGGGTTGCCGCGGGCCGGCGAGAAGCCGTCGATGTTCGCGTAGATGGTGAAGAACGAGTAGACGTTGCGCAGCTTGACCTGGAAGTCCTTCTGCAGGAGCCGCACGTTGCTCAGCGAGTGGCGCGTGTTGGACCAGGTGGGGCTGGCGGCGAAGAAGAACCAGCGGAAGGCGTCCGCGCCCGGGGCCCGGCTGGCCGGGTCCTTGAGCACCACGCGCTCGGTGTGAGCCAGGCGGGGCACCTCCACCGGCATCACGTCCGCGCCGCGCGCCGAGGGGGCCACCCCCAGCGCCTCCAGGTCCTTCTTCGCCAGCAACACCACGCGCCGCTTGAGCTTCTTGTGCACCTTCACCGTGAGGGTGAGGGCCTTGTCCGCCGCGTCCGGACGGAAGAGCTGCACCTTGGAGCCCTCCTGGATGTCCAGGCCCTCGAGGTCCTCGCGGGCGATGAGCGCCTCGCCGGCCACACCGGGGACGCCCGCCGCCTTGTCATCGAGCACGGCGAAGTCCATCCGCACCTCGTCGAGGATGATCTCCGGCGGGGTGTAGTTGCCCTTGGACTTGGACTCCTTCTTGCCCTCCTTGTCGGAGACGTGGCCCAGGACGATGCAGCTCTTGTACGGCATGGGCCAGCCGCGCTCGGGGGTGATGCCCTCACGCCGCTGCGTCTCCTCGTCGAAGACGAGCGTGCTGATCATCAGCAGCGAGTAGAACCAGCCACGGGTCTGGTCGATGGCCTCGGAGATGAAGTCGGCGGGGAAGGCCTGGGCGAACTTCTCGCGCGAGCCGGGCGCGTGGGGGTAGCCCCACTGGGCGAAGGGCATGCAGCCCGAGTCGAACCACACGTCCACGACCTCGGGGACGCGCACGAAGCGGCCGGGGGTGCCGGGCTTCTCGTAGGTGACCTTGTCGATCCACGGCTTGTGGACGATGAGGTGCTCGGCGCTGGTGGCGCCGGGCTTGCGGGCGATGAAGGCCTTGAGCTCGGCCTCCACGGCGGCCAGGTTGCTGCCGGGCTTGTCGCGCAGGGCCTGGAGCGAGGAGATGGCCTCCACCTCGCCGGTCTCCGAGTGCACCCAGAGCGGCAGGGGCGTGCCCCAGTAGCGCTCGCGGGAGAGGGCCCAGTCGACGTTGTTGGCGAGGAAGTCGCCGAAGCGGCCCTCCTTGATGTGCTCGGGGACCCAGTTGACGGCGCGGTTGTTGGCGATGGCCCTGTCCTTCACGGACGTGGTGCGGATGTACCAGGCGGGCCGGGCGAACTGGATGAGCGGGTCGTCATCCGCGCGCCAGCAGAACGGGTACTCGTGGCGATACTGCTCGATGAGGAGCATCCGGCCGCGCTCTTTGAGCTCGCGCTGGATCTCCTTGTCGGCGTCCTTGACGAAGCGGCCGGTGAGCTGGGGGAAGTCCTCGGAGAAGGTGCCGTCCGGGCGGATGGCGCAGAACATCTCCAGGGCCTCGGGCTTCGCGAAGCGGGTGCGCTCGTGGCGGAAGGCCTCGTAGTCGTCCTCGCCGAAGGCCGGGGCGATGTGGACGATGCCCGTGCCGCTGGAGAGGGTGACGAAGTCCGCGCCGATGATGCGCCAGGCGGGCGTGTCCGTGCCCCCGCCCGCGAGCGGCAGCTCCGTGTTGCCCACGCGCTGGAAGTACACGTCATAGGGAGGCGAGTAGCGCAGACCGACCAGCTCGCTTCCCTTGCGCGTCTGGAGGACGGGCAGGTCCTTCTTGAGCTTCTTGGCCAGCTCCTCGCGCAGGGCGGCGGCGACGATGAGCTTGCGGTCACCGGCGTCGACGGTGACGTAGTCCACCGTGGGGTTGACGGCGGCGTACATGTTGGACGGGAGCGTCCAGGGCGTGGTGGTCCAGATGAGGAGCGAGGTATCGGGCGAGTCGCGCAGGGGGAAGGCGACGTAGGCGCTGGGGTCGTCGACGGTGCGGTAGCCCATGCCGACCTCGCCGGAGCTCAGCGCGGTGCCGCCCTGGGGCCACCACCAGACGATCTTGTGCCCCCGGTAGAGCAGGCCCTTGCGGAACAGCTCGGCGAGGGCCCACCAGACGCTCTCCACGTAGCCGCGGTGATAGGTGACGTAGGCGTCGGGGAGGTCGACCCAGAAGCCGATGCGCTCGGTCAGCCGCTCCCACTCGTTGGTGTAGCGGAAGACGGACTCGATGCAGCGCTCGGTGAAGGGCTCCACGCCGTAGCGCTCGATCTCCGCCTTGCCGTGGATGCGCAGCTCCTTCTCGACCTCGACCTCGACGGGGAGGCCGTGGGTGTCCCAGCCGGCCTTGCGGGGGACGCGGTAGCCGCGCATGGTCTTGTAGCGCGGGAACAGGTCCTTGATGACGCGGGTGAGGACGTGGCCGTTGTGGGGCAGACCGTTGGCGGTGGGAGGGCCCTCGTAGAAGACGAAGGCGGGAGCGTCATCCCGGCCCTGGAGCGTCTGCTCGAAGATCCGGCGCTCCTTCCAGAAGGCGAGGATGCGGCGCTCGTCGGCGGGAAAGTCGATCTCGTTGGGGACGGTGGCGAACAGGGGGCCGGTGGACTGGGACATGGCGGCCGAGTGATAGCACCTGCCGTGCCCGGGTGTAGGCCCTTTCGTGACGGCTCTGCCCCCCTCCAGGTGGGCAATGTCGTCCCCGGACGGTGCCGGGTCACCTTCCCGGAGCACCATGGCCAGTGCTGAAACCTACGCGAGAAGGAGGAAAGAGGCCCTGGATGCGCATGAGCTGAAATGAGCCGATCCCCACTGCCCCGAGCTTCGCCTACCGCACACCAGTGGTCTCCATGAGCCCGAGCGCCGTTGACCCGGGTTGAGGCGTCGCCCAAAACTTTCAATCTCGACAAACCGGACAATACCCGGGAAGCACTCTGCCTCCTTCGGACTCGTCCATTCAGCCGAGGTTGAACGGGAGTGCAGGCAGGCAACGCATCGAAGCACTGATGGATGAGGGAATGCACCCAGCAGGTCTAACGCGACTGAGCTACACCAGGTGCATGAGGCGCAAGCCTGAGATCCCATCCATACCGAAGCACTCTGGCAAGCATAAGGAACACTGCACCACGAAGTGCCTCAACGAATTCATGGATTGCGTCAAGAAGATGGAGGAACTGGAGAGGCAGGAGTCACAGAGCAAGAAGCTTCAATTCCCAAGCATCAACGAAGCGCTCGACTGGCTCAAAGAACACACACCCGAGGCGCCGCCCGGAACCCATGTGGTCGTGGCAGGAGTAGGCTTTGTTATCGCGATAATCGGCGGCGCACTGTTTCTTGTTCCCATCTAAGCCAAACGTTGCATCCAAAAAACAGAAACGCAAAAGGCTCGACGCCACCATGCCCTATATTCCAGACTTCGACACAGACGCAATCCTCGGCGCTCTCAACGCCATCAGCCAGAAGCATCCGGAGGGCTCCCCGGAGAGGGACGTAATCGAACTCGCGCAGATCGCATTGGTCTACCCTCGCCACATCCGGAAAGAGGATGACTTCCGCAGGTTCTACAAAGAATTCTTTGATCCCTCATTCAAGCTCAAGGTCTCCCATGAGTTCGCAACGCGAGAAGAGGCAGACAAGTGGCTGGCCAGCGGGAAGGCAGAGGACGCAGAGCGCGTCAAGATCGCTGGCAAGGGTTTCATGGTCGTTCGATTGCCTGGGAGGTTTACGTTCATGAGCGCACCTCTTGAAGACGAAGAGGTGGAGGAAGACGAATCGGGGGAGGATTCAGAGTAGGCAATTCAAGCTTGCGTGCCCTACGCCGCGGACCTGCTCCCACCGGCCTTCGCGGGCTTCTGGGCGGGCAGATTGCCTCCCGCGAGCACTACCTCTGGGTGCTCGTGATGATGTTGATGTTGTTGGCCTGGTAGTTGGCCGAGGGCGTGAAGTTCCAGGAGCCGTCCCAGACCGTCTTCTGGTCGAAGACCACCGACTTCACGTGCATGATCTGCCCGGCTTCCGGGCTGGTGCCCACCCAGACAGAGTCCCCCGCCTGGAGCAGCGTCCGCACGAAGGGCTCCTCCGAGAGCGCACCGTCGTTCTTCTCGTACATGCTGTAGTCCAGCCCGTCACGACCGCGCGATGGCGTCGTGCGCGAGGCGCCTCATGGCGTCGGCGGCTCGGTCGCGATGGGGGCGATGGCCCGCAGGGGGGCATCACTCCCCAGGGCGATGAAGGGGGCCCAGTAGTGTGGATGGGGCCGGGAAGCCCGGAACGAGCGCATGGCCTCGCGCAGGGCGGAGGCCCGGCCCTGACCAGCCAACAGGTTTTGGTAGTAGGCCTCCATCAACAGGCGCGTGGAGTCGTCGTTCACCTTCCACAGGCTCATGACCACCGTCTCGGCCCCGGTCACCACCAGGGCACGGCGCAGACCGTAGACGCCTTGACCCAGGCGGACATCGCCTCGGCCGGTGTCGCAGGCGGAGAGGACCACGAGCTGTGTCCCCCAGAGATCGAGCCCGGCCAGCTCCAGGGCCGTGACGAGGGCGGCTTCGGGCCGGGGGGCGGAAGACGTGGAGGCGTCAGGCGCGGAGGCGCGTGCGCCCGCGAGGGCCAGACCGGAGCGCAGCAGTGGATCCTCCGGACGCGGCGTGAGGGGGCCCTCTCCGAGGACACCGAAGTGGCCCACGGCGCGGGAGCCCGCAGGAGGAGCGGGAGCATCCTCGAGGAAGAAGCCGTGAGTGGCCAGGTGGAGGATGCCCGGGGGTGAAAGGGAGAGCAGCCGATCCTTGGTGGCATCGGGGCCAAGGAAGAGCTGGGCCTGGGGCAACAGGCGCTGGATGTTCTCGGCCTCCTGACGCGTGCCCGGCAGGGGCACCCACGCACTGCTGACGAGGTTCCCACGCGTGGTGGAGAAGAAGCGCTCCAGGGAGTCGGAGGGAGCGGCCCGCGAGGAGATGTTGGCGGGGGTGGAGGACGTGGCACGAGGAGCGGCGGTGAAGTCCGGGTCGGCGAACACGGACACGGAGGACGCGGGAGAGATGTCCTGAGCGCGAGGCAGCAGCTCCCTGCCGGAGGTGAGGTAGACGAAGTCGAAGGAGTCCAGGAGGAATCCACGGCCATCGTGGAGAGCGTCGAAGGGGACGAGACCCAGCTGTCCGTCGGGAGACAGGAAGAGGCGGCGGGTGGTGCCCAGCAGGGGCCGCAGGGGCTTGAAGGCGAGGTGGTAGAGCGACTCGGCCTCGGCTTGGAAGGTGGCATCGCGGTTGGCCAGGGCATTGCGCAGACGCGAGGCGGCGAGGTCGATGGGCCCGGCCGCTCCGAGGTCCACGGCGCGGGTCGAGCCATCGGGCAGGAGCACCAACGCCAGGTAGCGCAGCTGCTCGGGGGCCGCTGGATGAGTCGTACCGGGTCTGGGGACAAGCTCTCTCCCCCTGTAGGCGATGAACTCGACGAGGGCGCCGTCCCTGGGAAGGGAGGCGGCGACCCGATCGACGATCTCGGCGGGGGTTGGCAGGGTGGTGAGCGCGCGCAGGGGCGCGGAACGTCTGGCCAGGTCCGCTTCGAGCGCGTCCCCCTCGCCGGCCAGCGTCTTGAGCCGCTGTTGGTAGGCTTCCGGAGAGAGCGTCCCGATGCCCGAGAGCGAGAGGTCCGCCAGCTGGGTGCGCAGGCCGCGCAACCGCTCGAAGGTTTCACGGTCCCCCGCCCCCAGGCGGCGGTAGAGGGTACGAGAGATGTTGGCCGTCTCCTCGACGGAGCGGCCCTTGAGCAGGAGCACGGCACCGAGGGCCAGACGCCGCACACGAGCGTCCTTCGGGTGCTCACGCAGCAAGGAGTAGAGAGCCTGCTCATCCGCGCGCAGATAGTGGAGGAAGCTGGCCAGGCGCGACTCGGAGAAGTCGAGCGCCTCCCGGCGCAGGCGCAGCTCGGAAATGGAGAAGGCCCGTGTGTAGAGAGGCAGGGCGTCGGCGAGGCGATGCTGGGTCAGGCGGAGTTGAGCCAGGCCGCTGAGAGCCAGGGCGACATCGGGGTGGTCCTTGCCCAGGGTTTCCTCCCAGATGGAGAGTGCGCGCTGATAGAGGGTCGTGGCCCGGCCGTGGAGCCCCTGCGCCATGGCCAGGTTGGCGAGACTGAGCAGCGCGCTCGCGAGAAAGGGGTGTTTCTTGCCGTAGGCGGCCTGCCAGATGGTGAGTGCGCGCTGGTTGAGGGACTCGGCCCGGGCATACGACCCCTGGCTCTCGTAGAGGATGGCGAGGTTCACGAGCGCCCGGGCGACGTCGGGGTGGTTCTCGCCGAGCGCCTTCTCCCAGATGCCCAGTGCACGTTGCAACAAGGGCTCGGTCTGGCCGTGCGACCCCTGGCGCCAGTAGAGGATGGCGAGGTTGTTGAGCGCCATGGCAACGGCGGGGTGGCCCTTTCCGAGGACTTCTTCCTGGATGGCCAGTGCGCGGTTCAGCAAGGGCTCGGCCCGGCCGTACAATCCCTGGTTCTCGTAGAGATTGGCGAGGTTGTAGAGCGTCTGGGCGACATCGGGATGGCCCTTGCCGAGGACCTCTTCCCGGATGGCCAGCGCGCGTTGCAGCAACGGCTCGGCCTGGCTGTACAACCCCTGGTACGCGTAGACGGTGGCGAGGTTGTTGAGCACCTGGGCGACCGCGGGATGCTTCTTGCCGAAGGCTGCCTCCAGGATGGCGAGCGCGCGCTGGTAGAGAGGCTCGGCCCGGTCGTACGACCCCTGATCCATGGAGAGGGTGGCGAGGTTGTTGAGCGTATTGCCGATGGCGGGATCGTTGCCAGGAGCGGCCTCCTGGATGGTGAGCGCGCGTTGCAGCAATGACTCAGCCTGACCATACGACCCCTGCTGCGCATGGAGCGCGGCCAGACTGCTGAGCGCCTGGGCGACCTCGGGGTGGTTCTTGCCGAGAGCCTCCTCCCGGATGGCCAGCACGCGTTGCAGCAACGGCTCGGCCTGGCCGAACAATCCTTGTTTGAAATAGAGGACGGCGAGGCTGTTGAGCGTCAGGGCGACCTCGGGGTGGTTCTTGCCGAGGACCTCCTCCCGGATGGACAGCGCGCGCTGCAGCAACGGCTCGGCCTGACCGTACAGCCCCTGCTCATCGTAGAGGACGGCGAGACCGTTGAGCGTTCGGGCGACGTCGGGGTGGCTCTTGCCAAGGCCCGCCTCCTGGATGGAGAGCGCGCGTTGAAACAAGGGCTCGGCCTGGGCGAACGCTCCTTGCCGCGAGTAGAGAGTCCCCATCAGGGCCAGACAGCTGGCGACATCGGGATGCGAGTCTCCGAGCACAGCCTGTCTGAGCGCGAGCGCACGCTCGGCCCGGGGAAGAGCCTCGGCGTATCCACCTGACTTCCTGAGGGTTATCGCCTCGTCGAAGGCGGCCTGAGCCTCCGCGAGCCGTGCATCCGGCTTCTCTTCACTGGCCTCCCCTCCTGCCGCACAGCAGAGGGCAACCACCAACATCCACCCGAAAACCCGACGCATCTCTCCCCCCTCGAAGCCTGTTTCAAGATCAGCGGGAGAGCCGACTGTAGCAGACGCGCGCGGCGGCCAGGGCACGAAACAAGAGTCGGAAGATTTCCGGCTCACCTCTTCCTACTCGGGATCCTCCTTCCATTCCTCATCTGTTTCCAATTCTTCCGGGAGAGGCGCCACCATGAGCCTCAGCTTTCCTGACACTTCAACGGCCATGAAGCCCTTACCAGCGATCTTCACGCGCTCGGAGTCCATGCCTCCCTCTCTTTCGTTCCCTCTGCTTGATTCTCGATGAAGGGATTCAGAACGAGGAGCATTTCTTTCAAATCGAGATCTGGATTGGATGCCATATACGTGCTGGACATGATGGAATGCAATGTCTCACCAACGCTCATGCACCAACGACCGGATGCGCCGGTCGTACACCGAGCGCACCGTCGCCAGGGTCTGTTCGGATAGAGGTGGCAGCTCCGCCGCGGCGGCATTGGACTCGGCCTGGGCCGGGTTCCTGGCTCCGGGGATGACGCAGCTCACCGCCTCCTGCATCAGGATCCACCGCAAGGCGAACTGCGCCATGCTCGCACCGTCAGGCACCAGGGAACGCAGCTCCTCGACCGCCTCCAGGCCAACCTCATACGGCACTCCGGAGAAGGTCTCTCCCACGTCGAAGGCCTCGCCTTGACGATTGTAATTGCGGTGGTCGTCGGCGGCGAAGCGGGTGTCCCGGCGCAACTTCCCCGTCAACAGTCCGCTCGCGAGCGGCACGCGGGCAATCACCGCCACGTCACGCGCCACCGTCTCGGCGAACAACGCCTCGGCCGGCTTCTGCCGGAAGATGTTGAAGATGATCTGGATGCTCGTCAGGTTGGCATGGTCCAGCGCCCGCCGGGCCTCCTCCACCGTCTCCACGCTGACGCCCCAGTGGCGCAGCTTGCCCTGGCGCACCAGATCATCGAGTGCGGCGAACGTCGTGTCCTGGCTGTAGACCGCGCTCGGTGGACAGTGAAGTTGCAGCAGGTCGATCCGGTCCGTGCCGAGATTGCGCAACGAGCGTTCGACGAAGCCCGTCAGGTGGGTGGCGTCATACCCCTCGGCAACGTGGGGGTTCAGGCGGCGTCCCGCCTTGGTGGCGATGTAGACGCGCTCGCGGCCATGGGCCTTCACCGCCCGAGCCACCAACTGCTCGCTACGCCCATCTCCGTAGACATCCGCCGTGTCGATAAAGTTGATGCCGCGATCGAGCGCCGCGCGGACCGTCGCCAGCGCCTCGTCCTCGGTCACCGTGCCCCAATCCGCGCCCAGCTGCCAGGCCCCCAGCGCTATCTGCGAAACCTGCCAGCCGGTACGGCCGAAACGGCGGTAGTGCATCGTCACCCTCCTTGTCAACGGCTCTCGAGCCCACCTCGGGTCGGTGCGGGCACGGATCTAGAACGACGAACCTCGCGGGACCAGCAGCGGGTCAGGACGTCGTTCACCAGGAAGCACCGCCTTGCCCGATCCACCCCCCTCACGTGTCCCATGGAAAAAGAGGCGACGACCCATGGGACATCCAGACGTGACCCGGTTCACCGGAGCAGCCACTCCCCTCACCGCTCAGGGCATCCAGGCCTGCGCCGACAAGCTCTCCGTCCACCCCGCCGAGCTCTGGGCCGTGCTCCAGATCGAGACCCGGGGCTGTGGCTTCTTCGCGGACCGCCGGCCCGCCATCCTCTTCGAGCGCCACGTCTTCAGCCGCAGGACGAAGGGCCGCTACGACGCGCAGGCCCCCGACATCAGCAACCCCCAGGCAGGGGGCTATCGCTGGGGAGCCTCGGAGTACGAGCGGCTCGATCGGGCCCTGGCGCTCGACGAGCAGGCCGCGCTCGAGAGCGCCTCGTGGGGTCTCGGCCAGGTGATGGGGTACCACGCCACAGACCTGGGCTACGGCTCCGTCGAGCAGCTCGTCAGCCGCATGATGGCCTCCGAGGACGAGCAGCTCGCGGCCATGGTGGCGTTCATCCAGCACAATGGTCTGGACCGGGCCCTGCGCGATCATGACTGGGCCGCGTTCGCCCGCGGCTACAACGGCTCGGGCTACGCGAAGAACCAGTACGACAAGAAGCTGGCGGCGGCCTATCAGCACCTGTCCACCCACCCCTTGCCGGACTTGAGCGTGCGCGAGGGTCAGCTCCTACTCTCGTTCCTGGGCTTCGATCCGGGCACCGTGGACGGCGTCTTCGGAGCGCACACGAAGGCGGCCCTGAACCGGTTCCAGAGCCAGCATCAACTGCCCCCCACCTCGGGCTTCGACCCGGCCACCCTCGAGCTGCTGCGGCAGCAGCTCGCCGGCCCGCCGCGGAGCACGGCGCTTCCCCCCCGGCAGGACTCCGTGGTCCCCGCACCGGCCCCGGCGCCGACCCTCGCGCTGGCCACGCGCCCCCCCGCGCCGGTGGTGAGAAGCGCCGAGACCGCGACGCTGGCACCCGCCGCCGAGCCCGCTCCGACAGAGGTGCTCACGGAGGTGACCGTCTCACCGCTCCCCGCGCGGCTGTCCGAGCAACTCGGCCAGCGGCTCGCCCAGCCGCTCAGCAAGGACGTCCAGAAGGAGCTCGCCAGCCTTTTGACGCTGCGCGACAAGGCCGCACAGATCCTCGGCCCCACGGCCGTCCACTCCATCGATCTGGGCCTCACGGCGCTGCTGTCGGAACAGCCCAACCTCGCGTTCGTGCGGGGCATCCGCCTGCGCGTCACCTCCGCGCTCGCGGACCAGGTCTACCCGCTGCGCCCGCTCCCCCTGCTGCGATCGGACTCGCCCGCCACCCAGGTGGTGCTCGGGCTGGGGCTGCTGCTGCTCGTCTCCCACGGAGCAGCCGCCTTCGTGCACCAGGTGCTGACCAGCGAGAGCACCCTGCTCTTCGGCCTCCCCGTCCGCATGCTGTTGCTGGTGGGCCTGTGCGGCGCCATGGGCAGCGTGGTGAGCATCCTCATGCGGCTCGCGGAGCTCGAGAAGCAGCGGGGGGCCAGCCGCACCTCCATGGTGATGTTGGGGTTCTTCAAGCCGGTGATCGGCATGTACAGCGCGATCTTCTGCTTCACCCTGATGAAATCAGGGCTGCTGCCCCTCAAGCCGGCGAATCCGGAATCGGAGCTGTACCTCTCCATGGCGGTGTGCTTCCTGGTCGGTTTCAGCGAGCGGCTCGCGAAGGACATGTTCGCCCGCGCGGAGGAGAGCCTCGTCGCGGCGGCCGGCGGAGAGCGGTCCGCGCCCTCTCCGTCTCGTGGATGACATTCTGGCGCCCAGCATGCCTTCAAAATTCCAGAAGCAACGGGATTCCCGCCGTGTCATTGTCTCCCTGATGACGAGGAGGTCCGGGAAAGACCTCCTGCATCAACAGAGGGGAAACCCATGGGCAGATCAAATGTCGTGAAGGATTTCATGCGGAGTCTGGCGGTACTGGGCCTGGCGCTGGTGGCGGTTCCCACCCAGGCCGCGACTCCCTTCCAGGAAGGAATGGTGAGCATCACGCTGGATGACGGGTGGCCCTCGCAGTACACGGCGGCGCGCCCGGTGCTGAACCAGCACGGCATCCGCGCCACCTACTTCCTCGTCACCGAGGGCATCCGCAACGGGTGGACGGGCTTCATGACGGTGCCCCAGGTCCAGACCGTCATCGCCGAGGGCAACGAGATCGGCTCCCACACGATGACCCACTCGGATCTCACCACCCTGACCCCGGCGCAGGTGCAGTCCGAGCTGAGCGGCTCGCAAGCGTGGCTGAAGTCGCAGTTCGGTCTGGCGTCGGTGCCGGCCTTCTCCACCCCCTACGGGGCGTACAACGACAGCGTGCTGGCCTCCGTCAAGCAGTACTACGGCAGCCACCGCACGGTGAACGGTGGTCAGAACTTCCGGGACACCAACATCCTCCAGCTCCGGGCCTATGACGTGAATACCAGCGTCACCCTGGACGACGTGCGCACGTGGCTCGACAGGGCCGCCGCCGACAAGAGCTGGGTCATCCTCACCTTCCACCAGTTCGTGGCCGGCACGCCCACCCAGCCGACGGAGATCAACATCACCCAGTTCTCCCAGATCCTCGACTACATCCAGGCCAAGAACCTGCGCACCGTCTCCATCTCCGAGGGCGTGGCGCTCACCGAGGGGCGCACGGAAGATCCCGTGGGTGACACGCCCGTCTATGACGACGGCATGGGCAATGGCTTCACGGACTGGAGCTGGGCCACGCACAACCTCGATGAGCGCACCGTGGTGCACAACGGGCTGGCGTCCATGTCCGTCCAGCTCGGTGGCTGGAATGCCCTCTACTTCCACCACACCTCGGGACTCGATGCGACCCAGTATCAGGCCATCGAGCTGTGGGTGAACGGTGGCACCAGCGGCGGCCAGGGCGTGCGGCTGGCGTTCTATGACGGCTCCCAGTACATCGGCTCGGCGCGGCTCGACACGGTGCTGGGTCACCCCATCCTGGCGGGCACCTGGCAGCGCGTCGTCATCCCGCTCGCCTCCGTGGGACTGGGCTCCGGCACCGTGCGCGACATCTACATCCAGGACGATACCGGCGGCAGCCAGGGCACCCTCTACCTCGACGACATCCGGCTGCTCCGCTCCAGCACCCCGCCCCCGCAGAACCCGCCCTTCGCCCTCTACGAGGATGTGCTCGGCGCCGGGTTCCGGGATTGGAGCTGGGCGGTGCACGACCTGGATCAGCGCTCCATCGTCCACTCGGGCACGTCGTCCATCTCCGTCGAGCTGGACCAGTGGTCGGCCCTCTTCTTCCACGGCGACAGCCCCATCGACCTGAGCCGGTACAAGTCCATCGAGCTGTGGGTGCACGGCGGCACCTCCGGCGGGCAGATCGCGCGGCTGGTGTTCAACGGCGACTCCGGCCTGCTCGGGGAGATCCGCCTGGACGAGGCGCTGGGCCAGGCCATCCAGCCGGGCACCTGGCAGCGGATCTCCGTCCCGTTCAGCGTGCTGGGCGTGAGCTCGGGCTCGCTCCGGGAGATCTACATCCAGGATCAGTCGGGCGCGGACCAGGGGACCCTCTACCTCGACGACATCCGGCTGCTCCCTTGAAGTGACAAGTCCTCCCGCCTGAGATTGGCCCCCCAGCGGCCGAGCATGGGCCCCGGCATCACCGCCGGGGCCCGTTGCGCTCCAGCCTGTCCAGGAGGACACATTGTATTCCTGCGTGAAGTCTTCACCCGTCAACGACGAGTGAATCCCCCCACTACGACGGGAATGTGAGCAGGAATTTCTCGCTGGCGGACACTGGACGGATTCAATCCCTCTCCTCACCCTCATGTCTCAACTCCAGGCATGCGAGGTAGAGGAATGGGTTCATGGCGAGGCGTGGTACTGCTCTGCTCGCTGGTGGTGGGCTGCGGTGGAGCCGAGACCGGTACGGGTGGAAGCGGTGACAGCGGCCAGGAGAACGAGCTTCCCCCCGAGAGCGCTCCCTCTGGGGGAGACGGAGAGCGGACCGGGGCGCCTCCCGCTCCCACTCCACCGCCGGCACCCGCCACGCCCCCGGGCGCTCCAACACTGGGAACGGCCCACCTCGTCAAGGACCTCTTCCCGCCCTCGAGCGCTTCTCCCTGGACCGGATTCGGTCCGGGGCTCCTGGTGGATTTCCAGGGCCGGCTCTTCTTCGGGGCCTTCTTCGAGGACGGGCGGACCGGCTTGTGGACGAGCGATGGGACCGCGGCGGGCACCGTGCAGGTGAAGGACTTCCCCGCGTTCCAGGACACCGGCGTGAAGGAGCTGACGCCCCTGGGCCAGCAGCTCTTCTTCGCTTCGGGTGACACGGCCCATGGCCAGGAGTTGTGGGTCAGCGACGGCACCCCGGGCGGCACGCGACAGGTGAAGGACATCGCGCCGGGCGCGGCGAGCGCGTCTCCCTATGCGCTCACGCCCCTGAATGGCTCCCTGCTCTTCTTCTGCTTCCGTGCCGATCCCGCGACGTCGTCCGGACGCACCGAGCTGTGGAAGAGCGATGGCACCGAGGCCGGCACGGTGCTCGTGCGCGACATGGGGAACGACTCGTCCCTGAGCTTCTCGCGGGTGCGCGTGGGCAACACGCTCTTCTTCTCCTTCACGGACCCGGCCCATGGCACCGAGCTGTGGAAGACGGATGGCACCGGCGCCGGCACGGTGCTCGTCAAGGACATCCAACCCGGCACCGCCCACTCCTACCCGACTCAACCCCAGGCCCTGGGCACGTCGGTCTTCTTCCTCACCTCGACGCCCTCCCAGGGCCGCGAGCTGTGGCGCACGGATGGCACCGAGGCCGGCACGACGCGCGTCCGGGAGATCGCCGCCGACCCGCAGGGCCCCACCGCCACCCTCCTGCCGGGAAGCACGGACAACCAGCTGTTCCTCGCGCTCGCCGACCCGTCGGATCAGCTCATGCGCCTGTACTCGCTGGAGCTGGACGGCGCCGGCGCCGTCCAGGAGCGGCTCGTCACGACCCTGCCCAATACCTATGCCCAGCAGCCCGACGCGCTTCCCTACATCACCACCGCCACCCGCGCGGGCGGCAAGCTCTTCTTCGGCCAGGCCCTCTCCTCGCCAGGCCCCAGTCCCCGGGACGTGCAACTCTGGGTGACGGATGGAACGGCCGCGGGCACCCGGATGCTGTCCCGGCCCCTGAGCAGGTCGGATGAATTCACCACCGGGCTCTACGCCCTGGATGACCGCATCCTCTACAGCAACACGAGCGACGCGGAGGGCCTGGAGCCCTGGGTGACGGATGGGACGGCCGCGGGCACGCGCCTGGTGCAGGACATCGCCTCCAGTTCCTCCTCGTACCCCCACGGCTTCACCCGCGTGGGCTCCTCCGTCTTCTTCGTCGCCACGGACAGCCTCCATGGCAGCGAGCTCTGGCGGCTCCCTCTGGAGGACTGACCCCGTCGATCCGCGCCCCGAGCTGGATTCACCCGGGGCGCAAAATTCCGGCAATTCTCCTTGCTCTCTCAAATGGGTGTCGGCAATCCTGTGAAAGCTCGAATTCACCAGGATTCATCGAGCGACCATTTGAGGGGGTCATTCATGAGAAGAGCGGCAAGAGCCAGCGCCGTCATCGGAGCGCTGGCGTTGATGGCCACGGCATGCGGAAAGCCGGGGGCGCAGCAGGACGAGGCCCGGGGAGTCGCGGGCCAGGCCCTGGAGTCGGGTCCGGACTTCGTGGTGACGGTGGTGAGCGGCCCGGCCAGTGCGAGGCTGGGGCAGCCCATCATCGCTTCGGTGACGGTGTGCAACCAGGGCACCCAGCCCGATAGCACGGAGGTGGAACTGTACCTGTCCTCCGACGCGGTCATCACCCCGCCGGTGCCCCCCGCTCCGTCCGACGACATGCCCCTGGGGCGCGTGGTCACCGACTACCTCCAGCCGGGCCAATGCCAGACGCTGTCACAGGAGGTCCATGCCATGGCGCCCTCGCATGGCGCCTGGTACCTGGGCGCCGTGGCCGATCCGGACAACCAGCGTCCCGAGACCCTCGAGGACAACAACAACCGGGTGGGCAACCGCATCGGCATCGGTGACGAGGCGGACTTCGTGGTGAAGGCGGTGAACGGCCCGGCCAGTGCGAGGTCGGGGCAGTCCTTCACCGCTTCGGTGACGGTGTGCAACCAGGGCACCAGGCCCGACAGCACGGACGTGGAGCTGTACCTGTCCTCCGACACGGTCATCACCCCCCAGGAGACCCCCCCTCCGTCCGGCGACCTGCCCCTGGGGCGCGTGTCCACCGGCTACCTCCATCCGGAGCAGTGCCAGACGCTGTCGCTGCCGGGCCCTATCTCGACTCCGTCGAACGGCGTCTGGTACCTGGGCGCCGTGGCCGACCCGGACAGCCAGCGCACCGAGCTCTTCGAGGACAACAACACCGGGGTGAGCGGCCGCATCGGCATCGGTGACGCGGCGGACTTCGTGGTGACGGCGGTCAAGGGTCCCGCGAGCACACGGACGTGGGAGCCCTTCACCACTTCGGTGACCGTGTGCAACCAGGGCACCCAGACCGATTACACGGAGGTGGAGCTGTACCTGTCCTCCGACGCGGTCATCACCCCGCCGGTGCCCCCCACTCCGTCCGACGACCAGCCCCTGGGGCGCGTGTCCACCGGCGACCTCTACCCGGGTCAGTGCCAGACGCTGTCGCTGGAGACCTCGACTTCTTCTGATGGCACCTGGTACCTGGGCGCCGTGGCCGACCCGGACAGCCAGCGCACCGAGCTCTTCGAGGACAACAACACCCGGGCGGGTGACCGCATCGGCATGGGTGACAAGCCGGACTTCGTGGTGACGGCGGTCACAGCCCCCCCGAGCGCACGGCGGTGGGACTCCTTCACTGCATCGGTGACGGTGTGCAACCAGGGCACCCGGATCGATTACACGGAGGTGGAGCTGTACCTGTCCTCCGACGACATCCTCTCCCCGCGGACCCCCTCCTCTCCTCCCGGCGACAGGTTCGTGGGCGGCGAGTACACCGGCGACCTCTTCCCGGGGCAGTGCCGGGTGCTGTCCATTCCCGTGTCGGCCTCGTTGCCAACGGATGGCACGTACTACCTGGGCGCGGTGGTGGACCCGATGAACAACCGTCCCGAGTTCATCGAGGACAACAACACCCGGGTGGGTAGCCGCATCGGCATTGGTGACAAGCCGGACTTCGTGGTGTCCGCGATCACCGCCCCCCCGAGCACCCAGCCGTGGGGCTCCTTCACCACCTCGGTGACGGTGTGCAACCAGGGCACGCAGGAGGCCAGCACGGAGGTGGAGCTGTACCTGTCCTCCGACGCCAGCCTCTCCCCGCGCACGCCCCACTCCCCTCCGGGCGACATGCCCGTGGGCGGCGATTACACCGACTACCTCGTTCCGGGGCAATGCCAGACACTGTCCATCCCCATCCAGACCTCGGTGCCAACGGACGGCGTGTACTACCTGGGCGCGGTGGTGGACCCGATGAACAACCGTCTCGAGCTCATCGAGGACAACAACATCCGGGTGGGCAGCCGCATCGGCTTTGGAAACAAGCCGGACTTCGTGGTGTCCGAGGTGACAGGCCCCACGAGCACCCGGAGGTGGGACTCCTTCACCGCCTCGGTGACGGTGTGCAACCAGGGCACGCAGGAGTCCAGCACGGAGGTGGAGCTGTACCTGTCCTCCGACGACATCCTCACCCCGCGCACGCCCTACTCTCCTCCCGTCGACAGGTTCGTGGGCGGCGAGTCCACCCAATACCTCTTCCCGGGGCAATGCCAGGTGCTGTCCATTCCCGTGTCGGCCTCGTTGCCAACGGATGGCACGTACTACCTGGGAGCGGTGGTGGACCCGATGGACAACCGTCCCGAGTTCTTCGAGGACAACAACACCCGGGTGGGCGGCCGCATCGGCCTCGGTGAGAGGCCGGACTTCGTGGTGTCCGAGGTGACGGGTCCCGCGAGCTCGCTGCCGTGGGATTCCTTCACCGCCTCGGTGACGGTGTGCAACCAGGGCACGCAGGAGTCCAGCACGGAGGTGGAGCTGTACCTGTCCTCCGACGACATCCTCACCCCGCGCACGCCCTACTCCCCTCCCGTCGACATGCCCGTGGGCGGTGATCACACCGATTACCTCGCCCCGGGAGAGTGCCAGACGCTGTTCATCCCCGTGTCGCCCTGGGTGCCGATGGAAGGCCCGTACTACCTGGGCGCGGTGGTGGACCCGATGAACAACCGTCCCGAGTTCATCGAGGACAACAACACCCGGGTGGGCAGCCGCATCGGCATCGGCGAGAGGCCTGACTTCGTGGTGTCCGAGGTGACGGGCCCCACGAGCGCGCTCCAGGGGGACTCCATCGACATCTCGGTGACGGTGTGCAACCAGGGCACGTATGAGTCCAGCACGGAGGTGGAGCTGTACCTGTCCCCGGACGACGTCATCACCCCGCGCACGCCCTACTGGCCTTCTGGCGACAGGCCCGTGGGCGGCATGCCCACCGACAACCTCTACCCAGGGCAATGCCAGACGCTGACCATCCCCATCCAGGCCTCGGTGCCGATGGATGGCGCGTACTACCTGGGCGCGGCGGTGGACCCGATGAACAACCGTCCCGAGTTCATCGAGGACAACAACACCCGGGTGGACAGCCGCATCGGCATCGGCGAGAGGCCTGACTTCGTGGTGTCCACGGTGAAGGGCCCCGCGAGCGCGCGGAATGGCAACTCCATCAACGTCTCCGTGACGGTGTGCAACCAGGGCACGTATGAGTCCAGCACGGAGGTGGAGCTGTACCTGTCCTCCGATGCGATCATCAACCCGCGCACGCCCTACTCCCCGATCGGCGACAGGCCCGTGGGCGGCACGTGGACCCAGTCCATCGCGCCGGGCCAATGCCAGACGCTGTCCATTCCCGCCCAGGCCTCGGTGCCAATGGATGGCGCGTACTACCTGGGCGCGGCGGTGGACCCGATGAACAACCGCCTCGAGTTCATCGAGGACAACAACATCCGGGTGGGCAGCCGCATCGGCATCGGCGAGAGGCCGGACTTCGTGGTGTCCACGGTGGCGGCGCCCACGCGCCTCCGGCTGAGCCAGCAGTTCACGGCCTCGGTGAAGGTGTGCAACCAGGGCACGCAGGGGGCCAGCACGGTGGTGGAGCTGTACCTGTCCCCCGATGCGGTCATTACCCCGCGCACGCCCTACGGTCCCTCCCCGGAGCAACCCCTGGGGACCGTCCCGAGCGCCTTCCTCAACCCGGGCCAATGCCAGACGCTGTCGCTGGGGGTCCAGGCCTCGGCCCCCTACACGGGAGCCTGGTACCTGGGCGCCGCGGCCGATCCGGACGACTCCCGGACCGAGTTCTTCGAGGACAACAACACCCGGGCCAGCGCGGTCATCTCCATCACGCCGTGAGCCTGTGATGAAGGGAGGGGCCCTCGGCCGGGGGCCCCTCCACCCCTCCCCCAGGGGTGCCATCTCCAGGGATGTCGGAGGTTGTACCTGAAGCAGGGGGACGGCGCGCCACGTGGTGTTGTTCAGCACGTGGCCAGCCATGTTAAGAGAGCCGGACATGAAGTCCGCCGAAGTGATCATCTTCGAAGGAGCGGATCCACGGGAGTTCTCGCGCGTGGATGCCGTCGCCAGGGAACCCGCCCTGGAGGGACTGGCCGACTACCCCGGCTTCGAGAGCATGTCCGTCTTCGAGGATCCCTCGCTCGGCACGATCCACCTCTTCATGGCGTTCGCGACGGAGCGTGATCGTTTGGGTGCCAACCAGGCGCTCGAGCAGCTCTCGCGCGTCCTGGCCCTCGCCACGGGAGCGAAGAAGGTGCGCCGGGTCGTCTGCAACGTCTTCAGGGCTCGCAAGCGCGTCTGATGAGCTCGCATCGCGAGGAGACGCGGATTCCTGAGAGACGGCTTCAGTGAACCTCGCCCAGATGGGCGAAGGACTCACTCTCGATCTGGATGGTGATGTGATCGATCCCGAACCGCTCGAAGAGCGCGTGCTTCACCGCGGTGAGGATCTCATCGTTGTTGCACACCATCGGATCCGCCACCACCAGGTGCGCCGAGAGCGCGTAGATGCCACTGGCGATGGTCCACGCATGCAGGTCGTGCACGTCGCGCACCCCCTGCACCTTGAGCAGCAGCTCCTTCACCACCGACATGTCCACGTGCGCGGGCACCGCCTCGAGCAGCACGTCCACCGCGTCGCGCACCAGCCGCAATGAGCCCACCACGATCACCACCGAGATGAGCACGGAGATGAGCGGGTCCACCACGTACCAGCCCGTCAGCCACATCACCCCGGCGCCCACCAGCACGCCCACGCTGGAGAGCGCATCACCCAGCACGTGCAGGAAGGCCCCGCGCACGTTCATCGAGTGCGTGTTGTGCAGGAAGGCCAGCGCCCCCAGGTTGGACAACAGGCCGATCAGCGCCACCACCGCCATGGGCCCCAGCCGCACCTCGGCCGGCGAGCGGAAGCGCTCCCAGGCCTCCACCAGGATGACGACGGTGATCCCCAACAGCAGCACGCCGTTGAGCAGCGCGCTGAGGATCTCCATCCGGTAGTACCCGTACGTCTTCTTCTGATCCGCCGGCTTGCTCGAGAACCACAGCGCCAGCAGGCTCAGCCCCAGCGCGCTGATGTCCGTGAACATATGGCCCGCATCGGACATGAGGGCCAGGGAGTTGGTGATGTAGCCGCCCACCGCCTCGGCCACCGCGATGGTGCCCGTCAGCGCCAGGGCGAAGAGCAGCCGGTTGCGATCCTTCCTCCGCTCCTCCGTCCTGGAAGGCGGCAGACGTTTCGCGGGTTTGCCATGTCCATGCCCCCCGTGCGCTTCGTCGTGCGCGTGGTCATGGTCATGGTCATGCCCGCCATGGGTGTGAGGAGAGGTAGTCACGAGCGGGTGGTGTGCGAACACTCCTCCACGGAGAAACGCCGAGCAGCTAGAGTCCAGATACCTCAGTATGTTTCAAGGTTCACCCCCCCGTTGAACATCCCCAGGGCCCGGCAGATGGACATGGAGAGGCACCAGAACCTGCACACCATCATCATGCTGCGAGAAGTCATTCGCAAGTGGTGGCGTGCGGAGTTGCACCTCGTGGACCGCAACGGGGTGGTGCTGGAATGGCAGAAGGGCGGAGATATTCCCCCGACCCCCAACGCGTGCTGCCGGCTCTCGCTCACCTCGCGGGAGGGCCTGCGGCGCTGCAACCAGTCGGTGCGCCAGCTCCACGAGCAGTTCCGGGCGAACCGGCGCCTGCGCCGCGCGCTCGTCCACGCGTGCCACCTCCAGTTCAGCCTGGTGGGCGCGCCCCTCTACATCCATGACGAGTACCAGGGTTTCCTGTTCGTGGAGGGCTTCTTGCGCGAGCCGCCCACGGGGAGGGACCTGGAGCTGCTCAAGGCGCGCGTGCGCGAGCTGCAGCCGGGAGCACCGGACGTGGAGCGCGCGGTGGAGCGCCTGCCCGTGCTGGGCGACGCCAACCTGGAGAAGCTCTCGGACCTGCTCGAGTACGGCGCCAGCGAGATCGCCGCCTACGAGGCCGAGCGCGCCCGCAAGGAGGATCGCTCCATCCAGGCGCTCTCGCAGGGCACCGGCGAGAACTACCGCTTCGAGGACATCATCGGCCGCTCCGGCGCGATGCAGGAGATCTTCAAGCTGCTCGAGAAGGTGTCCAACTCGGAGGCCACCGTCCTCATCAACGGCGAGTCGGGCACGGGCAAGGAGCTGGTGGCGCGCGCCATCCACTACAACGGCCCCCGGCGGCAGGGCCCCTTCGTGGTGCAGAACTGCTCGGCCTTCAACGACAACCTCCTTGAAAGCGCCCTCTTCGGCCACATGCGCGGCGCCTTCACCGGCGCCATGCGCGACAAGAAGGGCCTCTTCGAGGTCGCCGACGGCGGCACCTTCTTCCTCGACGAGGTGGGTGACATGTCCCCCGCGCTCCAGGTGAAGCTGCTGCGCGTGCTTCAGGAGGGCACCTTCCTGCCCGTGGGTGGCACCCACTCGCGGGAGGTGGACGTGCGCGTCATCGCCGCCACGCACAAGGATCTGGGCGAGATGGTCAAGCGCGGCGAGTTCCGCGAGGACCTCTACTACCGCATCAACGTCATCCGGGTGCACCTGCCCCCACTGCGCGAGCGCCGGGACGATCTGCCCCTGCTGGTGGACCACTTCCTGCGCAAGCACCACCGTGAGGGCCAGCGCGCCCGGGGCCTGTCCTCCGACGCCATGGCCCTGCTCGGCACCTACGCATGGCCGGGCAACGTGCGCGAGCTGGAGAACGAAATCGAACGGTTGCTGGTGCTCGGCGGCGACCTGGAGTTGCTGCCAGCCGAGCTCATCTCCAGCCGCATCCGCGACGCGGTGACACCCGGAGGCTCGTCCTTCCTCACCGCCCGTGCCACGGGCAGGCTGCACGAGGCGGTGGAGACGCTGGAGCGCGAGATGATCCACCAGGGACTGTTGCGCACCGGGAACAACAAGAGCCGCCTGGCACGCGAGCTTGGCATCAGCCGTTCCAACCTTATCTTGAAGATCGCCAAGTACGGCCTCGACAAGGGTCTCCCGCCCGATGCCGAGGCAGACGCCTGAGCCCATGAGCCATTACTTCCGGCAGGACTACCTCACCGTGCCCGATGGGGCCTCGCTGTACTACCGGGTGCAGGGCGAGGGCGAGCCGGGAATGGTGCTGTGCGACGGCCTGGGGTGTGATGGCTTCGTCTGGAAGTACCTGGCGCCCTACCTGGAGCAGCGCTACCGCGTCCTGCGCTGGCACTACCGGGGCCACGGCCGCTCGGGCCTGCCCCGCCAGCGCGAGCGCATCGGCATGCTCTACACCTGTGATGATCTCAACCGGGTGATGGATGCCGCGGGCATCGACCAGGCCGTCCTCTTCGCCCACTCCATGGGCGTGCAGGTGGCGCTCGAGTTCCACCGGCGCTACGCCGAGCGCGTGCGCGGGCTCGTCCTCCTCTGCGGCAGCTACGGCACCCCGCTGGACACCTTCCACGACGGCAACTGGCTCAAGCGGCTCTTCCCCCTCATCCGCCTCACCGTGGAGAGCTTCCCCCAGCCCGTGGCCCGGATGACCCGCGCCCTGCTCAGCACCGAGCTGGCCATGCAGGTGGCCCTCTCCGTGGAGCTCAACCGATCCCTGCTCGCCAGGAGCGACCTCGTCCCCTACTTCACCCACCTGGCCAACATGGACCCGGTGGTCTTCGTCCGCACCCTGGAGTCCGCCTCCCACCACAGCGCGTGGGATCACCTGCCCCACGTGGACGTGCCCACCCTCATCATCGCGGGTGAGCGGGACAAGTTCACCCCGGCCTGGCTCTCGCGCCGGATGGCCGCCCACATCCCCGACGCCGAGTTCATGATGGTGCCCCAGGGCACCCACGCCGCTCCCCTGGAGCACAAGGAGCTGGTGGAGCTCCGGGTGGAGCGCTTCCTGCGCGAGCACCTGCCCGCGGCCCCTCCGGCTCCGCTCGGAACGGAAAAGCCGGGCCTGGATGTCGCCTCTCTGCCTACCCGGTAGGCGGAGAAGTCAGGGGTGAGCGCCCCTGTCCGCGCGCCTTTCTTCCAGCCACGTTGCAGGTGGAAGACCCACGGCATATAAGCGCCCGCCCTCCGCGTTCCTGTGGGGTTCACACAGGGTCCCCTACGCGGGGCCTGGGCGCCTTCGCCCTTCACGATTTCCTCCGCCGGGAGTGCGCTCCGGCCCGCCTCGCTCATGATTGCCCGAGAGAACATCCGCAACGTCGCCATCGTCGCCCACGTCGACCACGGCAAGACCACCCTCGTCGACCACATGCTCCGCCAGGCGGGCATCTTCCGCAGCAACGAAGCCGTCACCGAACGGGTGATGGACTCCAACGACCTCGAGCGCGAGAAGGGCATCACCATTCTCGCGAAGAACACGGCCGTCACCTACAAGGGAAAGCAGATCAACATCATCGACACCCCGGGTCACGCGGACTTCGGTGGTGAGGTGGAGCGTGGTCTGCGCCTGGTGGATGGCGTCATCCTCCTGGTGGACGCGGCCGAGGGTCCCCTGCCCCAGACGCGCTTCGTGCTCAGCAAGGCGCTGGGCATGGGCCTGAAGACGGTGCTCGTCATCAACAAGATCGACCGCCAGGACGCCCGCCCCAAGGAGATCCTGGATCAGGTCTACTCGCTCTACATCGACCTGGGAGCGGACGATCAGCAGCTCGAGTTCCCGGTCCTCTACACGATCGCCCGCCAGGGCCAGAGCTCGCCCTCGCTGGAGCAGCCGGGCAAGAGCCTGGAGCCGCTGTTCGAGGCGATCCTCTCGCACATCTCGCCCCCGCCGGCGCCGACCCAGGAGCCGCTGCAGCTGCTGGTGGCCAACCTGGACTACGACGACTACGTGGGCCGCCTCGCGGTGGGCCGCGTGCAGGCCGGCCGCCTGACGCCGAACATGTCCGTGGCGGTGATGCGGGACGGCGGCAAGGTGGAGCAGGGCAAGATCGTCAAGCTGTACGGCTTCCAGGGCCTGAAGCGGACGGAGATCCAGGACGCGGGTCCGGGAGAGATCGTCTCCATCGCGGGCATCGAGGCCATCTCCATCGGTGACACCATCGCCGACGTGGAGAAGCCGGTGGCCCTGCCGCGCATCACCGTGGACGAGCCCACGATGATGATGATCTTCAAGGTGAACGACGGGCCGCTGGCGGGCAAGGAAGGCAAGTACGTCACCAGCCGCAACCTGCGCGAGCGCCTGTACCGCGAGGCCTACCGTAACGTGTCCATCCGAGTGGAGGACACGGAGACGCCGGACGCGTTCCGCGTGGTGGGCCGTGGCGAGCTCCAGCTGGCGGTCATCATCGAGACGATGCGCCGCGAGGGCTACGAGCTGACGGCGTCGAACCCGGAGCCGGTGACGAAGACGATCGACGGCCAGGTGCACGAGCCGATGGAGCTGATCTTCTGCGACGTGCCCGAGGGCAGCGTGGGAGCGGTGACGGAGCGGCTGGGGCCCCGCAAGGGCCGCATGACGGACATGGCGCAGCTGGGCGGTGGGCGTACGCGCCTGCAGTTCCGGATTCCGGCGCGTGGCCTCATCGGGTTCCGCTCGGAGTTCCTCACCATCACGCGCGGTGAGGGCATCATGAGCAGCCAGTTCGACGGGTACGAGCCGTGGTTCGGCTACATCCCGAAGCGGGCCAACGGGGCGATCGTGTCCGACCGCCTGGGCGAGACGGTGCCCTACGCACTGTTCAGCATCCAGGAGCGTGGGCAGCTCTTCGTGGGAGCGGGCGTGACGGTGTACGAGGGGATGATCATCGGCGAGCACGCGCACCCCTCGGAGCTGAACGTGAACGCCTGCCGCGAGAAGAAGCTGACGAACATCCGCGCGGCGGGCCGTGACGAGAACGTCATCCTGACGCCGCCGCGCGAGATGGGGCTGGAGAAGGCGCTGGAGTGGATCGCGGACGACGAGCTGGTGGAGGTGACGCCGAAGTCGGTGCGCATGCGCAAGAAGGCGCTGAGCTCGGGCGAGCGTTACCGTGCGGATCGTGACCGCAAGCGCGAGGAGCGCGGCGAGGCATGAACCACCCCTCTCCCACCGGGAGAGGGCCGGGGTGAGGGTACCGGGCCCACTCGGGTTCCGGTCTCCCTCTCCCTCTGGGAGAGGGCCGGGGTGAGGGTCTACGGGCCCCTACCCGCGGCCCTCTTGGCGTTTCAGGACAGGAGAAGAGATGGAACTGACGCTCACCACGCCCGGGCTGCTCTTTCCAACGGTGTCGTTGCTCCTGCTCGCCTTCACCAACCGGTTCCTGGCGATCGCGGCGCTGATCCGGAACATGTACGCGCAATACAAAGCGAATCCGGATCCACTGCTGCTGCCGCAGATCGAGAACCTGAAGATCCGGGTGCGGCTCATCCGAGACATGCAGTTCCTGGGGGTCTCCAGCCTTTTCCTCTGCGTGGTGTGCATGCTCCTGCTCTTCGCGGGGATGCAGCGAGCAGGAGAGTATGTCTTCGGCGGCAGCCTGCTGCTGATGCTCGCTTCACTGGCCCTCTCCATCTGGGAGATCCAGATCTCCATCCGGGCGCTACAGATCCAGTTGGGGGACTTGCAGGAGGAGAAGCGGAGGAAGTGAGGCGAGAGCCCATCGCTCTCAGCGCGCGGAGCCCCCATACCGCCGCAGGTTCTCCCGCCACAGCTCGGAGGTCCACCCATCGCGCTCCATGCGCTCGCGGCGCGCCAGGGGAATCTCCTCCCAACGAAGCCGCTGCTCCTGCTCGGGCAGGGGCCCGAAGAGCGTGCCGTTCTCCGTCGAGGCGACGTCCCGAGCGCGCTCGAGCCGCGCGCCCTGCATGCCGAAGCCCACTCCCAGCTTCACCTCCCCGTCCTCGCCCAGCTTCCGCCCGAAGCTCACGCCGCCTCCGAACGTGCCCTCCTTCTGGTTGAACTCGGAGTAAGCGCCGAAGCCGCCGCCCGCCGGCAGCTCCATGCGCACGCTGCCCTCCGAATCCGCGCTGATCCCCACCGACATCGGGTCCTTCTTCCCCAGCGACCCCGGCGCGTGCTCCAGCCCCACCGACCACTTGGGCTCGCCCGACTCCGAGAACTCGGTGCCCACCTTGACGACGCCCCTGGTCACCTCCGCGCCGCCCTTCGGGGCCCACTTCATCTGGCCATCCTGGGTCAGGGTCATCTCCGCGCCGGCCTTGAAACCCACGCCCGCGAGCTCGGCCTTGAGCTCCACCTCGGCCTTGAACCAGAAGGAGCCCGGCCGCATCCGTCCAGTGAGATCCGCCATGCGCCTGGAGACGGCCTCGTAGGCGACGTTGCGCATGTCGTTCCCGGGCACACGGCTCCAGCTCTCCCGGAAGCGCTCGGAGTCCGGGTGGGGATGGACCAGGCCGTCACCGACCTTGAAGTGCTCCACGGGCTCACCGAGCGAACGAATCTCGAGCAGACTCTTCGCCCGCATGACCTGCTCGGCGTACCGCTTCACGTACGCTTCATGAGCGTCGTGATGGGTCCTCTTGGCCATCCGGTTCGACTCATGGACGAGCTCTCGAACGCACGCGGGCAGCCGCGCCTCGTTCCTGTAGATGGCGGGAACACCCGGCGGCTCGAGCGGAGCCGGGGGCGCCTTCCTTCCAGGCTCGCTCGTGATGTAGCCCTTGCGCTCGGCCTGGCCCAGGAACTCCTTCCGCGCCTCCGGGCTCATGCGCTCCACGTACTTCGCGAGCAGCCCGTCCTTGTCCATCCGCTCCAGCATCCGGGCGTAGTCACCCGCGGGCAGCTTCTCCAGCTGCGCGTGCACCCCGCGCACGTCCGCGTCCGTGATGGCCCAGTCCTTCCAGTCCGTGTGCAGGCGGGTCCGGATGTCCGCGTACGCCGCCGTCGGCCCTTCCGCCCGGGGACGCGGCTGTTCCACCGGTCCTCGATACGTCTCGACCTGATTGCCCTGGACCGCACCGGCCGGGGTCTTCTGCGTCCCCGATACCCGGGATGAAGCACCCTCGGACTCCGGGTGTGGGACCGTCAGGTCCGTGGCCAGCGGGTGGGACTCGCGCCGCGATACCGAGCTCATTCTTCCTCCTCCGAGAGACATGCAGGCGCGAGCCCTGTGCAATGCCGGCTCCACCGCCTCTTCCCTCGGAGCGCACGGTGACCGCGCCCGCGTGCCCATCCTTCGAAGGGGATACCTGTCTCACCGGGTGGACAGACCCCCTACCCCGGATTCCGCGCGCCCAGAGCGCCAGGTGGACCCCCGGCATCTACCTCCCGGGTGTCGCACTCTGTTAGAACGTAAGGGGCCCCCATGGACGACACCTGGATCAACTGCCCCCACTGCGGACTCAAGCACCGGCCGAGGGCCCAGGGCCTCTGCCCCCGCTGTGGCCGGACCTCGAGCGCCTCCCGCGCGTCCGCCACGTCCATCCCGGCCATTCCCGTGGCCCCGAGCATTCCCGTGGCCCGGGTCGCTCCGGCCAGTCCGTCCGTGTCCATGCCCCGCGCGCCGGCCCTGGAGCACGTGCCCACGGTGGAGCACATCCCACCGATTCCGCTGGAGCACCACCCCCTCCGGGAGCACCTCCCCGCGCTGGAGCGCGCCCCGGCCCAGGAGCGCGCCCAGCCCCAGGCCGATTCATCCGGAACGGGCGTGCTCCAGCTCGGCGGCGGCATCCTGCTGCTCAACGCGGTGCTCCACCTGTTCGAGTTCCTCTTCCTGCCCTCGGTGTCGACGGATGCGTCGCTCCGGGCGGCCCAGCTCGCGGGGACGCTCATCGGCGTGGGACTCGATCTGCTGCTCGGCGTCAGCTTCCTCCGGGGAAAGGACCAGCTGCGCACCCTGGCGCTGATCCGGCTGGTGGTGGGCATGTTCCTGTTCGGAGGCATGAGCCTCTACCAGGCCCAGTACCTCTTCACGCTCGTCGTGGTCGCCTTCTCCTGCGGCGTCCTGGTGCTCGTCTGGGGCAAACCCTCCGCCCTCCTCGCCGGTGTCGGCCTCACCGCCGTGCTGCTCGGCGTGGTCGTCGAGCTCTTCGGCTTCCACCGGCTCGCCGAGACCCAGCCCCTGGCCGATCGGGCCAGGATCGCCCTGCGACCGGATCTCGAGGGACGCCGGTTCGGTGAGGACATGTCGATCGTCGGCGACCGCCACGCCTACAAGCTGCGCGTCCCCTCCGACGGCTGGTACCGCCGCAAGGCGGAGGTGGCCCGCGTCTCGGACTCCCACATCGACCTGTGGCTGACCCAGCCGGATGGAAATGCCCACCTCTCGGTGGCCGTGCGCGACTGGAGCGACGCGAACGCGACGGACCTGCGCGAGGCCCGGGATCAGGCGCTCGAGGAGCTCAAGCGCCAGTACCCCGGCTTCCAGGTGAGTGAGACCTCGGACAACGGCACCCGGATCGAGGATCCCAGCATCGCCACCCTCAACGGCGGCGCGACCCGGAGCGGCCAGCCCTTCCTCTTCGAGGTGTCGCTCCACAAGGTGGGCAACACGCTCCTGCGGGTCACCGCCTTCGCCCCGAACGGCAGCTTCGAGACGCTCCACCTCCACGGAGCCACCCTGGGGCTGCGGGCCAACTAGCGCCCGCTCCCTCGCCAGGTCAGTTCGAGGAGTTGCTCGCCTCGACGGGGCAGTGCCCCTGCGTCAGCGCCACCTGGAGCTTCTCCAGCAGGCGCTTGAGCTCCTGCATCTCCGCGGACGTGAGGTGCTGGCTCGCCTCCTCATCCAGCCAATGCCCCGCCTCTCGCAGCACCGAGATGTCCGCATGGCTGGCCTCGGTCACCTCCAGGCGGACGCAGCGGCGATCCTCCCCCGCGCAGCGCTTGACCAGCCCCTCCTCTTCCAACCGATCCACCATCCGGCTCACCGCCGGTGCATCCATCAACAACCGCTCGGCCAGCGCCGCCTGGGTGCGCACCCCCTCCTGGATGACCTTCAGGGCCACCAGTTGCTGGAAGGGCCGACGTGTCCGCCCACTCACCCGGCGAGAAATCAGCCGGTGGATGGTGCGTCGCACGGATGCCATTTGCTCCGCGAGCGTCATTTGTCGTAACAATGCTTGTTGTTGACAACAATTGTCAACAGCATCATTACACCGAATAAATCCGTGCGCTGACCGTTCAGGGGGGCAATCGATCAGCACACTTGAGGCTCAAAGTTTCTGGTTCACACCTGTATGCTCCTCAGACCCACATACCTCCTCGCGGTGCTCCTCGCGGCCCCGGCCCTGGCACAACAGCAGGAGCCGCTCGTGCCGCCGCCGCCCCTGTTCCAGCCGCAGGTGGATGATCCGATGCTCGTCCCCGCCCCTCCCGCCGCCAAGCTGGTGGGGACCTGGGAGGAGGCGCTCGGGTTGGTGCGCGAGCGCTCCACGGACCTGCGCACCGCCCAGGCCAACGTCGAGCGCGCCGAGGGCCGCTGGCGCCAAGCGCTGTCGCTGCTGTTGCCCAACGCCCGCGTGTCGGCGGGGGTCGCCATCGACGTGCTCAACCCCAACAACCCCGTGGGGCTCACGGGCGCGCCGGTCATCACGCCGCCCGGAACCGAGCGCCAACCCACCGTGCCGCTCGGCAGCGGAACGGTGTCCTTGACGCAGTCGGTGGTGGACTTCAGCGCCTGGCGCGGGCTGGCGTCGGCCGACAAGGCCGAGGACAGCGCCCGGGCTAACCTCCAGGACGTGCAGCGCCGCCTCACCCTGGGGCTGGCGCGCACCCTGGTGGCCACCGTGGCCGCCGAGCGCACCGCGGAGATCAACCGCGTGGGCCTGCGCCGGGCCATCGAGCGCGCCGCGCTCACCCAGCGCTCCTTCGAGCTGGGCGCGGGCACCCAGCTGGACGTGGTGCGCGTGCGCCAGGACGTGGAGGTGGCGCGGCAGGCGCTCATCTCCGGTGACGAGCAGCTGCGCCGCGCCCGGGAGGCGCTCGGCCTGTCCCTGGGCTTCCCCCAGGAGGTGGGCGTGAGCACGTCCTTCAACCTCCAGGGGCTGGTGGAGCAGACCCGCGCCACCTGCGCGCCGCTGAAGGCCCTGAGCGAGCGGCCCGACCTGGAGGCCGCGCGCACCAACCTGGAGTCGACGCGCGAGAGCAGGCGCCAGGCTTCCGCCGGGTACCTCCCCTCGCTCGGCCTCACCAGCGGCCTGAATGCGCTCACCACGGATCCCGGCCCCGGACGGGTGGCCACCTGGAGCATCGCCGCCGTGCTGTCGGTGCCCATCTGGGAAGGCGGTCTGCGGGGCGGGCTGGTGCGTGAGCGCGCGGGCCTCGAGCAGCAGGCGGCCGAGTCGCTCGAGCGCACCCGGCGCGAGGTGGACGTGGAGGTGGCGCGCGCCCGGCGGAACGTGGAGGTGGCCGAGTCGCTGGTGAAGACGGCGACCGAGTCCCGGGAGCTGGCCGCGAAGACGGACCAGCTCACCCGCCGTGCTTATGAGGTAGGCCGCGGCAGCAGCCTGGAGCTGGTGCAAAGCGGTGCGGCCCTGCGACAGGCGGAGCTGTCGCTGGCCCTGCGTGAATTCGAACTCGTCCAGGCGCGCCTGGACGCATTCTTGACGGAGGCCCGGTGCGACTGGTGAGAAGGGTACGCCCCCTGAAGGCGATCGTGATGGGAGTGTGGGGTGCCGCGCTGGTGGTGGGCGCCTCGGGTTGTGGCAACAAGCCGGCGGCCAAGGCGCCGCCCCCCGCGCGTGAGATCGAGGTGGTACAGCTCGCGCCCAGCGAGGTGCGGGATACCGGCGAGTACCTGGGCACGCTGATGTCGCGCCAGAGCGTCAACGTGCTGCCCCAGGTGGCCGGCTACGTGCGCCGCATCCACGTGCGCCCGGGCCAGAAGGTGGAGGCAGGTGCGCCCCTCATCGACGTGGATGCGCGCGAGGAGACGGCGGCGCTCGAGACGGCCCGCGCCCAGCGCACCTCCTCCGAGGTGAACCTGGAGCAGGCCCGCCGCACGCGCGCCCGCATCGAGTCCCTCTACAAGGAAGGGCTGGCGAGCGCCCAGGAGCTGGAGCAGGCCCGGGCCCAGGTGGACGCGCTGGAGGCCAACACGCGCGCCGCCGCCGCCACGGAGGCCCAGCGCGAGGTGCAGCTCGGGTTCAACACCGTGCGCGCTCCCTTCGCCGGCACGGTGGGCGACGTGCTGGTGCGCGTGGGCGACTTCGTGAGCGCCACCACGCCGCTGACCAGCGTGGCCCAGGCGGACGTGCTCGAGGTGAGCGTGGCGGTGCCGTCCGAGCGGGCCCGCTCGCTGCGGCCCGAGACGCCGCTCGAGGTGCTCGACTCGAACGGGAAGGTGCTGCTCACCAGCACCGTCTTCTTCGTCGCGCCCCAGGCGGATCCCCGCACCCAGCTGGTGGAGGTGAAGGCCGCCTTCCGCAACACCGTGGGCCTGCGTCCCAGCGAGCTGGTGCGCGCGCGCCTCGTCTACTCCACGCGCAACGCCCTGCAGCTGCCGGCGCTCGCGGTGGTGCGCCAGAGCGGCCAGCCGTTCGCCCTGGTGGTGACGGACAAGGGAGGCCAGAAGGTGGTGGAGCGCCGCCCCATCAAGCTCGGAGCGCTCGGGGAGCTGGCCTACGTGGTGGAGAGTGGATTGAAGGAGGGCGAGCAGGTGGCCGTCACCTCGTTGCAGGCGCTGCGTGATGGGGCGCCTGTGAAGGTGAAGGGCACGGTCGCCCAGGCCGGAACGCAAGCAGCGACCGCTGGCGGTGGAGCCGCCGGGGGCAGCCGGTAGGCAACAGCAGAGAGAATGAGGGCGCCAACGCCGTGTTCGTCGACTTTTTCATCCGCAGGCCCGTCTTCGCCGCCGTCTGCTCCATCCTGCTGACGCTGGTGGGGCTGATCGCCATTCCCACCCTCCCCATTGCCCAGTACCCGGATCTCGCCCCACCCCAGGTGACCGTCACCAGCACCTACGTGGGCGCGAGCGCCGAGGTGGTGGAGAGCGCCGTCACCATCCCGCTGGAGCAGGAGATCAACGGCGTGGAGGGCATGCGGTACATCACCTCCACCAGCAGCAACGACGGCACGAGCCAGATCACCGTCACCTTCGAGCCCACGCGTGACATCGAAGTGGCCGCCGTGGACGTGCAGAACCGCGTGAGCCGTGCCGCCGCGCGCCTGCCCGCCCAGGTGAACCAGACGGGCATCGTCGTCAACAAGGCCTCCAGCCAGATGTTGCTGACGATCGGCCTGTCCAGCCCCGACAACCGCTACGACGCGCAGTTCCTCAGCAACTACGCGGACGTGAACCTCAAGGACGCCGTCAAGCGCGTGCGCGGCGTGGGCGACGTGCGCATCTTCGGCGAGCGCAAGTTCTCCATGCGCCTGTGGCTCAACCCCACCGCGCTCGCCAGCCGCGGCCTCACCCCCCAGGACGTGGTGCGGGTGCTCCAGGAGCAGAACCTCCAGGTGGCCGCGGGCCAGGTGGGCCAGCCTCCCTCCAGCACCGAGCAGCCCTACCAGATCGCCGTGCGGGCGCGCGGACGGCTCGTCGAGCCCGAGGAGTTCGGGGAGATCGTCCTGATGCGCAACACGGACGGGAAGCTCGTGCGCGTGAAGGACGTGGGCCGCGTGGAGCTCGGCGCGGAGAGCTACGGAACGCTCCTGCGCTTCAATGGGAAGACGGGCGTGGGCATGGCCATCATGCAGCTGCCCACCGCCAACGCGCTGGACGTGCGTGACGGCGTCCTCAAGGAGATGGACCGGCTGGCCCAGCAATTCCCTCCGGGGCTCGAGTACGCGCTGGGCAACGACACCACGCTCGCGGTGCGCGCCTCCGTCAACGAGGTGGTGCGGACGCTCATCGAGGCCATCGCGCTGGTCATCCTCGTCATCTTCCTGTTCCTGCACGGCTGGCGCAGCGTGCTCATCACCGCCATCACCCTGCCCGTCTCGCTGGTGGGAACCTTCGCGTTCGTCTACCTGATGGGCTTCTCCATCAACACGCTCACCCTGTTCGGCCTGACCCTGGCCACGGGCCTCGTGGTGGACGACGCCATCGTGGTCATCGAGAACATCGAACGGTTGATGGCCGAGCGGGGCCTGTCGGCCTTCGAGGCGGCGCGAGAGGGCATGAAGGAAGTGTCGGGCGCGGTGGTGGCCATCTCCATCGTGCTGGTGGCGGTGTTCATCCCCGTGGCGCTCTTCCCTGGCACCACGGGCTCCATCTACCGCCAGTTCGCGCTGACCATCGCCGCGTCGGTGGGCCTGTCCACCTTCTGCGCCCTCACCCTCACGCCGGCCCTGAGCGCGCGGCTGCTCAAGCACCACCACGGGGAGAAGTGGGTCTTCTTCCGCATGATGGACCGGGCGCTCGACTGGACGAAGGACACCTATGGCCGGGGGCTGCGCCGCGTGCTGAAGCACCCCTGGATCATCTTCGCGGTGTTCCTCCTGTGCCTGGCCGGCACGGTGCTGCTCTTCCGTGCGGCGCCCACCGGCTTCATCCCCGACGAGGACCAGGGCTACCTCATCATCTCCGTGCAGGGCCCCGAGGGCATGTCGCTCACGCAGACGGAGAAGGTGCTGGCCCAGGTGGAGAAGGTGCTGAAGGCCCAGCCGGAGATCGTGACGATGTTCGCCATCGGCGGGTTCTCCTTCCAGGGAACCGGGCCCAACTACGCCACCATCTTCACCCCGCTCAAGCCCTGGGAGGAGCGGCGCCAGCCGGGGCAGTCCGTGGCCGCGCTGGTGGAGCGGCTGCGAGGACCCCTGGCCGGCATTGGTGGCGCACGCGTGATGCCGCTGCAGCCCCCCGCCATCCGCGGCGTGGGCAGCGTGGGCGGCTTCCAGTTCATCGTCGAGGACGTGGCGGGTGGCCGCTCCCTGGATGAGCTGGCCTCGGCCGTCCAGGAGGTGGTGGCGAACGCCAACCAGGAGAGCCAGCTGCGCGGCGTCTACACCTCTTTCAACGCGGACACGCCCCTGCTGGACGTCGAGGTGGATCGCCAGAAGGCCAAGGCGCTCGGTGTGCCCATCGAGCAGGTGTTCGGCACGATGCAGCTCTACATGGGCAGCCAGTACGTCAACGACTTCAACTACGCGAACCGCACCTACCGCGTCTATGTGCAGGCCGAGCAGCAGTTCCGCGACAGCCCGCAGGACATCGGCGCCTTCTACGTGCGCACCGAGGGCGGGTCGATGATCCCCCTGGAGTCGCTGGTGAAGGTCAATCCCACCTCCTCCGCCCAGGTCATCCGCCACTACAACCTCTTCCGCGCCGCGGAGATCAACGGACAGGCCGCTCCGGGCGTCTCCTCGGGTCAGGCGCTGGCGGCCATGGAACAGCTGGCCGCGCAGGCGCTCCCCCAGGGCATGAGCTCGGAATGGACGGGCATCAGCCTCGAGCAGAAGGAGAGCGGCGGTCAGACGATGATCATCTTCGCGCTGGGCCTGCTGTTCGTCTTCCTGGTGCTCGCGGCCCAGTACGAGAGCTTCAGCCTGCCCTTCGTCATCATCCTCTCGGTGCCGCTGGCCGTCATGGGCGCCCTGGCGCTTCAGTTGGCGCGTGGCTTCGCCAATGACGTCTTCTGCCAGGTCGGACTGGTGATGCTGGTGGGTCTGGCCAGCAAGAACGCCATCCTCATCGTGGAGTTCGCCGAGCAGCTGCGCGAGGGTGGCAAGAACACCGTGGATGCGGTGGTGACGGCCGCCGAGGTGCGCCTGCGGCCCATCCTCATGACCTCCATCGCCTTCCTGCTGGGCGTGGTGCCGCTGATGACGGCGTCTGGCGCCGGCGCCGCCGCGCGCAACTCGCTGGGGACGGCCGTCTTCGGAGGAATGCTGGTGTCCACCGTGGTCAACTTCCTCTTCATCCCCGGCCTGTACGTGCTGATGCAGCGGCTGCGGGGTGAGGCGAAGCGGACGCACGCGGAGCACGGGGAGCAGCCCATCGCCCCCGCCCCCGCGCCGTGAGCCCCAGGCCCCTCTCCCCGGCTCACACGCCGGGGAGGGGCAGGCCGGCCAGCAGCCCGGTCCTGGGCACGGACCAGATCTCCTCGCCCTGAGTGCCCCAACCCGCCAGCAGGTGGTTGGCCGCCATGAAGCCCGAGGTGGTGGCCCGCTCCATCAGCGCGGTGGGAATGGGCAGGCGGACGAAGTCTCCAGCGAGCGCCACCCGTGGCGATGCCGTCTCCACCGTGGGACGCTCCTGGAAGGAGCCCGGCGCGAACGCGGGGCAATCCTGGCGCAGCAGGAATCGCTCCTCGAGAACGCGTGCGCCGGCGAGCTCCGGATAGAGCTGATGCAGGGCCCCGAGGAGCTCGCGCCTCACCTCCTCCTCGTCGGCTCCCGGTGGCAGGCCATAGGCATGGAGCTCGACCACCGAGCCCCCGGTCCGCGCCGCCCAGCGCCGACTCTCGCCCTCGAAGAGATGGTAGAGCGAGATGTTGTCGATCATCCCCATCCCCGTGGTGCCCACGAAGGGATGACGGCCCGGCACCGTCGGCCGATCCATCCACAACCGCCAGACCGCGAACGGCGAGGTCAGCGCGAGCGCCCTCACCTTCGCGCGCCACTTCTTGTCGAGCAGCTCCGGTGAGTCCGCGACGATCCGCTGGAGCGCGGGCACGGGAGTGGCGAGCACCACCGCGTCCGCCTCGACGGGCTCGCCTCCTTCCACCCGGAGCCGGAACCCGCCGTCCACGCACGGGGTCACCGCGGTGACCGAACGGCCGAGTTGGAACCGGACGTGCCGCTCCTCCAGGTAACGCCTCAGCGGGAGCCAGAGCGCCGAGGCGAACGACTCGTCGAGCACGTCGAAGACGAGGCCCTCCGGATTCCCCATGAAGTAGAAGTGGAACATCATCAGCAGCTCGGCCGCCGACATCTCCTCCTCCGGGTTGAAGAAGGAGTGGGAGAAGACATCGAAGAGCATGCGCCGGGCGTGCGGCGGGAAACGGAGCGAGTCCAGGTACTCGCGCGCATTGCGGTGATCGAACGTGGCGTACGTCCGCTCCATGTCGAACGCCAGCATCGCCAGGCCGGACCGGACATCGATGTGGCGCAGCTCCGTCAGCTTCAACGAGGAGGTGCGGCGGACGAGACCGATGAGATTGAAGGGCGGGAGCGCGGGGAGGTTGGAGAAAGACTCCACGCTGCCCCCAGGACCGAGGATGGGGTAGTCCTCCAACCTGCGCAGACGCTCCAGCCGGGGATCCACCCGGCGCAGCAGCGCCCGCAGGTTGTAGTACTGGCGGAAGAAGGCGTGGAAGCCGCGCTCCATGTCGAAGGGCTCGCCGTCCGACAGGCGATCCCTCCAGCCCCCTACCCGGCCCCCGAGGAAGGGCTCGCGCTCGATGACGGTGACGTGGACGCCGCGCTCGGCCAGGACGGTGGCGGCCGCCATGCCCGCCAACCCGCCGCCCACGATCGCCGCACGGCGGCCTTCTGGCGCACGCGGGAGCCGGGCCCGGGAAGAGGAAGCAAGCCGCTCGGGAGAGAGGCGCCCGATGGACAGCTTCGGCAGTTCGAGCGGAAGGCGCATGGGAGCTCCGGTCAGGGTGGGAGGGGCCGAAGGAGCAACACGCGGGAGAGCCCCTCCAACCATCGGACGACGGCGAGCGGACCGAAGCCCGCGAGCGTGAGGGCATCCCTGTAGACCCGGGGCCGCTTCCACGCGATGTGCTGGAGGAAGCGCACGAAATCGGGCCCGGGCATCTGGTCTTTGAGCAGTGACGCGTAGACGTCATTGCCCATCTCGTGGAGCGCGGCGAAGGCGGTATCCAGGAGCCGGTTCACCTCGTCGCGGCGCTCCGGCTCGCGCGGAGGCACGGCCATGAAGAGCGCCAGCGCCCCGGTCACCGAGTGCAGCGGCGTGTCGTGGACGATCGACCCCAATGGGAAACGGTCGCTCGCGAGCGCGGCGGCGATGGCCCTCGACCCGGGGAGGAACGAGCGCATCATCGCGCCGAAGCCGCAGTAGGTGAGCGGCGAATGGCGCGCGGCCGCATCGCCCACCAGCACCACGCGGCGCCCCGGGGCACTCGGAGGCGGCACCAGCCGCGACCAGCCCGGGATGTAGCCGAACGTCGGCCGGAGGAGACGCGGCGCTCCCCGCTTGTACCCTCCGAGCCGCTCGAAGAACCGCCCGTAGAGCTGGAGCAGCGCATGCTGCCGGATCTTCCGTGCCCGCGCGTAATAGAACAGGTAGACCGTCGCCTCGCCCGGGCGCCCGGGAAACCCCTCCCAGATGTGCTGGCGCCCCTCCTCCACGCCCTCGGTCGTCACCAGGATGTCGCCCACCCGGGGATCCAGCTCGTCGGGAGCGGTGCCTTCCTTCAGTCCGGCGAGCACGCCTCCCACGGTGGGACAGAGGAGATCCGCGGTCGCATGGGGACTGGAGATGCCCCGCGCATCGAGCACCACGCGGGCGGTCACCTCGGCTCGTCCGCCTCCGGTCCGCTCGAACAGCAGGCGCACCGCCTCGGAACCCTCGCCCATGCCCACCAGGGAATGCCCATCGTGGAAGGCGACGCCGCGCCGCTCGGCACGGCGGCGGATCTCCGAGAGGAGCCGGCCGGCATCGACGGCGTGGTCGAGCACGCCCTGGACCGGATACTCACCACCACCATGCCAGCGGCAGACGCCCCGCTCGTAGCGGGCGACGATGAGCGACTCCACCTCCTCTGGCCGGAAGAGGCCGCTCGCCGTCAGGGGCGCGAGCTCGGGACGGCTGATGTTCCACTCGCGATGAGCCACCGCCGCCCGGGCCCGCTCGAACACCCCGACCTTCAGGCCCAGGCTGGCCAGCACGGGCGCGAACAGCAGCGACAGGCCGCCGCCCACGAGCACCACGTCGAAGTCCGGGCGGGTGCCCCTTCCGGGTGCGCGCACGAAGCGCGCCTCGACAGGCGGCCGGACGCGCTCCGCATCGAGCCGCTCCAGACGTTCGAGCAACTCGGGCCCTCCCGCCTCGCGAACCCGGGCCTTGATCTCCTCGAGTTCCAGCACGGTCCCTCCTCAGCCACGCTCGAGCACCCGCAGGTAGACGGACCGGAAATCGCCTCGGGCGCCCAGGGCTCGCAGGTTCTGCGCGCAGCCGCCCACCGCGCGCCCGAGCATCACCGCCTCCGCTGGCGGACGGACGCGCAGGAAGTCACCGGCCCGGCGCAGGCCCAGCGCCCGCATGTCCGGCACCGAGGTGTCCCGCGCGTAGTCGTAGACATTCGTGCGCAGGGGCCGGGTGGCGATCTCCAGGATCTCCGAGAGCAGACTCCGGGCGGTGGCCTCGTCGGTGTCCACCTCGAAGCCCGCGGCGCGGACGCCGGCCAGAGGGTCGTAGGGCAACCCGAGCACCTCGGACCGCATGAAGGCACGAATGGCCTCGACGAACTCGGGGCGGAACGTCTTCACGCACCCGAAGTCGAGCAGGGCCAGCCGGCCCTCCTCGGTGACGAGGAAGTTGCCAGGGTGCGGATCCGCGTGGAGCAGCGCCGCGGAGAAGAAGGGGCCGTGCACGGCGCGGATGAGCAGCTCGCTCACCCGCCAACGTGCGCTCGCGTCAGGCGCGGAGTCGATGAACTGCTGGAGCGTCCTGCCGCGCACCCGGGTCAGACAAAGCACATGACCTGACGAACGTTCCGGTACCGGCAGGGGAACGACCAGCTCCGGTTCGGACGAGAGGACCTCCGCGAAACGGCGGGCCCGCTCCGCCTCGAGCAGGTAATCCGTCTCCCGCACCACTTCGCTCCGGAGCTCATCCACGTAGCGGCGGCCATCGAGCAGCTTCGTGGTCAGACCCGCCGCGCGGGCCAGGGTGGAGAGGTTGTCGAAGTCGGACTCGACCGCTTCGGCGATGCCGGGATACTGGACCTTGACCACCACCTCGCGGCCATCTTCCAGGCGGGCGGCATGAACCTGCCCGAGCGAGGCGGCGGCCAGGGGCTCACGCGAGAACTCGGCGAACAGCCGCTCGGGCGGAGCGCCCAGCTCCGCCTCGATGATCTCCGCGATCTCCTCCACTGGGATGGGCGGTGCCTCGCTCTGCAGGCGGGCGATGATCTGCCGCAGCTCTGGAGGGAGTGCATCCACGTCCATCGAGAGCGCCTGGCCGAGCTTCATCGCGGCGCCCTTCATCTCACCCAGCACGTGGGCGAAATGACCGAGGGTGGAGCGGTCAATCGCCTCCGTCTCCGCGCCCGCCAGCTTGCGGACGGCTCGCCAGGCCAGTCCCGCCGAGCCCCGAGCGGAGAGCGCGGCCACCTTGCCGATTCGGGCCAGGCGGCCACGGGGCGGGTTCCGGGACTTGGACATGGAGCTCAAGATAGGAGCGCGCGATCGACGCGGCCAGCGAGGCACGACCGAGCGAGCGTGATATCCCTGGGCCATGCCGTTCCGCTTGTTCTCCTTCTCGCTCTTCATCGCGCTCGGCGCCTTGCTGGGACACCTGTACCTGTACCGGAGACTGGTGCGAGGCCTGCTGCGTGGACGCGTGGCCCGGCTCCTGGCGATGGCCTTCCTCTTCCTGATGACGCTCCTGCTGATGCTCCGGCGGACGCTGCAGCGCGAGCTGCCCGTGGAGCTCGCCGATGGGGTCGCGGTGGTGTCGTACACCTGGATGGGCCTGGCGCTCCTGCTGGTGATCTCACTCCTCGTCGCGGACCTCGCCCGGGGGCTCCTCGCGCTGGGACAACGGCTCCGCGCGCCCGCCACCGCGCACGTCTCCCCTGCCCCGTCCGTGGACGAAGGACGGAGGCTCTTCCTCGCGCAGGCGATGACCGGGAGCGCCGCCATCGCCGGTGGCTCCGTGGCCGCCTACGGCCGCTGGCGCGCCTTCGCGCCACCGGTGGTGACCGAGCTCGCGGTGAAGATTCCCAAGCTGCCACGGGCGCTGGAGGGCCTCAGCATCGTCCAGCTCACGGACATCCACGTGGGCCCCTTCATCCGGCGCGAGTTCATGGACGAGCTGGTCCACCGCGCCAATGCGCTCCGGCCGGACCTCATCGCCGTCACGGGGGACCTCGTGGACGGGGACGTGCCCACGCTCGGCGGGTCCGTGGCGGCGCTCGGGAACCTGAAGGCGCGCTTCGGCAGCTTCTTCGTCACCGGCAACCACGACTACTACTCGGGCGACGAGGAGTGGACGGCGTTCCTCCAGACGCTCGGCCTCCAGGTGCTGCGCAACCGCCACGTGCGCATCGGCGACGCGGGCGGCTCGCTGGACCTGGTGGGCGTGGATGATTGGAGCGGAGGAAAGCGGCGCGGCAGGAAGGGCTACGACCTCGACCAGGCGCTCGCGGGGCGGGACCCGGACCGGGCCGCGGTGCTGCTCGCGCACCAGCCCGCGAACTTCAAGGTGGCGGCGGAGCGGGGCGTGGACCTCCAGATCTCCGGCCACACCCACGGCGGGCAGATCTTCCCCATGACCCTCCTCATCGGACTGGGCTGGGAGCACTCCGCCGGGCTCTACCGGCACGGCGACTCACACATCTACGTGAGCCGCGGCTGCGGCTTCTGGGGCCCGCCCATGCGCGTGGGCAGCCCGCCGGAGATCGTCAAGCTCGTGCTGACGGCCTGACGCCCCTCAAGGCGCCCAGCGGAGGGCCGCCGCCGTGGCGGGCCCCACGCGCACTTCGTCCAGGGACTCGGGCAGCCGCCCCTGCCCTTCTCCCAGCGGGACCTCGCCCACCATGACCTCGGCGGCGGGCTGCGGGTAGAGGGGCTGACGCTCGGGCTCCACCAGCCCCTCGGGGACGCGCGCATGGCCCTGCTCGTCGTAGGCATCCGCCGCGCCGAGACAGTGGAAGAGCTCGTGGGCCACGGCCGTCAGCTCCAGGGTGAGCTCGGTGTCCTCCAGCACCCCGCGCACCAGACCCACCGAGCCACCCGCCTCGGCCATGCCCTCCACGAGGCGCTCGCCTCCCTCGCCCGCGGGCTCCAACACCACGTAGATGCGAGCATCCAGCCCGAGCGAGCCCAGACCGGCGGCCTCATCCACTGCGGCCAGGCCGCGGGACAGCGCCCAGGCATGACGGGCCCGCGCCACCAGCGACTCCCCGGGCGAGGACAGCTCCAGCCCGGCGGCGGACTGGGGCCCGGCCAGGACGAACCGGACTGGCGGATCCACGCCCACGCCGTGGCGGCGGGCCTCGCGCGCGAGCCACGTCTCCAGCTGACCGACCCCATCCCGCCAGGCCTGGTGCACCCCGGGCTTCACATCGCCTCGAGAGAGCAGCACCACCGCCACGCTCAAGGATCGATCCCACTCCAGGCGGGTCTCCCGGAGGCGGTTGCGAGAGGTGCCCCAGAACACCACGAGCACCAGGACGACGAGCAACACGGACACACGCAGCCACTTGGCCCGCGTCCGGCGCGCTCGGAGGGCGGCACACCGGGCACAGAGCGCCTCGCCCTCCGGGCTCCTGCACAGCACGCACACCAGCTCGCGGCAGTCCGCGCACGGTGACTCGGGAGCCAGGGACGGATGGGCGCTGCACACGGCGCTGCCATGGCCGGCCACCGCCACCGGCTCACAGCTCACCCCGTGCTTCCGGAGCGCCTCCACCAGCCGCTGTGCCTCGGCCGCCTCCAGGTCCCGAGGCAGGACGCGCTCCTCGGACAACAGCTGGCGAGCCGCCTCCAGGGGAACCTGGAAGGCGCGCGCCAGCACCATCGCGGCCCCTCGGGAGTCGGAGGCAACCACCCTGACACGGACTCCGCTCACCCCTGTCTCTGGAGCCGGAAGCCGATGCGGGGGAAGTGCACCACGACCTCGCCCGCGCGCGGATCCACCCGGCGGATCGCGATCTCATTCGGGCGCGACAACACGAGCTCGCCCTCCACGGGATCGACGCCGTAGTCCGTCGCCGCGACCGTGACGCGCTCGCCTCGCGCGATGCCATGCAGATCCAGGAACGCCTCTCCTTCCGTGGAGGAGGGCTTGCTCGCGGCCGCGAGCGCGATGGCCTCCCCGCTCTCCATCTTCTCGGACGTGCCATTCCCCAGGGCCTGGACACGCTCCATCCAGGCCAGCACGTGCCGGTACGGCTCGAGGATGCCCGCGACCGGGGGCACCCGCCGCACGAACCAGAGCGAGTGGTAGACGGAGAAATCCGCGATGCTCGTGGCCTTTCCGAGCAGCCAGGGCCGGCCATCCGCGAGCTGCGCCTCGAACTGCTCGAGGTACAGCCGCAGCGCTCCGGTGGATTCCGGAACCTGCATGATCGGCGCGTTGCCCCGGAAGGCGGCGCGGTCGGCCATGAACGCCTTGAGCTGCTCCGGCGTCATCCCGGAGAGGCTGTGCTGGAACGCCGCCGGCTGGAGGGTGTACGGGATCGCCGTCCAGAACAGGGTCGAATCCGCCCACTGCGCCACGATGCGTGCCATTCCGGCCGATTCAGCCGGATACAGGGTCGGCGTGGGCGCGAGCCGCTCCAGCACGTCCGCGATCAATGCCGAGTCACAGTAGATGTCCGCGCCGATCTGCAGCAGGGGCGTCTTGCGGTAACCGCCCGTCAGCGCGATCACGTCCGGCTTGGGCATGATCATCGGGATGTGGACCGAGGTCCATCGCAGGCCCTTGAAGCCGAAGATCGCCCGGATCTTCTCGGCGAAAGGGGAGCTTGGATAGTGATGGAAGATGAGCTGGGTCACGAGGGCTCCTGTTGGAATCGCGAGGCAGGAGATACCTCATCGAGGAGAGAAAGGCGCTCCCATTTCCCCTCCGCCATCCTCTGCCCCATCCTCCGACTGGGCCGGAGGCGCCTGGCGAGCAACCCGACGCCGAGCATGTCTGCTGGAACGCGGGCCCGGCGCTTGCGGATCCATTCGTGCACCTGAAGCTTCAGTCGAGGGTCCTCACGTGTCCGTCGGGATACTGGAACCACCGGATTCGAGAGGGGCAACCAATGATAGACGCGCAAACCGGTGCACACTCGGCCGAGGGCCTGATTGACGAGCTACTACAGAACCTTCACGGGGCCATCATCTGGGAGGCGCATGCCGCGACGGCCCGGCTCTCGTTCATCAGTGAGTCGGCCGCGGAGATGTTCGGTCATCCCGGCGAGCAGTGGGCGGCCGATGCGGATTTCCTGAAAAAGCACGTCCTCTCCGAGGACTGGGGCCGTTTCCTGGAGATGCTGTATCAGGTGGCCGCCGAAGGCGGCGTGCAGACGTGCGAGCACCGGATGCGCAGGTCGGATGGCTCGATCCTCTGGGTCCAGACCACCCTGCAGCGCAGCAGCCGCTCGAATGGTGCGCTTCTCCTCTCCGGGCTGACCGTCGACATCTCCAGGGTCAAGGAGCGGGAGGTCGCCCTCGGCGAAGCCGAAGCACATTTCCGGTTGCTCGTCGAAAACCTCCGCGACTACGGCGTGTTCATGCTGTCGCACGACGGGACCGTGGCGAGCTGGACCCCTGGTGCGCAACGACTCAAGGGTTATCGGGCCGATGAGGTCCTCGGTGCGCCGCTCTCGTATTTCTTCCCTCCCGAGGAGAACGCGAAAGGGACTCCCCAGCGGCTCCTGGACAAGGCCGAGTTGGAGCGTGAGGCTGAGTACGTGGGCTGGATGCTCCGGAAAGGCGGCACGCCCTTCTGGGCGAGCTTGACCCTGAGCGCCATCACCGACGAGCGAGGACGCCTTCGAGGCTTCTCGAACGTGGCGAAGGATCTGACCCAGAGCAAGATGACCGAGCAGGCGCTGAAAGAGAGCGAGGAGCACTTCCGGCTGCTCGTCGAGAGTCAGGACTACGGCGTGTTCATGGTGTCTCCCACGGGAGCCGTCGAGACATGGAACCGCGGCGCCCAACGGCTCGAAGGCTATCGAGCCCACGAAGTCATCGGGTCCCCGGTATCCGTGCTCTTTCCTCCCGACGTGACCGGGAACGGCCTGCCCGAGCGTCTCCTCATGGAGGCCGCGCGGGTAGGCCGTGCCGAATACGAGGGCTGGCTCGTCCGCAAGGGCGGAGAGCTCTTCTGGGGGCTCCTCACGGTCAGCGCGGTGGAGGATGAAAGTGGCCACCTCCGGGGCTTCTCCATGCTCGCGAGGGATGTCACCCAGCGAAAGCGCACGGAGCAGGAGCTTCGACGGAGCGAGGAGTACTTCCGGCTGCTCGTGGGGAGCGTTCAGGATTACGGCGTGTTCATGCTGTCCACGCAGGGAACCATCGAGACCTGGAATCAAGGTGCGCAGCGGCTCAAGGGTTACCGCGCCCAGGAGATCATCGGCTCGCCCATCTCACGCTTCTTCCCTCCCGAGGAGCTCGAGAAGCGCACGCCGGAGCGGCTCGTCGAGCAGGCGCTCTTGAATGGCAGTGCGACCTACGAGGGGTGGATGGTGCGAAAGGGCGGTGCCCGCTTCTGGGCGCTCGCCACCCTCAGCGCGGTGGAAGACGCGGAGGGCAACCTCCAGGGCATCTCCAATGTCGCCAGGGATCTGACCGAGCGCAAGAGGGCCGAGGACACGCTGCGCGAGAGCGAGGAACGGCTCCGGCTGCTGCTCGACAGCCTTCAGGACTACGGTGTCTTCATGCTGTCCCCGGACGGGCATATCGCGAGCTGGAACCCAGGGGCGGAACGGATGAAGAGGTACAAGGCGGAGGAGATCATCGGAGCGCATGTGTCCCGTTTCTTCCGCCCCGAGGAGTTGCAGAAGGGGCTCCCCCAGAGCCTGCTGCGGCGTGCGGAGGCGGAGGGGCGCGCCGAATTCGAGGGTTGGATGGTCCGCAAGGGTGGGAGCACCTTCTGGGCCAGCCTCATCCTCAGCGCGGTGAGGGATCGCGAGGGCCACCTGCACGGCATCTCCAACGTGGCCAGGGACCTGACGGAGCGCATGCGGACCGAGCGGGCCATGTCCTTCTTGTCCGAGGTTGGCACGGTGCTGGCCGGGTCTCTCGACTACCACACCACCTTGAACACGGTGGCCCGGCTGGCGACGCACTCCCTGGCCCAGGCCTGCGTCGTCGAGATGCTCGAGGACACCCTCCTCCACCCCGTCGCGGTCGCGCATGTCGACCCGGCCCATGAGCTGCTCGTCCAGAAAGCGATGCGGAGCATCCCCAACGAACCGCAGAAGGGGCATGGAGTCGCGCGCGTCGTGCAGACCGGGCAATCGGAGTTGCTACCGGACCTCTCCGACGTAGGCTGGATCACGGAAGCCCTCGGGCTCGGAGATTCCACGCTCCTGAGGGACCTCGGAGCGCAGTCGTATCTGTGTGTTCCACTGACGGCGCGTGGCAAGACGTTTGGCGCGATGGTCCTCGTGGCCGGTCCTGGCAGGCGCTACGACTCGGAGGATCTCCGCCTGGCGGAAGAGCTCGCCAGCCGCGCCGCGCTCGCCATCGACAACGCGCGGTTGTACGAGCAGTCCCAGAAAGCCATCCGCATGCGGGAGGAAGTCCTGGCGGTCGTGTCGCATGATCTCCGCAACCCCCTGACCATCATCCGGACGGGGGCCGCGCAGCTCTTCTCCGAGGCACGCGGGGCCGAGCCGCGAGGGAAGGCTCCCCGGATCATCGAGAGAATCGGGCGCGCGGCCGATCGGATGATCCACATGATCCGGGATCTGCTCGATTTCTCCAGCATCGAGGCGGGGCAGCTCCGGATCGAGGCCGCGGCGCACATCGCCAACGAGCTCGTGACGGAGAGCGTCGAGATGCTGCAATCCATCGCGGCCGATAAAGGGGTTCGACTCGATAAGGAGCTCGAACCGTCGAACCTGAAGGTCCAGTGCGATCACGACCGCATCATGCAGGTCTTGTCGAACCTGGTCGGTAACGCGATCAAGTTCACGGGAGAGGGAGGCTCCGTCATGGTGCGGACCCGAGACGAAGGGGCTCGGGTCGTCTTCAGCGTCAGCGACACGGGCCCCGGCATCGCGGAAAAGGACCGGGCTCATATCTTCGACCGTTACTGGCAGGCGACCAGGAGGGCCCGAGATAGCTTCGGGCTCGGCCTCGCCATCACCAAGGCGATCATCGAGTCCCATGGCGGGACGATCTGGATCGAGAGCACGGAAGGTCAGGGCACCACGTTCTTCTTCACACTGCCGGTCGACAGGCAAGAGGTGCGCTCGCGCTCAACGTGACGGATCGCGTCACGTTCATCGCCCTCGAGCCCTGACCGTCAGCTCAGAAGGTGTACTTCACGCGGGGGAAGAGGGCGAACGTCGAGATGTTGGGCCCGATGATGTAGCGGGCCATGAAGTCCGCCCCCACCGAGAAATGGTCCATCGGCGTCGCGTACTCGATGCCGATGCCCAGTCCCGCGTTCGGGGCCGTCATCGGCAGTCCCGGGTCCCCGCCGCCCACCGGCGCGGGATCCATCCGCGTGAGGCCCGCGGCCACCTTCGGCATCAGGTAGAGGCGCTCGGCCAGCGGCACCATGTACGCGGCCGTCACGTCGCCGAACGCCACCGTGAAGTTGTCGGACATGCTGCACACGTCCGAGCCCGGCAGGTACCCGGCGAAGCAGTTCGCCGCCGACGCGCCCAGCCCGAAGTGCAACCCCAGCGACACCTTGTCCGTCAGGTCATACCCCACGCCGAGCTGCAGATACGTCTGCGCGTTCGAATAGATGTTCTCGCCACCCAGCGTGAAGAACGCCCCGATGTCGGCCTCGGTGAAGAAGCCGCGGCGGACCTCGAGCGGGACACCCTCGGGCGGCGTGGCCGCGAGGACAGGGGTGGGCAGCAGCGCGAGCACGGCGACCAGCAGAGGCTTCCTCATGGAGACGACCCTCTAAAAAAACCCTCTCCCCGGGAGGGGAGAGGGGTTCCACACGTTGAGAACTTCCTTGGAGACGCGAGCGACTACTCGTTACCCGCCGGCGAGAAGAGCCAGGGGTACGTCACCGCCACCACGCCACCGCCCTTGGGCTCGGGGAACTTCCAGCGGCGGATGCGCGAGAGCATGCAGTTCTCCGCCGTGGAGTTGTTCAGCGTGGTCTCCGTCACGTTCGCCTCCGACACACCACCCGCCGGATCGATCGTGAAGGCCACCGCCACCTTGCCCGCGAGGCTCGGGTTCTTGTTCAGCTCGGTCTCGTAGCAGTACTTGATCTCGTTCTGGTGGCTCCGGATGATCTTGGCGATCACGTCCTTGTCGAGACCGCCGATGACGGTGGTCTTTCCAGGGACGATCTTGGTGATCGTCTTGCCGCGGCCCGTCAGGTCGATGCCGCCGCCGTCACCCGCGCCACGGCCGTTGCCCTTGGTGCCCAGGCCACCCAGGCCCAGCGCGGTACCGCCGCCGCCCGTGCCCTGGCCACGCGAGCCGAGCCCGCCCACGCCCTGCGCGTCACCCATGCCCGCGCCGCTCTTGAGGCCACCCAGGGCGTTGTTGATGCCCGTGCCCAGACCGCCCGGACCGAAGACTTCCGACGCCCCACCCTTCAGACCCTTGAAGGCGCCGAGGAGGCCCACCTTGCCCACGACCTGGCGATCCTTCTCACGCTTCGTCTTGTCGACGATGGGCGTGCCCGGCTTGGAGGGATCGGCCTCGGCCTTCTTGGCCTCCTCCTTGCCGAACTTGCCCTCCTCGCCCTTGGCCTTGGCGCCCTCCTCCGCGCCCTTCATCTGGAAGCGCTTCACGTCGACGGGCTTGGAGGGCTTGACCAGGAGCTTCGCCACCCGCTGCTGGCTCTGGAAGATGTCGTCGTCGGACGGCTTCTCGGAGCGGGGCGTGAGCAGGATGGCCGCCAGCACCGCGCCGGCCGCCACCAGGGTGATGCCGGCGATCTTGAACCAGGTGAAGTCCGCCTCTTCCAGCGTGTTCACCGCCACGGCCGGCGACGGCTTCACGTAGCGCACCACGAAGGTGAGCGTGCCGAGCGACACCTCCGCCCGATCGTGCAGGCCGAGCGTGTACGCGTGCTCCCCGCCCGATGCCGTCAGCTTCCCTTCCGCGCGCAGGCTGTCCTTCGTCCGCACGTCCCCGTTGCGGGTGACGATGACACCCGCTCTCTGGGGAACATGCAGCTCGTACAGCTCGCCACGAGCCACCGCCAGCACGTGACGCGCTCCCACCTCGGAGTCGAACACGTGGAAGAAGTTCTTCTTCCCCTCGCCGATGGTGACCGGCACGGCGTCCCGGAAGTGCTGCACCGCCAGGATCTGATCGCCCCAGAGCAGACAGACCTGGAGCACCTTCTCGTCCTTGGTGGGCTGCGCCTCGGCGGGCAGCGGCTCCTGCATGTGCGCCGCGACCCTGGAGCGTACCTGCCTCACCTGCTGCGGGATGACCCGGGCCCTCGAACCCGGGGCCGCCCGGTTGCGCAGACCCGGAGGCACCACGGGCTGGCGAGCCTCCGGTGCCCTCGGCACCAGCACAGAGCCCTGCAACGCCGCCCCGTTCACCTCCGCACCCGCGGGCGGTGGAGGCAACCCCTCGTCTCCGAAGAGCACCTCCACACGCGAGCCACCCACCATCAGCACGTCACCCGACGCGAGCGTCCTCGGACCCACCACCCGCTGGCCGCCCACCTGCGTGCCACTCTCGCTGCCCAGATCGATGGCCGTCACCGAACCGGTGGCCTCCACCTTCAACATCACGTGAAGGTTCGAGACCCTCGGATCCGGGATCTTCACCGCCGCCTGCGCACCCGACCCCACGATGACGCTCTCGGACTCGGACACCGCCTCCTGCACGGTCCCGTCCGGCCCGGTGATACGCAGCGTCAATCCGTTCTTCTTCCCCGCCGCCATAGTGGCTTCCTCCTCCTCCCTTCCGTCCCGTCCCATGCCCGCCCGCTAGAGGTTGTCGACCGACTTCTGCAGCTCGGGGTTGAAGTTGTCCCGGACCCGGATGAGGCTCTGGAAGTCTGTCTTCTTGCGGTTGAGGACGTAGGAGCCCTCCGGTTTGGTGAGCTCGCCCTCCACCGCCATGTCCGTGAAGTCGATGTTCGTCTTCTTCCGGACGACGACCTTGTCCTCTTCCTGGATGACCTTCACCTGGGTCTGAGAGCCCTGCTCCTCGGCAACCGCCGTCCCCGCCCACAACGCCACCACCGCCACTGCCGCCGCCAGTCGTCTCATGTCAGGCCTCCTCGTCGTCGGATGGGACAGCGGGTCCCAGGTGAGGTTCCCCTCAGCTCCCTTGCACGCCCTGCACCAACGTGCTGGTTGGTGGAATCCCGCGAAATCTCAAAGGCACGCACCCGCCGCCGCCATCGAGGACCCCAAAGAGTGGAAAAATTTTCCCACTGGGGTCGGTAGGTTATTCGGTCTTCGGAGCCTCGGCCGGAGGCTCGGCCGCCGGGCTGCCTTCAGCCGCGGAGGGCTCGGTGTCCTGAGCAGGCGTTGGGTTTTGAGCAGGCGTTGCATCCTCAGCGGGCACGCCCTCCTGCTGTGCCGCCTGATCCGACACCTTGTCCAGCAGCGAACCACTGCCGCCGACGGCCTCCGGGTTCGGGGCCTTCTCCTCGGGAGTGGCCGCGGGCTGCGGCTGACCGCTCTTGCGCATGGCCGCGATGCCCTGGAGCTTCGCGTCGATCATCTGCTTGTCCTGCGCGCTCGTGGTGCCCAGGTCCTTGCAGCGCGAGAGGAAGCCCTCGGCCTTGTCCCATCCGGTCTTCTCGACGGCATAGGCCCAGCCCGCGCCGCACAGGGCCTCGGGTTGCTCCGCGCGCAGCGCGAGCACCTTCTCGAAGGCCTCGCCCGCCTTGAGCCCCTTCTGCGGCTCCCTGCCCTTCTGACCGTCCAGCGAGTAGGCGTAATACAGCCACGCCTCGTGCGAGCCGGGCTCGAGCTCGACGGCCTTGGAGAAGGAGCGCTCGGCGCCGGCGTAGTCGCGCCAGGCGAGCGCCAGGGCACCGATGTTGAGGTGGCCAGGAGCGAAGCGCTCGTCGAGCGACACCGCCTTCTGGAACTGGGCGAGCGCGCGGGCCCGATCTTCCATCTTCAGGTAGATCATCCCGAGGTTGTTGTAGATGCCCGGGTCCTTCTCATCGAGCTTGCGCGCGTTGGCGAGCACCAGCTCGGCGAGCCGGTACTTCCCCTGGTCGTAATAGACGAGCGCGAGGTTCTTGTACGCCTCGGCATCATCCGGGTGGCGTGCGAGCACGCGGCGGGCGGTGGCCTCGGCCTGCTCGTGCTTGCCCGCGAGCCGGTAGGCCACGGTGAGGTTGTTGAGCAGCGAGGCGTCGTGCTCGCGGCCCGGCGTCTTCAATCCGCCCTCGTAGAGCGTGATGGCCTCGGCGTACTTCTCCTGGAGCCGGTAGAGCCGGCCCAGGTTGAGCAGCGTGGGCACGTGCCCCGGCTCGAGGAAGCGCACCTTCTCGTAGGCGGCCTGCGCGTCCGCGAGCCGGCCCTGGCGCTCGGCGATGAAGCCCAGGTTGAACTGGGCATTGAGGCTCTGCGGCGCGAGCTCCAGCACCTCGCGGAAGCCCTCCTCGGCCCGGGCGTAGTCCCCCGCGTCGAAGGCGGCGACGGCCTCCGCGAAGCGCTCCCGTGCCTTCCTGTCCTTCCCATTGGGAGCCACGGGAGCGGGGCTGGGGGCGGCGGCGGGGCCCTGGGCGGCTGGAGCTGGAGCCGGAGCCGGTGCGGAGGTGGCCACCGGCGCGGGCTTCACCTGCGAGGTCGTCGCGCACGCGGCGGTGAGGGCCAGCGTGGCTGCGGCGAGGGTGCGGCGGAACGCCATGAACGTCCTCCCTGCGGAATCCCTTGGATGCATCTGAGTCACCTTCACGGCCGCACCTCCCCCGAAGCGGAGGACGGCATGAGCGAGGCCTCGGTCGAGGGCTGCTCGGGAGCCGCCGGAGCGGCGGGGGCCGGAGTGGCGGGCTGAGGAGTGGCACCGGCCTGACTGGTGTCCGGGAGGCCCGGCTCCTTGGCCACGTCGGCGGTGACGAAGAACTCGCTGCCGCGGAAGGGCACCTGGCGCACCTGCGCGTAGGCCCCCGGGTGGTAGCGGTTGACCTGCTCCTGCGCGGCCAGCGTCCACTCGTTGTAGAGCGCCAGCTCATAGGCCTTGCCCAGCGCCTTCTCGAGCGCCTCGTTGGCCTTGTCCTCCAGCGGGAGCGCGAGGTTCTCCAGCTCGCCGCGGTACATGGCGAGCTGCTCCTCGTCGAGCCCCGACGGATCCGGCGACTCGAGGATGTTGCGCGCGAAGTCCGAGTAGGCGAGGCCGACGCGGGTGAGCGCGGCGATGCCCCACTCTCCCGAGCCGGTGGCCAGCACGTCCGTGTAGGCCTTCTCCACCTTCTGGATGGACTGCTGCTTGGCGGCCAGGTCACGCCGGATGGTGGCGACGTTCTTGAACTTGATGCCCACGTAGCGCTGCCAGTCGCCCTCCACCGCGAGGAAGCGCGCGTGGCCGTAGGCGTTGAGGAGCTCCGGCCGCTGCTTCTCCTCCGGAGACAGCCGGGCCCAGCCGCGGACGAGCTCGTCCTGCACGCGCTCGATGTTGCGCGCGTCCTTCACCTTCCGGTAGGCGAGCAGCTGCTGGTAGCGCGCCAGGTACACCTGGCCGGCCGCGGTGCGCGAGTCCTTCCCATACGCCTCGGTGAAGGATTCGAAGGCACGGGCCGCCTCGGCCCACTTGCCGTCCTTCTCGTGGACGAGCGCGATGTTGTAGGCGATCTGCGGCACGTCCGGCCGGTCCTTGAAGCGCGTCAGGTACGCGCGGTAGGCGGTGATGGCCTTGTCGGACTCGCCCACGCCCTCCCACCAGAGGCCGGCGTTGAAGAGGGCATCGGCCACCCACTTCTCGGCCTCGGCGAGCAGCTGGCGGCGCTCGGCGTCCTTGCCGGCCCGGGCCTCGTCCGTGCCCTGCGCGTCGTTGGACCTGGACTCCTTCGCCTTCGCGTCCTTGCTGTCCTTGCCCTTCTTGGAGGAGGCCCTGGCCTGCTTGTCCTTGCCCTGGGACGCCTGGGGCGCGAACGCGCGGGTGGCGGTGTCATAGGTGTCCACGAAGGCGGCGTACATGGCGGCGGCCTTGCGGAACTCGGCGAGCTTCTCGTAGAGGCGCGCGAGCGTGTAGCGGACCTTGGGCTCGAAGATGCTGCCGGAGTAGTCCGAGAGGACGCGCTCGCCGGCCTGCACGCCTCGGTCGATCTGCCCGGCTTCCTGGAAGATGACCATGGCGGAGGTGAGCGCCCGGTCCGCGTTGTCGGACCTGGGGAACTCCTTCACGTAGTCGAGGAACAGCTCGGCGGCCTTAGCCGGGTTCTTCTCCTTCTGATAGACGACCTCGTGGATCCACTTGTACTGCGAGCCCTCGACGACGCGGGCCACGCGCGCGGCGAACTCGGGGCTGGGCTTGAGCAGCTTCTCGTTGGCGAGGAACTGCCGTGACAGCTTGTTGAGCTCCAGCCACTCCTCGCGCGACTCGAGCACGTACATGGTGAGGTCGGCCGCGTCACGCGAGCGCCGCTCGGCGGGGAACTTGTTGATGATTTCCCCGAAGCGCCGGGCCGCGTCCACGTAGTGGTGCCGGTCGTAGACGATGAGGGCCGCCTGGTAGCGCAGGTCGATCTCGTCCGGGTTGTCCGGGTAGAGCTTGTTGTAGGTGTCGCAAGCGGCCACCAGGCGCTCCTCGAAGCGCGTGAGCGGCTCCTCGGCCTGATCCGTGCCCTTCTTGGTGAGGCGGCCCTTCTTCTCCACCTGGCCCTTGGACTTGTTCTCGTCGACCTTCTGGCCGTCCTTGAGCTCCGTCTTGGCGAGCTGGCCGCGCTCGATCTTCACGAGCTTGTCGTAGGCCATGATGGCCGCGAAGGACGCGTTCTTGCGGTACTGCTCGTTGGACACCTCGCGGGCCGAGTCCCGGTCGGGGACCTGGAAGGCGACGACGGCGTCGTACTGGACGGCGGCGGCCTCCCACTCCTCCAGGGCCCAGAGGATCTCCGCGTAGAAGAACCGCATGTTGAAGGCGTAGTCGGAGATGAACTCGGGATCGTTGCTGGAGGCGAAGGTATCGACGTACTGCTTGTAGATGTCGCGGGCGAGCCGGTACGTCTCCACCTGGCGCGTCTTCTGCGCCTCCTGGTGGTAGTCCGTCACCATCACGCGCATGGCCTCCTCGGTGACGCCGAAGGCATTGCGCAGCACCGGCTTGTTGCCGGCGTTGGCCTGCCACCACTCGCCGCCGGGCCGGTACAGCTCCACCATGCGCTTCATCTCCGCGCGCACCTGGTCGCGCTTGCGCAGGCCCTCGAAGGACTTGACGATGGACTGCTGGTACTCCGGCGCACCGGGGCCCATCGGCTTGTCCTGGATGAGCGTGCGGTACGTCTCGATGGCGCTGTCGTACAGGCCCACGTCCATGAGCTGCACGGCCATCTTGGAGATCAGCCGCTCCTGCCGCTTCTCGGGAGCCTTCTGCTTGAAGTAGGCGATGCCGTCCTGGGCCCGGTCCAGCTTGACGTAGAAGACGATGACGTCGTTGAGCGACTCGGTCTTGAGGTCACCCAGCTCCTCGCCGCGCTCGCCGGCGTAGTCCACCACTTCGTGCAGCTTCGCGAGGCCCTCGTCATAGGCGCCCGCGTTGTAGTCGCACCACGCCAGCTTGTAGACGGCGTAGGCATACACCTTGGGAACCTTCGACTCGCGCGCCTTCTCGTAATACTCGCGCGCCTCCTTCAGCTTGTTGTTGTCGAAGTAGTGGTTGCCCAGCTGGACGTAGGTGTCCGGGACGAACTGCGACTGGGGGTACTCCTGGATGAGCTGGTGGTAGCGCTTCACCGCGTCGTCGCGCCGGCCGAGCTCCTGCAGGTTGTAGCCCAGGTAGAAGAGGATCTCGTCGCGCTGCGGCCACTCCGCGTAGCCGCTCAGCAGCTCCTCGTAGATGCGCATCGTCTCGGCGCGGTAGCGCTCGCTGTCGCGGTGATCCTCCTTGGGAGGCTCCTGCTTCTCGCCCCGGGCGGTGGCCGCGTCATGGGCCTTCTCCGCGGCCAGGTAGCGGTTCATCTCCTGCTGGTAGAGGTACTTGGACTTCTCCCAGTAGAGCTCGGCCAGGCGGTAGAGCATGTCCGCCCTGCGGTGCGAGCCTTCCTGGAGCTTGGGAATGAGGCGCTTGAAGCCCTCGATGGCCTCGTCGCGCTTGCGGTCCGCCAGCCCGTCCTTCTTCTCGTCGGCGATGCGGGGCGCATTGGCCATCGACGAGGGACCCATGCGAGCGGGGCCCATGCGCGCCGGACCCTCGCGCTCCTTCTCAGCGGACGAGGGGCGCTTGGCCTCCTTCGCATCCGTGGATGCCTTCGCGTCCTTGGATGCCTTGACCTCCCTGGCCTCCGGACGCGGGGGGTCCTGGCGCTTGGAATCACGCTGCACCGCAGCCTTGGAGGGCTTCCGGGTCGGCTGTGCCGCCTCCCCTGCCCCGCCCGCGGTGAGCGCCACTCCCACCGCCAGCGCACCGAAACGAAGGACCGCCTTCATGCGAGCTCCTGAGGTGGGCTCGAGGGAATGGAGGGCGCCCGGCGACCGGCTCTCACCGTCCGCGTCCCGCCCCATCGCCTCCCTGACCACCCACCGAAAGGGACGGTTGAAAGTAGACGCGCACCATTGGAATGAGAAGTGCTCCACCCCCGGGGATCCACGCGATATCGCTCGGGTTGGCACACCGATGTTCAGACACTGAACACGCACGAAGGGGCGGCACCCGGCGCGTGATGCGCGGGCCCGCCCCTCGTGTCCTCCACCTGACGTGTCTGGCTTCTACTTGCCCTGGAGCTTCGCCGGGCAGCCACGCTTGAGCGTGTATTGGTAGTAGCCGATCTCGTCGCGCCAGAACTCGCCCTGGAACTTCCAATAGTTCCAGGCCGCCCCCGGCATCTTCGGCCGGTAGATGGACTGGCTCTTGAGCAGGGCCTTCTGATCCACTCCGGCCAGCAGCAGGTCCTTCTCGTCGAGCGCCGTCTGCACGCGGATGATCTCCGCCTGATCCGCGAAGGTGCGCAGGTTCTGCGCGGCCTCTTGGAGGCGGCTCTTGGCGAACCTGCCGCCGATCTGCATCAGCGTGCCGCGCACCTGCTCGAGCGAGGACACCGTCTCCGGCACCAGACCCGTGCCGCGCCAGGCGCCCAGCTCGTTGGCCATGCGCTTCTCCGCGTCCACCTGGGCGATCATCCGCATCACGTCCTGGATGCGCTCGTTGTCGCGAATCCAGAGGTAGATGGGGCCCGGCAGCCGCCGGTTCTCCGCCGCCACCAGGTTGTAGGCGCTCAGGAGATCCAGCTGCTCCCCGGAGAACGGCTCGAGCTGCTTCGCCATCGGCTCATACAGCTTGTCGTAGGCCGCCAGCGTGGTCTTCACCTCGTCGAAGAGGCAGCTGTAATAATAGACAGTCGCCTTGAGGATCCACGACTCGGGCTGGAAGGCGCCCTCGAACTGGGGAGCGTGCAGCGCCTGGAGGCTGCCGAGCGCACCACCGAAGTCCTCGCCCTGGAAGCGGGCGAAGCCGTTCTCGAAGAGGGCCTGATCCCAGAACCGGCCGTAGCGCGGCACCGCCTCGTAGGAGGCGATGGCCGGCGGGTACTCATGGCGTCCGTAGTGCAGACGCCCCATGCCCAGCAGCGCGAGCTGCTTCACCTCGTCATGGGCGATCTGTGGACCCTTCGCGTCCAGGGCACTCTGGAAGGCGGCCAGGGCGGCCTTGTCCAGCGTGTCCGCCTCGGCGGGACGGCCCGGGAAGTGGGGATCCGCCAACACCACGCCCAGCAGGTAGCGGGCGCGGGCGTAGACCCGGCTATCGGACGGCACGGCCTCGAGCAGGGCGCGCGCCTCCTCGAAGCGGCCGCGGCGCTGGCTGATGGTGCCCACCATGTAGTTGACGCGGGCGAGCACCTCCTTGGGCAGCTTCACCCACCGGTCCCGCACCTCGGGCGTGTAGGCCTTGTCGAGGATGTTGGGCACGAGGTTCTGCTCGTTCAGCTTCTGCTGCACGTCCACCAGCCCCTCCAGCGCCTGGAGGTAGTTGGGGTGGCTGGGGCCGGTGTTGACGATCTGCGCGTAGGTGACGAGCGCGCTGACGGGCATGTCCTTGCGGGCGAAGGTCTGCGCCAGGTAGTACTCGGACTTGGCGCGCACCTCTTCGTCCGCCGCCTTGGCGGACAGCTCGAAGAAGCGCGGCGCGGCGGCGTCCAGCTGGCCCGCGTTGAAGGCCGCGAGCGCCTGGTTGTAGGCGTTCACGTCCTGCGCGGAGGCGGCCAGCGGCGCGAGGACCAGGAAGGTAGCGAGCAGGAGTCGTTTCATGGCGCGGGCTCAGAAGAGGTAGGAGAAGCCGGCGTAGAAGCTGACGTTGTTGAGCACGTCCGAGGAGGGATTGCCGACCAGGTCCTTCCCCAGGACGATGTCCTCGCGGTAGTTCTTGCGCGTCTTCGGATCCACTCCGTCGAACTTCTGGAACTGGCAGCTGCCGCTCAGCCCCAGCTCCGAGAAGGGGCGGCCCGTGCCCCGGCCGTCCTCCAGCTTCTGGAAGTCCTGAAGGTCGCACCCGTCCACGCGATCCACGCGGGCCGTGTAGACGAGATCGCGCACCTCCAGCCGCACGGCCATGGAGTCGCCGAACTGCACGCGGAAGCCGCCGCCCACCGAGCCGAGGAACTTCGTGCCCGTGTCACCGAAGCGCGCCGGGACGGTGAACTGCTGGCCGTCCACCTCGTTGGTGACGTCGGGCCGGATCAGCACGCGCGAGGAGCCGATGCCCGCTCCGCCACTGAGCACCAGGCTGAACTGCAGCAGGTGGTTGTCGTAGAAGGCGAACTTGCCGTAGAGCGGCGTCACCTCCACGCCCGCCTGCGCGCCCCATACCAGCAGCAGCGCCGAGGCCGCCTGCGCCTGCTCGCGCACCTTGTCGATGAGCTCCAGGTTGAAGAGGCTCTCGTTCGAGTACCAGTTGTACTGGGTGGAGAGCTGAAGGCCGAAGTTCTCCTGCAGGTGGTACGTGTAATGGAGCGCGCTGCCGGCGTGCTGGGTGAACCGGCCGTTCACCTGCGCCACCACCGGGTAGAGCGCGAACTCGTGCCGGCCCTCGTCCGCGAAGCGCTTCTTCTGCACCACGTGGACGGCCACGTTCGGGTTGTGCAGCGGCGCACCGTTCACCAGCCGCTGCTGGTTCGGATCGGCGATCGGCTGCAGCTCGGGCCCCGCGGCCAGCGGCGCGTCCGGCACGGGCGCGGGCGCCTGGGACTCCACGGGCGCCGGCTCGGGAGCGGGAGGCGCGGGCTGCTCGGGCTCGGGCTGCTTCGGCTCCGGCTTCACGGGAATGGGCGCCGTCTCCGAGGGCGCCGACGGAATCTCCTGGGCCAGGGCTGGCGCGGCGGCCGCCGCCAGGAGCAACGCGAGGAACGAGGTGGATCGCATGAGACGTCAGCCTCAGAAGATGAAGGTGTAGCCGAGGTCGAACTGCACCAGGTGCGTCAGGCCCGGATCGCGCGCGGGCTCGCCACTCTCCCGCCCCGCCTCCCAGTCCTCGCGCACCACGTTCACGCGGTACTGGTCCGTGTAGACCCAGTCGCGCAGCTCGAAGCGGATGGCGTGCCCACTGGCCACGAAGAAGCGGAAGCCCACCGCTCCGGACACCACCGGCGCCATGCGCGTTTCGGTGCGCCAGTAGTTCTCCTTCGCGGTGGAGGCGTCGAGCGGGTCCGTCCGGTTGTCGCAGATGCCCAGCTCGCGGTTCTGCACGTTGGTGCACTGGATCACCGACTGGCGCCGCAGCGAGGCCAGCCCGCCTCCGCCCCAGAGGTACGCCTGGAAGTGCGCCGTCTCGTCGGCCAGCAGCGACAGCTTGCCGTAGATGGGTGCCCAGCGGGCCCCCACCACGCCGTGGAGATTCATCTGCCACATGTCCTCGAGCTCGTCCGTGATCTTCTTGTCCTCACGGTTGAGGAAGCTCTCGGAGATGGAGCGCGCCAGGCCCGTGTGGCGGCTGAGCGCGTAGCCAGCGCGCGCCTCCAGGCCGAACGTGTTGAAGAGGTTGTAGGCCACGCCAACGTTGAGGTTGTAGTGCGCCGTGAGGTACTCGCGCACCGGCAGCCCCACCGAGATGGACACCTCCAGGTGCTCCTCTGGAGAGAAGAGCCGGTGGCGCACCGCGGCCGGGTCCAACACCTGCTGTTGCGCCTGGGCGGACATCGCCGTCAGCAGCAACGCCAAGGAAGCGGAGAGTGGAAGCGTGCGTGCATTCATAGCCGTGTGGGGCCACGATGTGTGCACGCGATTTCCCACGCACAAGGGAGCGGACCTCACCTGTGGCGCGCAGTTCGCATCTCCGGGGCCCGAGGCGCCCACCAGCCAACGTTTCCGCCGTCAAAACCCGGGGAGCGAGCGAGGGGGCGCGGATCACTCCCCACGGCTCGTCGGATGGACAACACTCCGCCGCGGGTGCGATCTCCCAGGAAAAGGGGCTGCCCCCCTCGCGGGAGACAGCCCCTGACAGCTGGCGGAGCAACCCCTGAACGCACATCGGGTCGTCGAGCTGGGGCTGGGGCTCGCGCTGGACAAGGACACCGTCACCGTGGAGCAACTCCAGCAGGCGGTGGCCCGGGTCTCGAGCGAGCCGGAGTTCCGGACGAAGGTGCGGGCCATGCAGCAGGATGTTCGCGGTTCGGGGGGCTACCACCGCGCCGCCGAGGCCATCCTCGAGTTCCGGGCCCGCCAGGGTTGAACGAAGCGCGGAACGCGTCTCGCTGTACACCAGGCGGGGCTCAACGGGGGAGTTGCGCTCCGTGCCCTCAGTCTGGCTTCAGGATGATCTTTCCGTGCGCTCGGCCCGAGGCCTGATGGCGAAGCGCGAGCTCCAGCTCCTCGAGCGGGTGTTTCCGGTCCACGAGGACTTGGAGCGAGCCGGCGTCGCAGAGTCCGGAGAGCAGGCCGAGGCGCGTGGCATCGGTCTTGTGGCTCATTCGTGAGGCCGACACCGCGTGCGCCTTCGCCAGCGCCTCATCCGGCGGTGTGGTGATGCTGACGAGAACGCCGCCTGCGCGGAGGACCGGGAAGGAGCGCTGCTGCGTCTCCCCGCCGACCGTGTCGAGCACGACGTCGACGCCGGACAGTGTCGTGGAGAAGTCCTCCGTCCGGTAGTCGAGCACCTCGTCCGCGCCTAGCCGCCGCACGAGCTCCACCTGGGGGCCCGACGCCGTGGCGATAGTCCGGGCGCCCGCGAGCCTCGCGAGCTGCACCGCGAAGCTGCCGACGCCGCCCGCGCCCGCGTGGATCAGCACGGTCTGACCGCGCGTCAGGCGGGCGGTCTCGAACAGGGCCTGCCAGGCAGTACCGGCCGCAGTGGGCAGCCCGGCCGCTTCATTCAACGACAGGTGGGCCGGAGCGGCGGCCACATGCGTCGCGGGAACGACGGCGTATCGGGCGAAGGCGCCCCCGCGCACGGGATCCGGACGCGCGATGACCCGGTCTCCCTTGCGCCAGCGCGCTGCGAGCGGGCCAGCGCCCTCGACGGTACCGGCCAAATCGATGCCGAGCGTGTAGGGGAAGGAGAGGGGAAAGACCTCGCGCCGCTTGCCCCCCAGGAGCAGGAGATCGAGCGGGTTGAGGCTGGCCGCCTCGACGCGGATCAGCACTTCGTCGGGTCCGAACTCCGGCGTGGGGATGTCCTCGATGACCACATTCCCGAGGTCGCCATGACCATGAATACGAGCGGCCTTCATGACACGGCCTCCGAGGGGTTGGTGGAGTGGGCGGGCCAGGCTCCGACCTGGTGGAGCATCCCGAACCAGTCCTCGAGGTGCCAGGTGTGGGTGATCCGACCGTTCTCGAGGTGGTGGAACTCGTGGATGGGGACGTGGATGGCCTTCCCGGTGGGCGCGATGCCGAACCACTCCCCCTGGTGCGTGCCGGTGATGAGGGCGCGCACGCCGGCCCGGCCAGGCGCTCCAATGATTTCCTGGATGGAGATCTGGAGATCGGGAAACGCCGCGATGAAGCCCCGGATGATGGGTTTGAGCCCCTCGGGTCCCGGGCCCTGATCGGGTGCCAACGGAATGTCCTTCCAGTTCGTAGACAGCGCTTCATCGAGAAGATCCGGATTCTGCTCGTTGAACGCGCGGTAGAATATCTCGATGGAGCGCTGCTCGGTGGCTGTCAGCCCTGTCACCTGGGACGGCGCCGTGTCTTTCTCTCTCATGCGTGTCTTCGCCTCGTGGTTGGGTTTGGGACGCTCCCGACGAGGACAAGATAGGTGGGCTGGGATCATTATTGAAATCGATTGATAATATGTGTGATCATCCACGGCATGGATTTGCACGGCATCGATCTCAATCTGCTCGTCGCCCTCGACGCGCTCATGGCCGAGCGCAGCGTCACCCGGGCCGGGACGCGGATCGGAAGGACGCAGCCGGCGATGAGCGCCGCCCTGGCACGGCTGCGCGCGCTCCTGCGCGACGAGCTCTTCGTGCGGGCTCCGAGTGGGCTCCAGCCGACGCCCCGAGCGCTCGAGCTGGCCGAGCCGCTCTCGCGCGCTCTGGCGCAAATCCAGCGCACGCTGGAGTTCACCCAGGTGTTCGAGCCGGCCTCCTCGACAGGGACGTTCACGATTGCCTTGCAGGAGCATCCTGCCTTCGTCCTGCTCCCGCGCTTGGTCCTGGCCCTGCGCACAGTGGCGCCCCACATCACGTTGCACGTGCGCGGCTTCACGGCACGGGACGACGCGATCGGCATGTTGGATGCGGGTGAAGCGGACGTTGCCGTCGGGGTGCCTCCGGCATCGACCGACCGGATCCTCACGCGTCCCTTGTTCGAGGAGCGCTTCGTCTGCGTGCTGCGCAAGGAGCATCCGGCGGGCCGCAAACCGCTCGACCTCGAGGGCTTCCTCGCGCTGTCACACCTGCTGGTGTCACCCGAGAACGATCGCTTCGGCCACGTGGACGAGGAGCTCGCGAAGCGTAGCCTGAAGCGCCGGCTCGGGCTGACGCTCCCTCAGATGTACGCGGCGCCGAAGCTGGTGGCCTCTTCGGACATGATCGCGACCCTGATGGAGGGGGTGATCGAGGCCTCGGGGATGGCGCACGCGCTTCGCGTCTTGCCGCCGCCGGTGGAGTTGGCGCCCGCGGTCTTCGTCCTGTCCTGGCACCGGCGCAACGATGCGCATCCCGCGCAGCGCTGGTTCCGCGACTGCATCGCGGCCCAAGTCCCGGAGAGGGTGTCGAAGAACTCGAGCGACGCGACCCAGCACAACACGCGGCGGGAAGGAGAAAAGCGGAAGAGGCGCTGAGTTCGAGTTTCGCAGTTTTGAGCGACCAGAAGGAGCGAGCAGCGGATGAGCAGGTGGGCTGAGGGGCCCTCGCTCCCGGTGGCGCCTTCCAGCTTGCCTGAAGATGGCACAGGGGAGCGAAGCTGGAGAGCGCGTAGGCAGGACATTAGAAGTCATGCAGGAGAAGCTGACGGGAGAGGTGGGTTGCTGAACGGGTCAGACAACGCCTTGGCCCGACAGGGAGGCCCGCCATGATGCTGCCCGACATGTTCCTGCAACTGGTACTGCAAATGGGCACCAGCATGACGACGCCCACGCGCTGCTCGTTGGTGACGGTGGTGAAGGGTGTGCCCTTGCTGGCGCCGGGCCTCATGCCGCTCACTCTTGATGACACCCTGGCTCGCAAGCGCGGGTTGAAGGTATTCGGCGCCGGTATGCACCATGAGCCTCTTGGGCCGCCAAGCCATGGGAGATACCCTCCTCTGGCTCCAACGCCTCCGTCTTCACCTAACTTCCTGAAGCCCATTAGTCGAGCGTCATGGGCACCTCGAAGGGCCGTCCGTCGCCTACTCCATCGGGCCATCCAACGCCCTTCCCCTCCAGGATCTCCTCGTCGTCCCCCTTGCTCACGCGCCGCGCACGATGCCGGGCCCGCTCTGCCGCTCCGGCAACCTGGCCCGTGTCCGCCTCCACCGGCACACCGGCCTCGCGCTCCTCTGCTTGCGCGTCAGTGCCCTCCGGGTCCGTAACGACCTCCCCGGTCGTCGTTGCGGACGCCGCCTGGGCTTGGCCCGCCATCTCGTGTGGCCTGGGACTCGCACGCTGCACCCGCCACCGATGACGAGCACCGCCAGCCAGCATCCCCCCCATGGGATAGCCCGTCGCGCACGCCGCCTGCAGCGCGAGGAGCAACAGCACCACCACGCGCGACGGCCGCCACGGCCGGCCCAGCGCGCTCCGCCTGCCGTCGAGCTGCGTACCGCCGCCCTCCCCCACCCCAGGACTTCGGTTCTGCTCCGCCATGCCGTTGGTCTCCCCCAGGTGTAACAGGGCTCCTGTCCTTCCTATACGTCCATCGTGGGCCAGCAGGTGACGCTCACGTCGACGAACGCCTCCGCGTCGGCTCGCGCATCGACCTGCTCATCGCGCGACGTTCGCGGAAGAACCCGGTGCGGTTGACACCGTGACGCGAGCAGGGAACCCGCATGACTCAACCATGGCGTATAGGCGGGATAGAGACCATGTGGAGGGTGAGGGCTGGAGCGGAGGAGCCGAGAGGTGCTCCACAATCGCTCGCACCCCTCCCGCCTCCTTCACGTACGCCAGCACTCGCCGCCTGCCGCCACACCTCACGCTGGCGAACACGTCGAAGTCGAACGTCCTCCTGAGCAACTCGGCCCAGTCTCCTCGCGGCGTCTTCTCCTTCATCGGCTCCTTGCTGCCCGCTGCCTGGGGCGCCACTCTCGCCTCCTCCGCTCCGGCTTGGGGGACCAGAACTGGCCGCAGTTGCGCGCCTGGAGCAAAGACGCCGTGGAACCTCGTGAGGTTTGCCCGAGGCGGAGGTAACACGCTCGTCTTCACCCTGGAGAATCCCGGCGCCTCGCGCGGCCCCCGCGAGGGCAGCAGCGGCCTGCCCACGGTGGAGCGCCGGCTCGCCCTGGCCTACGCGGGCGGCGCCCGCCTCACCCTGAGCAGCGAGAACGCCCGCACCCGCGTCACCGTCACCCTGCCCCGCGCGAGTCCTCCCATGGGGCGCGTGATCTAAGGCATCGGCTGGTTGCCAGCGCCTTGGCGCTCCCCGCCTCGCCTCAGTCCAAGGCCCACGAAGCACACGACGCAGCCCAGCAGCAGAGGCAAGAGCGCCATGAGGCACCCGTCCCAGAGGGCCTCCACCGCGATACGTTGGTAGAACGTGTCGGCGTCGAGGAATGCGGGGGAGTAGAGGGGCACCAGGAGAAGAACGAGCACGGCATGGACCGTCACGAGGGGAATCACCCACCACCCGCTCCCACTCCGGCTCAGGAAGAAGAGCAGCGACGCCAGGAGCAGCGTGAGGAAGCCCACCTCGGTGAAGAAGTACAGCGGGACCTGCTCGCTCGCGAAGGAGACCGGCCGGTCCGCGAGGAAGGACGGGTGGACATCCGCATCCGTCAAGGGACGCCCGAGTTCCTTCTCCAAGGGCGCCCTGTCGAGGCGGTGCTCGGAACAGGCGGAGCTCCAGTTGGCGGAGATCAGGCGATACGGCCTTCCTGCCCAGGTCACCGTCCCCACACTTTCAGGGCCCTCGGTTCCAGGCAGCAGGTAGTAGCCCGTGCGGAAGATGACGGTCTCCGCATCCATCCACACGAGCGCCGCACCCGGACTCCCATCCCTCAGCCAGGAGGACAGGAGCGCGGCGACCTCCGGTGCGGTAGGAGCCCGGAGGGGATGGTAGGCATCGTACGCCGTCCTCTCCCCCTCCCATCTCAGGGGCACGAACGCGGCGACGAACAGGAGGGCGAAGGGGAGCGACAGCAGGAGGGCCCGGTGCGGCCGGAGTCGTCGTTTCAGGAGCATGAGCGGTAAGCAGATGAGTCGACCACCAGTACGAGGTGTTTGACATCTTCTCGGGGCCGGTGGGCCTCGCGCATCAGTTACCTACCCTCCACTCGCGTGGAATGCTTCGAGGATTTGTGCTGCTGACATCGTCGGAGTCACCTTCACCTCGCCATTCATGCTCTCGTCGCAGAAAAGGAGGGACACGTGAGAGGGCACGAGGGAGCGGCATCACTGGACGAACCCTGAAATCTCCCGAAGAGGGACACCTTCAAATGTGATGGAGCCCCTCGTCTTGTGCGTATAGGCGGGAGAGAGACGATGTGGAGGGTGAGGGCTGGAGCGGAGGAGCCGAGGAGTGCCGCTGACGGGGGCCGCCGGAGCACTCGCTCTGGGTGCCGAAGGACGTCTTCCTGTACATGATGGCGTGCCGGATGCAGCGCTCGCCGAAGTTGCTGGTGGGCTCCAGGCCCGGCACATCGACAAACGTCCAGAGACACTTCTCCCACTGGAGGATTTCCCGGGCCATGCCGGCCGTCCTCTTCTCCGCCCGCCGCGCCGCCTCGCGCAGCAGTTGGCCGACTGTACGTTCCACCCCGCGCATGCGCTTTTCGAATTGCTCGCGTGACAGGGTGCCGTCGCGCACGCGGTGGTACCATTTGAAGAAGCGGTTGCGCTCGCGCATGAGCTCCCGGCCTATGCGCCCGCCCCGGCCGCCCTGTCGATGAAGCCCTGGAAGTCGCGGGTGAGGTGTGCCTGGCACAGCTGCCGCAGCCCCGCGTCCACCCACTCGTAGGCGCTCCACCTGTCGGTGGTGAGGAAGCCTGAGAAGTCCTCGCCGAGCAGATGGCGGGCCACCTTGCCGCCGCGGAACACTTGCGTCTGTATCCACTCCCGGGAGAGGGATGCGAAGTCCAGCGTGTCGGGCTCTCCGTCCAGGAGCACCGCGCGCATCCGCTGCGTCGCGGGCTCGTCCCTGGTGGCCAGGAGCAACTCGCGCAGGCGCTTCAGGGCCGGCCGGGTGAGCGACTCGGGGAAGCGTGGCATGAGGAACGCCTGGCCCTTCAGCCCCACCTCCTCGACCAGCGGAGTCACCTCCCGGAGTGACACCTGGCTCACCTTCGGTCCCCTGGCCTGTTCCTGGTTCAGCACGTGCATCCGCGCGGTCGTGTAGGACTCGCCCGTCTTCTCCTGACGTGCGCGGACGCGCTTCTTCAAATTCTTCTTGAGGGTCATCGCCCACCTCTCGCGGCGCGAGAAGCCCCATGCGCTCGTCGCCCGCTCGAGAAGCGAGTGCGATGCGGACCCGCTGTCCGAGGAGAGGACTCCCCTTTGCCCTCCTGGCGCGCCAGGCATGGGCTGGCGAACGAGGGTTGCGCGTGGACCGACGCGCTCATCGTCAAAGCTATGGGTCCGGTTTCCAGGGTGCCAACGGAAGTGCGTGAGACAGCACCCGAGCCCAGAAGGCAGCCGGTGGAGCGACCCACGCGGCAAAGGCTTACTTGCCGGAGGGCATCACCTACGGAGGCCCCTCCTTGACGAGTCCAGGTACGCTCTCGTCCACCAGCGCGCCCTCGGAGAGCCGGAGCGTGTCGATGTTGAAGTAGTAACCCCACAGCATGCCGCTCACGCGGACCTCCTGTCCCTTCTGCAGTTTCTCCAGCCGGGCCTGGTGAATGGGGTCGAAGTCCACCTCCAACTGGAAGCGCAGGTCGCCCACGGGTAGCAACTGGAGACGACCGATACTGGGATACACCGTGTCCACGGTTCCCTTCCAGGACACCCAGTGCCCCTCGTACTTCTCCCGCCACAGCTGCTTGCGTTGCTCGAGGGTCCGGTCGGGAGTGTCGCGCATGTCCAGGACCACCTTCGCCGGCTCGATGGCCTCGAGCGGACGCTGCCCGGGAGGGAGTGGGTTGGCGCTGTACCGTGGCGCATCCATCCGGATGGAGTACACCGTCTCGTGGAGCACCACCCCGACTCCCACGAAACCGACGCACGTCAGCCCCACGATGCCCAGGGCGATCTTGGTCCCACGGGACCACGGCGGCACGAGCCACACGGCCAGACGCCAGAGCTGCCGCGAGAGGAACAGCACGAGGCCGATGATGAAGGTCACCCCGCCGCTGGCGGCCTTCGTCACCGCGGAGGGGGCGGGCGGTGGAGGACGTGCGACCCCACCCGGGCCCAGGTCACAGTGGTCGCAGTAGATGGTGCCTTCGACCAGGGGCGCGTTGCAGTTGGTGCATCGGCTCTTGTGCATGGGCAATCTCTCTACCGCAAGGTGCCTTTCGCGCGAAGACCTGCGAGAAGGCTCACCGATCACCGCGTGCCCTCGGTCAATCGAGGAGCATCTCGGCCGTCGCGAGAAAGGGGCGCCGGATCGCCGTGGACGAGCACGGCCCGTCCAGGCTCCGCCGCCGCAACGCGTCGCTCGGCGAATCGCAGCGCCTGGCTGAACACCTTCTCCGAGCAGGGCCGGTCGAGCTCCACCCACAGCCGACTCATCAGTTCGTGCAGCTCGCGCGCCTTCGCTTCCACTGCCGTCCGCGTGGGCTCCACCAGGGGTGGTATCTCCCACGCCCGCTCGAGCATGGCGGACGTCACGCCTGGCTGCCTGGCTCGGCCAGCGCCACGCCCTGACGCATCCGTCCGACTTCGAGCGTGGCACCGATGCCGGAGCGCTCCACCGCACACCGGCATCGTCGTTTCCGGTGACTTCCGCTGGGGGCTCGGTTCCAATCCGCCGCCATGAGAGTCCCTGGCCGCCCCCGGCAACGAGTCCCGCCCCTGCCTGGTGCTCACACGCTGGAGTTCCGCTTTCCGGGCAGTGGGATGGAGGGCATCGCCTGCCGGCTGGACTCGCCGGGGCTCCAGGCACTGAAGGAGGCGATTCAGGCGGTGCGCGGCGTGGCGCCCACGCCGTTCTCGCTCACCGGCTCGCTGCCGCTCGTGAGGGACTTGCAGCGCCAGGGCTGCGACGTGCAGATCACGGGCTTCGGCGACATGACCTACTACCACGCGCCCAACGAGCAGGCCCGGCTGGAGGACTTCCGGCAGGGCTTCACCATCCTCCGCGAGCTGCTCGTGCGGCTGTGAGGCACAGTCGGTCCGCGCCGCATCGTTCCAGCCGGCGGACCGGAAGGACCTGTCGATGTCGATGTCGGTGGAGCTGACGGAGCCGGGCTCGGGCCGTCGTCACTGAGTCCGAGGAGGGGCCACTGACGACGGGCGAGCCGGGTCGGGTCGACCAGAACTGGCCGCAGTTGCGCGCCTGGAGCAAAGATGCCGTGGAACCTCGTGAGGTGTGCCCGAGGCGGAGGTACCAGGGACGCTACACGCCGTAACAGTTCCAACCCGGCGGAACGTTTCGGGCCGCGCTGCACCTCGTCGCCGTGACAGGTAGAACGCGCCGGCGAACAGCGCCGCAATCGCAAGGCAGCCACCAGCGGAGGTCAGGTTTCCGCCATGAATGTCCGAGCATAGGAAGAATTCTTCGACCTGCTGCGAGCCTACGCGCGGCTCTACGCCGATGCCCCTCGGGCTTCCACCTTCGAGGAGCCCTGCGGCCCCGCCTCCTCCCCGGCGGGAGGTACCAGAGATGGAGCGGCAGAACGAACCGATGTGGGCAAGGCGTTAGCCGGTATCAGCGCGACCTGCTAAGCCGCTCGGCTCAGCTTCTCGGCAATCACCTCGCGCATGCTCGTCGGTGCACGCCCGAGCAACTTCCGCAGCGTGGGCTCGACGGCCGCGAACTCGCCGTTGCGGCTCGCGCGGTAGAGGCCAAGCGAGATGGCGACCACGGGCGCGGGCATTCCGGACGCCGTGAGCTTCGCGCGCATCTCCTCTTCCGATACAATGCTTCGACGAATCGGACGTCCGAGGACGCTCGACGCGATGTCGCACAGCTCTCCGAAGTCGAGCGCCTGCCCGGCCGTGAGCGACGGCGTCGGCCCGTCGTACTGACCCTCGTTCGCCAGAATGACCGCGGCCGCCTCCGCCAGGTCTGAGTGCGTGGTCCAGGAGACCTTTCCGTCCGCGGGCGCCTCAAGGACTCCCGCCTTCAGGCCCCGCTCCAGCAGGAACATCCCACTCGCGGCGTAGAAACCGTTGCGAAGCGCGGTCCACGCCAGGCCGGACTCGCCCAGCATCTGCTCCGTCGCCGCATGGTCGAGCATCGGCGGAAACGCCGACGAACGACTCGCGGCCATGTGGCTCGTGTAGACGATGCGCCGCGCGCCGGCAGAACGTGCGGCGTCGATGGCGGAGCGATGTTGGGCGAGGGGATCGCCGCCATGCGCGGCCGCATTCGACGAGACGATCAGGACCTGGGACGCGCCCTCGAAGGCGTGCGCGAGGCTCTTCGGCTCCGTGAAGTCGCCTCTGCGCACTCGGACGCCGCGTGCCGCCAGATCCTCGGCATTCTGCACATCCCGGACACTGACGGCGACCCGGTCCACCGGGACGCGGGTGACGAGTTTCTCCACGATGAGACGGCCGAGCTGCCCTGTCGCTCCGGTCACGACGATCATTGAACGCCCCTTGGGTTAACACTGGTAACGCCATCGCGTTACCATCGATAACATAGCTAGCATTAACGCCGTTATCAAGTCTTCGTTATCGCCGTTACTGACAGGGCGTGCTATCTCCATCCCCATGGAGGACCGCGAGAAGTTCGCCGCCGAAGATGCCGAGGGCCCTGATGTGCGAGCGCGCATCATCGAGGCCGCCGCGGAGCTCATCTCCTCCGGAGGTCCCGATGCCGCGACCACGCGGGCCGTGGCCGCCGCCGCCGGTGTGCAGGCGCCGACCATCTACCGGCTCTTCGGCGACAAGCGCGGCCTCCTCTCGGCCGTCACCGAGCACGTGTTGAAGAGCTACGTGTCGAAGAAGGCCGCGCTCACGCCGCACCCCGACCCGCTTCAGGACTTTCGCGATGGCTGGGACATGCACGTCGCGTTCGGCCTCAGCCATCCCGGGCTGTTCGCGATCATGAGCAGCGATCCTCATCCGGCTCGGCAGCCTGCTGCCGTCGGCGACGGGGAAGATGTGCTGCGACGGCGCATCCGGAACATCGCGCTCGCGGGCCGGCTGCGGGTCAGTGAGGAGCGGGCGCTCGGCCTCGTCACTGCGATGGGCACCGGGGTCGTGCTCACACTCCTGCGCCAGCCCGAAGGGCAACGCGACCTCGGACTCGCCGATGCCGCGCGCGAGGCGGTTGTGGCCGCGATCACGAGCGAGGCGGCGATACCCGCGAACGCAGATGTCCACGCGGTGGCCGCGGCGCTGCGCGCCTCCCTTGACCGGATCACGGTGCTCACCCAGGGCGAGCGCTTGCTGCTGAGCGAGCTGCTCGATCGCATCGCAGACGCCAGGTGACGGGTTCCCGGCCAACCTCCAGCAGGCGTAGCGCCCGATGACGCACCACCCTCAGCAACTGCTCCACCTCACCTTGCGTGGGCGGCGGCAACGCCTCGAAGCGCACGCCGCCCTCCCGCGGCACGAAGACGCCGTCCAGCACCAGCGAGTGGAAGTGCGGAGTCACCTGCAAGGCGGAGCCGAAGCTCCTGCAGGTCTTCGAACCGCGCCTCTCCCCACGCAACATCGCCCTCGTCGCGTCGAGGGCGGACTGACCCTGGGACAAAACTCGGCGGATGCAATGCGTCGGGCGTTTGACCGTCACGTCAATGCGGCTTGAGATTTCCTGTTCGGCGCGCAGAACGTCCGCATCCGCGGCCCAGGCTCCGCTACATTACGCGCAATCCTGACAACCGATGACTGGAAGATGCCGACCCATCTACTCTACCGCTGTGGGCTGACTTCAATGCTGCTGGCAGCCTCGACCTCTATAAGCGCCGAGGCCGCGACATTCGCGGAGCCGGCAGATGGTTGCCGGATGGCCGGGCCGTCCGCGGCTGCTCGTCCAGCCGTCACGAGTAACGCCCCCGTCTTTCCCCCGCCCCAACTCCAGATCCGCACACCGTTCGAACCGACGGCGTTTCCCAGCGCAGGCCACAATTACCTGATCTACGAAGTGCATCTGCAGAACTTCTCGGATGCCGCGATGAAGATAAGCGGAATTGAAGTCCTCGCCGTGGATGCTCCGGGTGCAAAGCCGATCGCGGCATTCGAGGCGCAGCAACTGCAGTCGCTGTTGATGCCGTTCGGCAGCGAAGCCGCGTCCGGCGAAGGAGACGACGGCGTCCGGCTCGCAGGCGGTCGGGCTGCCGTCGCATTTATCTGCCTGGCGTTCGAGAAGGGCTCGCAGGTTCCGCGCAGGCTGCGTCACCGTGTTGTCCTCGAGAATGCCGTTCTCGAGAGCACGGACGTCGAGGTTGCGCATACGCCGCTGCGAGTACTGGCACCGCCTGTCTCGGGGGCGGGCTGGATCGCCGCGAACGGGCCGAGCAATACCTCCCACCACCGGCTGGGACTGTTCACGACAGACGGTGCTGCCCGGATTTCCCGCCGTTACTCCATCGACTGGAAGCGGGTCAAAGACGACGCCTCGTTCGCCGGCGATGCGCGCGACGTCCGCTCCTACCATGCCTATGCCCAAGACGTCCTGGCGGTGGCCGAAGGCACGGTCGTCAGCACCGTGGATGGTATGCCGGACAATGTGCCTCGTACCTCGGCGGGGTTCAGTACGGCCGTGCCTGTCACGATGGAGTCGGCCCCAGGAAATCGTGTCGTCCTGGACCTGGGCGGCGGACAGTTCGCGTATTACGCCCATCTGCAGGCGGGCAGCATTGCCGTGAAGAAAGGCGAGCGCGTGCGACGGGGCCAACTATTGGGCCGTATCGGAAACTCCGGTGACTCCCGCGAGCCACACTTGCATTTTCAGCTGGCGAACGCGCCGCACATCCTGGGGGCAGAAGGCCTACCTTACGTCATTGACCGGTACCAGCTCAGGACGGAAAGCGGCACAGAAGAGCGCACGCGCGAGCTTCCGATTCGCGATATGCGGGTCGACTTCAAGGAAGCCAGAACGAGATAGCGATACCGAGCGGACTACTCCAACCTGTTGGCGGGGCAGGCTCATGCTCAATGGATGCTGAGGACCTGTTGGCACGCCTGGGGCAACAGCCGCGAGGACCTTCCCGCGATGCACGAGATGACAGTCGGCATCCCGCGCACCACCGCACCCGCGAAGTACGCTTCCCGCCGTTCACTCGAGTCGAGCATGCGCAGGTACGTGCACTCCGTCCTGGCGCCGTCGATGGCGCAGGGAAGGCGCGACTCCAGGTAGCTCGCCCGGGGGACGTCCTTGAACGTCAGCATGCCCTCCCGCACGGAGTCCCGCAGGCGGGAGGCATCGGAGAGCCGGGTCCAATCGAGCCGTGAGCCGTCGCCGCACTCGATCCGGCCGCTGCCATTCTCCGCCGTGAGGTTGCACCCGTCGGGCGCGACGAGCTCCCGGCCCGCCAGCGCGGCATCCGATTGCGCCACGGCCACCCCCTCCTCGGGGAGGGCCCTCCAGGGTTGCGCCGCGAGCTGCTCCAGCACCCGCCCACAGCGGGACTGCGGCTCCGGCGTGCCGCGGGCCGTGCAGAGGACCCGCCGCGCCCCCTTTCCCTTCACCGGCACGACGGCGAACACCGATGCCTCCTGCGCCTCGGGCCCCTTCGCACGCATGCGCAGGAGGCGCACCTTGCGGCCCGCCAGCGTGGCCTTCACCTCCTTGAACGTCACTCCCCCCTCGGCCTGTCTCTGGAAGGTGCGGCGGCTGCGCTGCCACAGCCTCTGGGCGGAGACGCCCGCGTGGTCCGAGAGGATGGCACTGAAGTCACCGCACTTGTAGCTCCACCCCTCACCGCCGAACGGCTCCGCCGTACAGCCCGCCAGAAGAGACTGCGGGCCCGCGTGGGCGGACAGCGGGCACACCGCCGCACAGAGCAGAAGGGCCAGGCCCGGCAGGAGACAGATGGAAGGGGCGCGAATCAACGGTGCTCAGCTTATCAGGACATTGCCGCACAAGAGAACGCTGGCTCGGCTCCAGGTTGAGGGCCCCCGGTGGGTGGTCTCGCAGGTTGATGGAGTTTCACGTGGCGGACCTGGTGCTCCCTCGCAGCCGCTCCAACTCGGCCTGGAGCTCCGCCAGGCGCCGCTCCGCCTCCTCGCGTCCCCGCTCCGCCTCCTGCCTCCGCCGCGCCTCCTCTTCGCGCAGCCGCTGCTCCTGCTCCAGCAGCTCATGGGACTCCAGCAGCCGCGCGTTGCCCACCCACAGCCGCAGCTTCCCCCCCGCCAACTCGAACTCCAGTCCCAGCACTTCCGATCGGTAGCGGCCCTCTTCCAGGGGAACGCGCTCGTACCGCCTCGCCTCGGCAGAGGGCAGCCGGTACGCCTCCAGCCGCTCCCGCGCCCGGTCGTAGATGAAGTACTCGGGAATGCCCAGCCGGGCATAGCGCTCCACGTTGTACTCGGCGTCCTTCTTGCGATCGCCGCCCACGTGGACCTCCATCACCCACTCCAACCCCTTGCCCTCGTAGCTCACCACCCACTTGTTGCGCGGGTGCGTCTCCACATCCCGCACCACCAGCAGGTCCGGCGCGAAGCGTCTCTCCCCCGGGTAGTACACCGGCAGTTCCGTGCCCAGGTACACCTGCCGCCGCTGCCGGGAGAAGAAGCCTCGGAGCACATCCAGCGTCTCCAGCTTCGCCTGGGAGTGCAGGTCCCCCTCCGGCATCGCCATCTCGTCCCAGGTCACCTCGCCAGGAAGTGACTCCACCACCTGCCCCTGCTCCTCCACACTCATCCGCTCCCACTCTTCTTGCGTGGGCGCCCGGGGGAAGCCTCCTCCACGCTCCTGTGTGCGCTGTGCCATTGCCCAGAGCCTGGGATGAGCCAGCGCGCACGTCAATCGCCCCCGCCCCGCCGCCTGAGCAAATGTCGGGCCGCTCACTCCGCCCCCTCGCTCCGCGTGCAAGGCGCCCGCGACCGTCTCCGGCTTCGTCCTCACCGTCTCCTTCCGCGAACACCCCGGCCCGAGGGGGACGTCAGAGGCACGGCCTCCAGCCCAGGGGAGACTGTTTGTGCCCTACGATACGCGGACTTCCCATCTACGGAATCGAGAGGTTCCCCATGCGTATCACGCCGGCTCCCTTCCTCGTGGTCCTGATGCTCTGCGCGTCCGCCTGCGGTGGTGACGGAGGTAATAGCGGTGGCGGCGACAACCCCGACCCGGTCAAGGCCAGGAACCTGATGGTGTGGTCCATCGACGTCACCATCGACGCGCCCTATATCCCCGCGCTCGCGGTGGGCCGAACCCTGGACCTGTCGGCCGCTGCGTTGGACAGCACCTCCACCGAGATTCCGGGCTCCGCCTCGGAAATCCGCTGGTCCACCTCCGACCCCACCCTCGCGGCCATCACCCACACCAGCGGAAGGAGCACCCAGGTGACGGCGTTGGCACCGGGGCGTGTGACCGTGACCGCTACCTTCAGCGGCACCCACCGGGAAGTTCCGTTGGTGGTCGCAAAGGGATACACGCTGACGGAGTTCAGTTCGCCGCGGCCTTGGGAGCGCGTGCTGGTGACGAACCTGAACGAGCACGGGCACGTGGTGGGGAGCCTTGATGGGCACCCGTTCACCGGGCGTGCCTTCCTCTGGAAGGACGGGGCGGTGATCGAGCTGGGCATTCCCGAGAGCGTGGCGTGGGACGTGAATGACAACGGCCAGGTGGTGGGCTCCTTCAATTCCAAGCCAAACACGATCCCCAACCTCATCCACCCGTTCTCGTGGCGGGACGGACAGATGACCGATCTGGCGCCAGGCCTCGAGGAACACACACACGCGGTCGCGATCAACAATCAGGGCGAGGTAGCCGGCTACACCAACGCCTTGTGGATGACTGGCGGGGAGCCGGCGCGTGCGATGCTCTGGCGCAACGGCCAGCTGAGCGAATTGGGTACATTCACGGGACGCGCGGCCTACGCCCTGGACATCAATCCCCAGGGAGACGTCGTGGGTTTCTACACCCCGGCCTCCGGGATTGACGTGCCATTCCTGCTCCACGAGGGGCAACTCTCGAGTCTGTCCGTGAAGATGGGCTCGGGCCAGGCGGTGGCCGTGAGCGAGGAAGGCACGATCGTGGGGAACAACGACGACGGCGCCTTCGTGTGGAAGGCCGGGACCATGACGTACCTCCCTCCGAACTTCGATCTGGCCATGCGGGTTTCCGACGTGAACCGGCACGGCCAGGTAGTAGGCCATGCGGAGGCGCGGCCCGGCAGGCCGCTGTCCCCTCCTCGCGCCTTTCTATGGCTGGACGGCACCGCGATGGATCTCTCGGGGCTGGTGGTTCAGCGGGGAGCGCCCCTCCGCCATGCCCGGGCCATCAATGATCGCGGCCAGATTGCCGTGGAGACCGAGCGGGGGGGCGCCCTGCTGACCCCGGTCCCCTAAGAGTGGCCTCACGCGCTCGCCTGACGTCTGGACCTCGAATCCAGATCAACGCGAGTGCTGTTTCAGGAAGTCCCACATGATGGAGGTGGCATCGGGACCGGAGGGGTCCGAGAACAGGTAGGAGGGATCTCCACCGGGCCAGGCGTGATCCATGCCCTGGAGCTCGTACTTCTGGACCAGCAGACGGCCGGCGTATTCGTAATCCTTGACGGTGTAACCGCGACCGCCGGGCACGCTGCCATACCAGACGCGAGTGGGCGCGTAGGGCACGCTGTCGTTATTGGCACCGTCATCACCGTAATCGTTGGTCTGCAGGAACTGCCGCACCACCTGCTCGCCGTTGATCGGGTTGACGACGGTATCCTCGGTGCCGTGGAGGACGAGCACGGGCACCTGCCAGCGAGGCCTGCCCGAGCACTCCCAGGCGTCACGGCCCCGGTCATCGGGGTGGTAGATGCTACCGAAGACCATGGCATAGACGCTGCCGGAGGCGGTGGTCGCCGCCTTGTACATCGCCCCGGCCCCCACCATGCCGGCGGCGAACACATCCGAATAGCAGGCGAGCAGGATGCTGGTCATGACCGCGCCCGCGGAGACTCCCCCGACATAGACGCGGTGGGTGTCCACCGCGTAATGACTCTTCACCCAGCCCACCATGCCCACGATGATGGAGGGCTCACCGAGGCCACGCTCCTGGTTGGTGGCGATCATGAAATTCCAACATTGTGTGCCATTGGTGATCGTCGCCTGGTTCGGGTAGAGCACCAGGAATTTCTCCGCGTCCGCTTTCTGATTCAGCCGCGAGAGGCCGGCGAATTGATCGGGATTCTGGAGGCAGCCGTGCAGCGCCACCACCAGCGGGAGCGCCTGTCCCGGCTGATAACCGGTCGGGACCCAGAGCTGGAAGCCTCGGGAGCCCCAGGCATTCACGTAGGTGCCATGAACCCACGAGCCGGCGTGGGCCGGGGCTCCAGACAGCGCGACAAGCACGAGCAACAACACACCGATGCGCGCGACAACGCCATCACTCCGATTCATGGTCCTCTCCCTGCCACCTGCTTCAGCGTGGGCACTTCATCCGCGTCCTCCCAGCATGCGGAGCGCCAGCTCGGGGACACATGACCGTCCTTGCTGAACGAACGTTCGCTCACGTAGACTCCATAACATCACCTGAAGGTCCTGATCAATTGTTCGGCTGAACGCGTGCTCGTTCAGGCGTTGGCCGGACTCGAGGTCCCACCATGCCCAGGCTCCAGCTCGATGGCCCATCCCTTCACTTCGAGGAGTCCGGCGCGGGCGCGCCAGTCCTGCTCCTCCACGGACTCGGCTCCTCGGGACAGGATTGGGAGCTCGTGGCGCCCCGGCTCGCCACCCACCGCCGCGTCATCGTTCCCGACATCCGGGGCCACGGGCGCAGCGACAAGCCGGAGGGGCCCTACGGGGTGCCGCTCTTCGCTCGGGATATCGCGGCCTTCTGCGACCGGCTGGGCCTGGCCCGCGTGGATGTCGTCGGCCTCTCGATGGGAGGGATGATCGGCTTCCAGCTCGCGGTGGATCGCCCGGGGCTCGTGCGCAGCCTGGTCGTCATCAACAGCGGGCCAGACATGGTTCCGCGGACGCCGCGCCGGAAGCTCTCGTTCGCGCTGCGGATGGCGGTCCTGAAGCTCCTCGGACCGAGGACCCTGGCCAGGGTCCTCGCGCCGAAGCTCTTTCCCAAGCCGGAGCAGGCGGAGCTACGGCGCCGGGTCGTGGAGTCGCTCGGGGCCAACGAGCCGGACGCCTATCTGCGCGCGACCCGTGGGCTCGTCGGCTGGACCGTCCAGGATCGTCTCAAGGACATCTCGTGTCCTGTCCTGGTCCTCGCCTCGGATCGTGACTACACACCGCTGTCCGTGAAGAAGGCGTATGTCGACATGCTCGGGAACGCCCGTCTCCAGGAGCTGAAGGACTCCGGCCACGCCGCGCCGCTCGACCAGCCCGAGCAGATCGTCGAGGCGATGAAGGGGTTCTACCGCGAGCTCGAGGAGGCAGCCCGCGACACGCGAGGCCTGGGCGGGCGCCAGGGGACTTCGTAGGCAACATCCGCCGCGTGCGGGCCGCGCGCTACGGCGTGCAGGACACGTTGGGGTCGGCGGGGATGTGGCCTTCGTACGTGAGGCCGGTGGGGCCGTACCAGGGCAGCACCTCGATGGTGAAGCGGCCAGACTTCACGGCCGGGTCCTGCTGGGAGAGGGCGAGCGCCTCCTCGCGGGTGGCCACGTCGAAGATGAAGATGCCGGCCAGGGCGTCCGCCGGTGCTTCGTCTCCCCAGCCGAAGGGGCCGGCGAGGACCAGCTTCCCGCACTTCGCCAGCCGCTCGATGTTGGCCATGTGCCCCTTGCCGTCCGCGATGGCCTCCGGCGTGCGCTCCTTCGTCCACGCCGGCCCGCGACGCAGGAGGCCCATGTAGTAGGTGCGCATGGAGAACTCCTTGGCCGGCGCCTTGGCGGCAGGAGCCGCCGCGGGAGCGGACTCGACCGCTGGAGAGGTTGCGCCCTGGGTGGTGGCACAGCCCGTGGCGACGGCGAGGAGGACGGGAACGGAGAGAAGGGTTCGCATGCGGGCTGCTTACTTAGCACGCGTGCCACGGGACTCTCCTCCCCGGCCCCTGTTTGCGTCGGCTCAGCGCACGCCCAGCATCACGGAGCGTGATTCCTCGAACTGCTCGGCGAGAAAGCCCATCAACGCGCGCACCCGCGGCACCTTCCGGGCCTCGCGCGAGGCCACGAGCCACACGTCCTCCAGGGGCAGCTCCACCTCCGGGAGGACGGGCCGCAGCTCCGGGTAGAGACTGGCCAGCGCACAAGGCAGCGCCGCCACTCCCTGGTGGGCGGCCACCGCGCCTGCTACGGCCAAGGCCGCGTTGCTGCGAAAGACGAAGCGCCCGGCGCCCCGCTCTTCCAACCAGCGGAGCTGCTGCATGCGCGAGAGCGCCGCGTCGAAGCCCACGACCGCATGCCCCGCCAGGTCTTCCGGTTCGCGCAGGGGCGCGGCGCGCTCCAGGTAGCGAGAGCTGGCATAGAGCCTCCAGGCCAACTGCCCCACCTTGCGCGCCACCAGCGAGTCTCCCTTGGGACGTACGGTGCGCACGCCCAGGTCCGCCTCCTGGCGCGCCAGGTCCACCAACCTCGTGTCGACGGACAGCTCCACGCGCACCCCCGGGTGTCGCTCCCGGAAGCGCGCCAGCCAGGGGTTGAGGAACGCCATGAACCCATCCCCGATGGTCAGACGCACCGGCCCCTCGAGCTGCCCCTCTTCGTGCTTCAACCCCCGCTCGGCGCTGTGGAGCTGCGACTCGATGGCCGCGGCGGTGCGCACCAGCGCGCGGCCCTCGGGTGTAAGCCGGACGCCCTCGGGGACGCGGGCGAGCAGCCGGGTGCCCAGGCGCCGCTCCAGCGCCGTCATCCGGCGACCCACGGTGGAGGTGACGACGCCCAGCGCGCGAGCGGCCGCGGACAGCGAGCCGGCTCGCTCCACGGTGAGGAGGTAGCGGAGGTCATCCCAGTTCATTCGGAGGCCCTTGCATGGATGCAACACCCATTTGCCCGTGTGGCGTGTAGCGCACCAGGGAGATACCCCTGGTGTCAACGAGGGAGCCCGCGCCGGGCACCCGCTCGCACGGAGGTTCCATCCATGAAGACGGCATTCGTTACCGGAAGCACCGGACTGCTCGGAAACAACCTGGTCCGCCTGCTCGCGTCACGCGGAGTGAAGGTGAAGGCACTGGTACGCTCGCCCGAAAGGGCCTGGAAGCTGCTGGCCGGCGTGCCGGTGGAGCTCGTCAAAGGCGACCTGGCGGACGTGGAGTCCTTCGCGTCCGCGATGCGGGGCGCGGACGTGCTCTTCCACACCGCTGCCTACTTCCGGGACAGCTACAAGGGAGGCAGCCACGAGGCGGGGCTGATGCGCATCAACGTGGAGGGGACGCGCGCACTGCTGGAGGCGGCGTATGGGCAAGGAGTACGGCGAGTGGTGCACACGAGCTCCATCGCCGTGCTGGCGCCTCGACAGGGCCACCGCCTTACCAACGAGACGATGGGACGTGACGCGGAGCAAGAGCCGGACGCCTACTACCGCTCGAAAATCCTCGCGGACCGGGAGGTGGACACCGCCCTGGAGCGCCACCCGGATCTGCACGCCTCGCTGGTGCTGCCGGGCTTCATGAACGGGCCGGGAGACGCGGGCCCCACGACGGCGGGACAGCTGGTGCTGGACTTCCTGCACGGCCGGCTGCCCGGCGTCATCAACACGCGCTTCTCCTACGTGGACGCGCGGGACGTGGCCACCGCGCTGGTGGTCGCCGCCGAGAAGGGACAGCGAGGCGAGCGATACCTGGCGGCAGGCAGGGACCTGCACGTGGGCGAGGCGCTCGAGGTGCTCTCGTCGGTGACGGGGCTCCCGGCACCTGAACGGCAGGTACCGGACGCGCTGCTGGGAACGCTGGCGCTGATGAACGAGGCCTGGGCACGGCTCACCGGACGCCCGGTGCTGGTGAGCTGGCAGGGCTTCCGCACGCTGCGCCGCGAGCGGACGAACATGGCCTTCGACTCGTCCAAGGCCGAGCGGACGCTGGGCCTCCGCTTCCGGCCGCTCGAAGAGACCTTCACGGATGCCGTGCAATGGTTCACCGCGAACGGGTACGTGGACCGGGCGCGCCTGCCTCGGCTCGTGGGGTCCGTCTGATATCTCCACGCCGGAGACTCGTCCAGCTCTCGCCGGTGGGGAGCCGGACCTCACCCCGTTCGACGCGCGCTTCCGCGCCGGTTGGGCTTCCAGAGCCACACCAGCGCCAGACCCCACCAGCCCCAGGCATTCGCACTCGTGCTCGTGCAGCCGTAGCCGGTGCCCGGGCTGGACGCATCAGGGGGGTTGGCATCAGGGGGGTTGCTGGAGCCGGCCGGCGGGTGGACGGTGAAGGAAACCTCGGACGAAGTGGCCAGGGTGTTGCCCTCTTCGTCCACCGCCACGGCCCGCATCGTGTGGGTACCCTCGCTCAGCGGTGTGGAGGGGGTGAAGCTCCAGGTCCCCGAGTCGCTCGCCCTCACCGTGGTGAGCACCTCTCCATCCACCAACACCCGCACCAGCGTGCCCGGTCCGGCCGTGCCCTCGAAGGTGGGGACGGTCGTCGCGCCCGTGGGGCTCGCCGCCGACGCGCTCACCGCCGGAGTCACCGGGCCCGTCGGGGCCTGGGTCTCCACGAAGAAGGAGATGACCGTGGACCAGGCGCTGGGATTGCCAGCGGCGTCCGTGGCTCTCGCCTTCACCTCGTGCGGACCCTCGGAGAGGGCTTCGGTCGTGAGACTCCACACGCCCGAGGCATTCGCGTGGGTGCTGAGTACCGTACCGGAGTCGAGCATCACCGACACCCGGCTGCCCGCCTCGGCCGTGCCCTCGAGGGTGGGTGTCCGGGTGCGCAGCCGCGCCCCGATCGTGGGCTCCATCACCACGGGGACCGCCGGTGCCTGGGTGTCCACGGTGAAGAAGCGCGCGTCGGAGGCCGGGCTGGTATTGCCCGCTCCATCCCTGGCGGTGGCCGTCACGGTATGCGAACCATCGGAGAGCCGGGTGGTGAAGGTGAAGCTCCATGCTCCCGTGGTGCTCGCGGACACCTGGCCCACCGCCATCCCGTCGACAGAGAGCGCCACGATGCTCGAGGGCTCGGCCGTGCCGGAGACCGAAGGGGTGCCCGTGTTGACGAGGGCGCCAACCCCGGGCGAGGTGATGACGGGAGCCTCCGGAGCCAGGGTGTCCACGGTGAAGGTGCGCGCGGCCGAGGGGCGGCTGGTATTGCCCGCCATGTCGGTGGCGGTGACCGTCAGCACTCGCGTGCCCTCCGCGAGCGCCTCGGTGGGGGTGTGGCTCCAGGTCCCCGAGGAACTGGCGGTGGTCGTGCCCACCGGCTGGCCGTCGATGAGGAGGGTGATGGAGCTGTTGGGCTCGGCCAGGCCGGAGAAGGTGGGCCAGGGGGTGTTGAACAGGGCCCCGCTGGTGGGTGCCGTCACCACCGGAGCGCTGGGCGGCACGGCGTCGACGACGAACGTGCGCGCGGCGGAGGCCTGGCTGACGTTGCCCGCCATGTCGGTGGCGGTGGCCGTCAGGGAGTGGGAACCCTCGGAAAGCGTCCCGCTGGAGATGAGACTCCACTTGCCCGTGGCGTCACAGGTGGCGGAGCCCGCCGCCGTGTCGTCGATGACGACCTCGATGAGGCTGAAGGGCTCGGCGGTGCCAGAGATGAGGGGCCGGGCGCCGACGCGGGCTCCGGAGAGTGGTGCGGTGATGAGGGGCGCCGCTGGCGGAGTTCCATCCACGGTGAAGGAGATGGGGGCCGAGTATGGACTGGCATTGCCGGCCTGGTCGGTGGCGATGACCTTCAAGGTGTGAGCTCCATCGGCCAGGCCCGTGGAGGGCACGAAGCTCCAGACGCCGGAGCTCGTCGCGATCACCATGCCGAGCGGCTTCTCATCGACCACGAGCCACACCTGGCTGGAAGCCTCGGCGAAGCCGGTGAAGGTGTACCTGGCGGTGATGGTGGCCCCCGAGACGGGCTGGGACACTGTCGGAGTGGGCGGAGGGCCATCCACGGTGAAGGTGCGTGCGGGTGAGGCCTGGCTGGTGTTGCCGGCACTGTCCGTGGCCTGGACCGTGAGGGAATAGGTGCGGTCCGCGAGGGGGCTGGACGGCGTGAAGCTCCAGGAGCCCGAGGTGCTGGCGGTCACCGTGCCCGAGAGTCTTCCATCGAGGAACACCGACACGGTGCTGGAATCCTCGGCGTAGCCGGTGAAGGTGGGCAGGGGGTCGTTCAGGAACGCGCCGTCGGCGGGGGCCGTCACCTCGGGCGATACCGGAGCCAGGGTGTCCACGGTGATGGCGCGAGTCGTCGAAGGCTGGCTGGAGTTCTCCGCCGGATCCACGGCGATCGCCGTCAGCCTGCGTCGCCCTTCGTACAGCGGCGCGGAGTTGGGGGTGAAGCTCCAGTTGCCCGAGCCGTCGACGAGGGTCTCTCCCAGCTGCCAGCCATCCGACAGGACGAGCACGCGGGTGGAGGGCTCGGCGGTGCCCGAAATCCTGGGAGTGGAGGTGTTGATCAAGGCCCCTTCAACGGGCGCGGTGATGACCGGAGGTTGCGGCGGAGTGGCATCCACGGTGAAGGACACGGTGGCCGGGCTCTGACTGACATTGCCAGCCTTGTCGGTGGCGGTGGCCGTCAACGTGCGAGTCCCCTCGGGCATACCGGTGCCAGGCGAGAAGCTCCACTCGCCGGAACTGGAGGCGGAGGCGGTTCCGAGCTTCACCCCATCCAGGAAGAGGGTCACGGTGCTGGAGGGCTCGGCCGTCCCGAGGATGGAGGCGGTGGGGCCCACCACCTTGCCCCCGGTGGGGGTCTGAATGACTGGCGTGGGCGGCGGCACGGTGTCCACGGTGAAGGTGCGCGCGGGTGAGGTCTGGCTGGTGTTGCCGGCGCCATCCGTGGCCTGGACCGTGAGGGAATAGGTGCGGTCCGCGAGGGGGCTGGACGGCGTGAAGCTCCAGGAGCCCGAGGTGCTGGCGGTCACCGTGCCCGAAAGTCTTCCATCGATGAACACCGACACGGTGCTGGAGGCCTCGGCGGAGCCGGTGAAGGTGGGAAGCGGGTCTTTCAGGAACGCGCCGCTGGCGGGTGCCGTCACCGTGGGAGCCGCGGGGGGCGTGGCATCCACGGTGAAGGAGATGGACTCGGAGGCCGGGCTGTCATTGCCAGCCGCATCCCTGGCGATCGCCACCAGGGTATGCGTGCCATTGCCCAGGCCCTGGGTACTCGTGAGGCTCCATGCGCCCAGGGCATCGGCCGTGGCCGAGCCAGCGGACGAGCCATCAATGAACACGGACACCAGACTCCTGGGCTCGGCGGTGCCGGAGAGGGTGGGCCTGCTGGTGTTGAGCAAAGCGCCGCTGGTGGGAGCCTTCACCAGGGGAGCCGTGGGGGCGACGGTATCCACCGTGAACGCGCGGGCCACCGAGGCCTGGCTGGTGTTCCCGGCCGCGTCCGTGGCGGTGGTGGTGAGCGAGTGCTCGCCATCACCCAGGGTGAGGGAGATGGCGAGGCTCCAGGAGCCCGAGGCGCTGGCCTTCGTGCTCCCGGCGGGTTTCCCATCGATGAAGAGGGACACGTTGCCGTGGGCCTCGGCGGACCCGGAGACCGTGGGCCTGCTGGTGTTGAGGGCGGCGCCGCTGGCGGGGCTCGTCACCACCGGCGCCGCGGGGGCCGCGGTATCCACCGAGAACGGGCACGAGGCCGAGGTGGGACTGGTGTTGCCCGCGGCATCCCTGGCACTGACCGTGAGGACGTAGGAGGCATCCGCCAGGGCCGTGGTGGGGGTGTAGCTCCAGGCCCCCGCCCCATGGGCGGTGACGATGGCCATCGGAGAGCCATTGAGGAATACCGTCACCGTGCTGTGGGGCTCGGCGGTGCCGGAGAAGGCAGGCGTGCCGTGGTTGAGGACCGTGCCGCAGACGGGGGTCTTCACCACCGGTGCGGCCGGGGCCAGCGAGTCCACGCTGAAGGAGATGGAGTTGGAGGCCGGACCGGCATTGCCGGCCGCATCCGTGATGTTGGCCACCAGCGTGTGCGAGCCCTGGTTCAGGGCCGTGGTGAGGGGACGACTCCAGATGCCCGAGCCGTTGGTGAGGGTCGAGCCCACGCTCGTGCCATCGATGAAGACGGTTACGGTGCTCGAGGGTTCGGCGATACCGGAGACGGTGGGCGTGGGGGTGTTGAGCAGGGCGCCGTTGACGGGAGCGGTCACCACGGCAGCGGCGGGCGCAGTGGTGTCCACGGTGAAGGTGCTCGAGGCCTGGGGACCGGTGTTGCTCGCCGCATCCGTGGCCTGGACGCCGAGGGTATGGGGACCCTCGCTCAGGTCAACCGGGAGGGAGAAGCTCCAGGTGCCCGAGCCATTGGCGGTGACGGTGCCCATCTGGACGCCGTCGAGGAATACGGTCACCGAGCTGAGCGCTTCAGCCGTGCCGGAGAGGGTCGGACGGGGGTAACGGGTGGAGGCGCCGTTGGCGGGAGCCGTGACCACCGGAGCGGCCGGTGCCACGGTGTCCAGGGTGAAGGAGACGGGGGCCGAGGCCGGACCGGTGTTTCCCGCGAGGTCGGTGGCCCTGGCCGTTGCCGTGTGGATGCCATCGGTCAGGCCGCTGGCGGGTACGAAGCTCCAGGCTCCGGAAGCATCGGCGGTGGCCGTGCCCAGGGGCGTGTTGTCGAGGTAGACGGCCACGGTGCTTCGGGCTTCGGCGGACCCCGAGAAGGTGGGCTTGTGGGTGTTGAGCAGGGCCCCGCTGGTGGGCGTGGCGAGCACCGGAGCGGCTGGCTCCAGGGTGTCCACGGTGAAGGAGCTCGTGGCCGAGACGGGACTGGTATTGCCAGACAGGTCGCTCGCCGTGGCTGTCGCCGTGTGGCTCCCTTCGCCCAGACTCGTGGTGGGCGTGAAGCTCCAGGTCCCCGAGCTGGTGGTGATGGCGGTGCCGGCGAGCTGCCCATCGATCGACACCGCCACGGTGCTGCTGGCCTCGGCGGTTCCGGAGAAGAGAGGGCGTGCGGTGTTGAGCCGGGCCCCCGTGGCGGGCACGGTCATCACCGGGGCGGCGGGCGGCGTCACGTCGGGCTGGACGTAGACCACCTTGCCGCCGGAGATGGCATGGGTGGTGACGGTGAGCAGGTAATAGCCCCCGGGCAGCGCCGGCAGGTCCACGGTGGCCGAGGTGCTCGAGAAGCTCAGCGCGGGCAGTGTGAGTGGCCCTGCCCCTTCCAGGGGGCGCAGCTCCACCATGGGGAAGTTGGTCGGGGAGCTCTGGTGGTTGCCACTGCTGGCTTCGGACACGCCCGTGAGTCGCGTGCCGCCGAGGATGAAGGTTCCAGCGCTGAGAGGCGTCGTGGTGAGGGTGGGACGCGACGTGTCGGGGGCTCCCGAGCCATCGTAGAGCTCGGCGCTGGAGAGCGGGCCGCTGGCGCCCTGGCCACCGGCCACCAGCACCTTGCCGCCAGGCAGCAACACGGCCACGTGAGATGCGCGGGCTCCAGTCATGGAGGCGGCGGTGCGCCAGGCTCTCGAGGTCGGGTCGTACAGCTCGGCGCTGGAGAGCGGGCCCGTGGCGTTCCGGCCACCCGTGACGAGCACCTGGCCTCCCACCAGCAGCGTGGAGGAGTGCTCGAAGCGGGCTCCCGCCAGGTTGCCCGTCGTGCTCCAGGTGCTCGTGTTCGGGTCGTAGAGCTCGGCGCTGGAGAGGGGGGCGCTGGCATTCTGGCCACCCGAGACGAGGACCTGGCCATTGGGGAGCAGGACAGCGGAGTGCGCGGCACGGGCGCCCAGCAGCGTGCCCACCGTGCTCCAGGATTTCGAAACCGGGTCGTACAGCTCGGCGTTGGCGAGCGGGGTACCGCCCGCGGTGTAGCCGCCGGCCACCAGCACCCTGCCGTTGAACAGCGGCGTGGCCGTGTGTGTATGGCGGGCGGCCGACAGGTTGGCGCCGGCGCTCCAGGAGCCCGAGACCGGGTCATACAGCTCGGTGCTGACCAGGGGGGTGGCGGAGCTGTCCCGGCCACCGGCCACCAGCACCTTGCCGTTGGAAAGCAACGTGGCCGTGTGGAGGGAGCGGGCCGTGGCCAGTGGTGCGGTGGCGCTCCAGGTGTTCGTGGCCGGGTCGTACAGTTCGGCGCTGGTCAGGGGGGCATTGTCGGCACCCGTTCCACCGGTGACGAGCACCTTGCCATTGGGCAGCAGTGTCGCGGTGTGATGGGAGCGGGCCATGGCCAGCGAGGCGGTGGTGCTCCAGCTGCCCGTGGCCGGATCATGCAACTGCGCGCCGCTGAGCGGGCCAGTGGCGTCCCGGCCCCCTGTGACGAGCGCCTTGCCATTGGGAAGCAGCGTGGCGGTGGCCCCGGAACGTGGCGAGGCCAGCGGGCTGGTAGAGGGCCACGTGCCCGTGGGCGGGTCGATCACCTCCGCGCTGGAGAGGCCACTGTAGCTGACGCCCCCCACCACCAGCACCCTGCCGTTGGGCAGCAGCGTGGCCGTGGAGGAGTTGCGGCCTGGGGACGACAGGGAGCCCGCGGAGCTCCAGGTCCCGCTGGTCGGGTTGTACAGCTCCATGCTCGTGCTGGAGAGGGTTCCAGCACCGCCCATCACCAGCACCCTGCCATTGGGCAGCAGCACCGCCGTGTGACCGGAGCGGCCCTGGGACAGGGAGCCCGTGGAGTTCCAGCTGTAGCTGGCCGGGTCGTACACCTCCACGCTGGAGAGCTCGACACCGTTCTGCCCTCCCGCCACCAGCACCTTGCCGTTGGGCAGCAGCGTCGCCGTGTGGAGCCGACGGGCCGCGGAGAGTGAGGCCCCCCGGCTCCAGGTCTCGGTGGCCGGGTCATACTCCTCCGCGGTGGCGGTCAGGGTGTTGTAGTTGGAGTTGTAGCCGCCCACCACCAGCACCTTGCCGCTCGGCAGCAGCGTCGCCGTGTGATTCGAGCGGCTCAGATACAGGGGGCCCACGCTCTTCCAGGTATTGGTGGCCGGGTCATACAGCTCCGCGCCAGCGAGCGTGTAGGTGTTTATTCCCCCCACCACCAGCACCTTGCCGCTCGGCAGCAGCGTCGCCGTGTGGCTGTGGCGAGACGTGGCCATCGAGCTGGTGGAGCTCCAGGTTCCGCTGGCCGGGTCGTACACCTTGCCGACGTCGCGGTAGGAGGATTGATACCCACCCACCACCAGGACCTTGCCGTTGGGCAGCAGCGTCGCCGTATGGGCGTCGCGGCCCGTATCCAGCGAGCCGGAGGAGCTCCAGGTCCCGTTGGCCGGGTCATACACCTCCGTGCTGGAGAGGGCTTTGGTGCCATAGCCGCCGGCCACCAGCACCTTGCCGTTGGGCAGCAGCGTCGTCGTGTGCCGGTAGCGGCCCGTGGCCAGCGAGCCGGTGGAGCTCCAGCCCATCGTGAGCGCGGCCGGGCCGCTGAGGCCCTCGAGTCCCAGGGACACCTCCACCCGCAGGCGGGGGCCCGCCAGGGCATGGCACGGCAGACCACCGCACGCATACGAGGACCCTGGCTCCAACCCCCACACCCGTGCCTCTCCCTGGCGCACGTGCCCCGCCGCGTCCGCCACCAGCGGGTAATGCATCCGCAGCACCGGTGTCCCTCGGGCGTCGAGGAACTCCAGATGGCCGTCCGCGTCCCTGACCGTCGTGATTCCCGGGGGCACGGTCACCTCGTAGAGAGCCTTCCAGGCCCCCTGCCCTCCCTCCAGCACCTGGTACTCATCGGCCCGGACCACTCCCTGTGTTCCATCCCATCCCCGGGCCTGGCTTCCCACCATCGCCCAGCCATGCCGTGCGCCAGAGGAGGTGGAGCTCGCGCCGAAGCGGGACACCGGGGCCTCGCTTGCGTCCCGGGCCCGGAGGCGGAAGACATGGCCGCGGGTGGCCAGTTCCACCGTGCCGGCCTCGGTGGACGGCAGTTTCACCCGCAGGGCCCGCTCCCCCCATGGCACGGGTGAGGACGGAACGTCTGGCGCATCCGTCGGTTCCGGGAAGTAGGCCCTGAGCAGCTCCAGCGCGCTGTCTTCCGTGGGTGAGGCGCGCCACTCCGCCACGGCCGCCTCTCGCGAGTCGCTGGCCACCACCCAGTCCTGGCGCCTTCCCAGATTGACGGCGGCGGTGTCCTCCGGACCCGGGCGCGAGTCGCAGCTCAGCACCATGCACAGCAGCGGCACCAGCCACCGCGCCGAGAACGAAACAGGCCGTACGCTCCCCGAGACATTCCAGCTCATCTTGCTTTCCGTCCCTCTTGCGGTGACACGACACCCCATCGCGCGAGCCGCTTCCTCGCGCGGATTGCCACACGCCGGAGTGCATTAACTTTGTCTGAAATGCGAAAGTCAATGAAGCTCGGGTTTCCTGCCCTACCGGTCCTGTCGGGCGCCCCAGGAGACAAAGAGCCAGGCAGCCACGAGGCTCGGGTGGCGTTTTTCTGGAAGCAATGAGCGGATAACCGGAAGCCAGCGCCTGCGTCCCATGATATTCACACGGGAGGGGCGCAAGAGTCGTCACTCAATGCTGCTCAACCGGCTGCCTCACCGAGCAGCCAGGAGAGGAACGAACATGGCTACTGACAACCCTATCTTGGAACGGAAGCTCAAGGCATTCTTCAGCCTCCTGGATTCGGACAAGAACGGCGTGCTCAAGTGGAACGACATCCTTCGCCCCGCCGAGAGAGCGCGCCAGGAGCTCGGATGGACGAAGGAAGACACGCGCTTTGTCAAGCTCGTGCAGGAGCTGCGGGCAGGCTGGGACCGGGTCCTCCAAGTCCAAGACCTCGATCACAACGGAAGCATCTCGTATGATGAGTACGTCCGCTTCGTCTTCAGAATGGGCCTTGAGTGGACCGCCAACGGCGCACTCCCTGCGTGGGCAGTCGAGCTCTCCAACAACTTCCAGCGCGCCCTCGATCTGAACAGCGATGGTACGTATACAGCGAATGAGTATGCGATCTATCTCCGCGCGATCGGCTCGGATGCCGACGCCAAGAGCGCCTTCGCGAAGCTCGACCTCAATAAGAACGGCAAGCTCACGTATGACGAAGTCCTGGTGCTGGCGAAGCAGTATGCGACCAGCACCGATCCGTCAGCCCCTGGCAACTATCTGCTGACCGGGAAGTACTAGGTAGCCCTGTCAACCCATCTTCGGACAGAGTGACACCAACGAGCTCCTGGCCCTCTGCGTGGCTGGGTTTCAAAGACGAGGACACCGCCCATGCTGATGCCCAGGTGGCTCGATGCCGCGGGGTTCGTAGACCCAGAGCTCCGGCGCTGCTTCATCGCGGCTGGCCGCCGCCTGGGCGCGGAGTCCTCGCCGCAATTGGCTGATTTCGGACGCTGGGCCGGCCTCATTCCTGCCGCGCTGCGCCCGTATGAGGTCGCCATTGCATCGATGATACGGTCCGCCGATCTCCGCGCCGACTGCGGTGACCCCAAAGAGCGTCTGCGCCGCATCGATGAATACGAAGAGTCGGTGCTGACGGCGATCGCCGCGGGCCACAGCGACGAACCGGTGCTCCACGCGGTGGCGCACACGTTCAACGCCTTCGGCCTGCGCACCTGCTATCTCAAGGAGCTGTTCGGAGCAATGCGGCGCGACGCCGTGTTCACGCCCTTCACCACCCATGACGAGCTGCGGAGGTGGGCGGAGGCTTCGACGGGGGCGGGCTTCATGGTGTTCGGGCCGATGTTCGGCTCTTCCGGCACGCTCGCGGAGATCGAGCCCAAGGTGCGAGCGATGGGCGCGGCGATGCAGCTCGCCGACAACCTCCACGACCTCGCGGAGGACCTGCAGAACGGGCGGATGTACCTGCCGCTGGAGGATCTGGAGCGCTTCGGCGTGACGCAGGACGACTTGTTTCAGGGCCGCTGGTCCCCCGCGGTGGCCGAGCTTGTGGCATTCGAGGTCGCCCGTGTGCGGGGGGTGGGCCAGATGGTCGCCGAGCTGCAGCGCTGGACCCCTCCCTCGCTGCATCTGTTCCTGCGTACGGTGGCCCGGGGCATGGAGATGATCCTCGACGAGGTGATGGCGGCTGGCCCGCTGCTCCTGCGCCGCAGCCCGCCGATGCGCCGGTACCGCTGGTTCACCGCGACCTTCCCAGAGGGTGTCCCCGGCGACGTGGCGCGGGGCGAGGTGCAGTCACCCAGCGCGAGGGGATTGAACGGCAGCACCGGCCCCAAGCCGCCCGCGACGCAGCCCGCCCCGGCCGCCATCGCAGCAGAGCTCCAGCACTGGGTGAAGAGTGACGGCACCTGGTTGGGGCTGCTCTGCCGGGATGCCCTGTTCCCCCCAGGCAATCTGTTACGGCCGGTGCTGTGCCTGGAGTCGGCCCTTGCGACCGGCGGGAACCGCGCGGAGGTTCTGCCGTTCGCCGCGGGCCTCGAGTGCCTGCACGCCGCCAGCCTCGTCCACGACCAGCTCCTCGACAAGAGCCCGACGCGCCGCAGCCAGGCGGCGCTCCGGCATCGCTCCGGATTCGAGGACCTGTTGCTGGTGGGCGGCGCGCTCTTTGGAAATGGGTTCCTGGCCATGCTCGGCGCCTGGGAGGACGGCGTCCCGCCGGAGCGGATGTTGCCGGCGCTGCGTACCGGGTGTCGCGCGGTCGAGGCGGCGTGCCGGGCCGCGCTGCTGGAGTCCACGCTGCGCGGCGACCTGTCTGCCGATCCGGAGCTGTGCCTGGAGGTGATCCGCGGCAAGACCGCGGCGTCCATGCAGGCGGCCTGCGCGGCCGGCGGGCTCCTCGCCGGGGCGCCGCCGGCGCAAGTGCAGGCGCTCGGCCGTTACGGCGAGGCGCTGGGCATGGCGCTGCAGCTCCGCGACGAGGTGCTGGCACTGACCAGCGATCCGCACCCGATGGGAAACGGACTCACCAGCGACATCGAAAACCGGCAGCCGCCTTTGCCGGTGCTCCTGGCCCATGCCCTGGCGGGGGACACGGACCGGAGCCGGCTGGCGGAGACCTTTTCCAGCTCCGAGGCTTCGCTGACGGCTCACCGCGAGCTGGGCGCGCGATTGGCCCGGACCGGGGTGCTCGAGGAGGCGGCTCGCCGCGCGCGCGCGCACGCGATTCGCGCCCGCGAGGCCCTGGCCGAGCTGCCGCCGTCGGAGAGTCGGGATCGGCTCGCGGCTCTGGTCACCCGGGTCATGGAGGGCCAGGCCGCGCCGGACGGCATGCCCGCTCGGTTGCGAGATTCCGAAACAGGTTCCCCTGAACGCCTTGCCAAGGAGGGCCCTGCGGCGCCGAGCCTGCTGGCCGCGATCGAGGCGGAGCTGCACAGGTGGGTGAAGCGCGATGGCGACCGGCTTTCGGAGATGTGCTGCGACGCGCTGTTCCCCGCGGGCAAGCTGCTGCGGCCGGTGCTGTGCCTGGCGTCCGCGCTCGTGGTGGGCGGAGCGGTCCGGGAAGTGCTGCCATTCGCGGCTGGAATCGAGTGCATCCACGTCGCCAGCTTGATCCACGACGACCTCCTGGACCAAGACGAGATGCGCCGCGGCCGGGAGTCGCTCCCGCACCGCTACGGCATCGAGGACGCGATGCTGGCGGGCAACGGGCTGCTCGCCAAGGGCGCCCTGGCGATGATCGGCGCGTGGGAGGACGGAGCTGGGGCGGAGCGCCTGCTGGCGGCGCTGCGCGTGGTGGCGCATGCAATGAAGGAGGCGTGCCGGGCCGCGATGCTGGAGTTGATGCTGCGCAATGACCTGTCGATCGACCTGGCGCTGTCTTTGGAGGTGATCCGCGGCAAGACCGCGGTGCTGATGCGGGCGGCGTGCGAGAGCGGCGGCATCCTCGCCGGGGCCGCGTCCGCGCAGGTGCAAGCACTCGGTCGCTACGGGGAAGCTCTGGGCATGGCCTTCCAGATTCGCGATGACCTGCTGCCGTACACCAGCGACACCCGCACCATCGGGAAAGCCATCACCAGCGACGCCAACAACCGGTATCCCACGCTGCCGATTCTGCTGGCGCAGTCCCTCGCGGGTGACTCGGACCGGCGCCGGCTGCGGGAGCTGTTCTCCAGTACCGAGGATGTGCTGGCGATTCACCGCGAGATGAGCGAGCTGCTGTTCCGGACCGGAGCGATCGCGGAAGCGACGCGCCGGGCGCGCGAGTACGCGGCGTGCGCCCACGCGGCCTTGAGCGAGCTGCCGCCGTCCGAGAGCCGGGACCAGCTCGCGGAGCTGGTCACCACGGTTGTTGACCGCAACCGCTGACCCCGCCCGCCACCTGATCGACAAGCTGTGGCCGGAAGACCCAGCGGTTCTGCCCGATATTGAGCGGGCCTCGATCCGGGTCGTACTCACCGACGGGAATGGTCACGTACAGGGTACCCGCGAGGGCCGTGGGGTGGTCCGACTGCTCGTTGAAGCCGTACCCGATGGTCGGCGCGTAGATCGGGTCGGAAATGCCCGTCATGCCGACCTGCTGGCCACCCGTCGCGGCGCTCGTGATGTTCACGTTCGCGGCGGCGAAGATGACATCGATGGGCGCCAGGCCGATGTTGCCGTACTTGAGCAGGTAGGTCCCGCGCATCACCATCGTGGTCTGCGAGGCGATCTGCTGGTCCGACGTGGCCGAGTAGCGCAAGTAGGCGTTGAGCATCAGGGTCTTCGAAGGCAGGTAGATACCAGCCTCGTAGTCCCGCGCATCCGTTTGTGCGAGCGCCCTCTGCGGCAGCAGGAAGAAGAGGGCCAGCACGCAAGAGATCATGAGTGGCATCACGTGACCGCCCTGCTCGAGCCTGGGGGAGTCGTTCATCATGGTTCGGGTATTTCCTTCCTGTGTCCGCGGGTAGCGGGAACTCCAGATGCGCATGAATCATTATCCGAGCTCATGGCGCATTGGAACGACGCAGCCCGACAACCAATGACATGCGAATATTGCCAGGACGCTGGTGTCGCGGCTCCTTCCGTGAGCCGCGCCTTCGGCCGCCGTGGTCCCATTTCGCATAGCGAAATGGGATGTGAATCATGGTCTTGTTTCGCATGGCGAAACGGGTCGTGTTTCAACACCGCTCTGGCTGCCATGACTTGATTTTCCGTCTTTCATCGGTAGTGTATCTGATTGCCTGGGAATGCGGTCTGCCCCCCCAGGCAAAGGGAGAAGGCATGAAAGCGACGGCAGGTTCCAGGATCCTCGTTGCGCTGCTCTTGTCCATGGCGTGGAGTTCCTCCGCACTGGCCCAGAGTCTGACCAGCTTCACGGCGACGTACAGGGGCGGGAGTGGCTCCATCTGTGGCACGACGTACAGCATCATCGGCAGGGAGCCTTTGTCCTCACAGAGCAGATACCCGGTGTTCATCTACACGGTGGGCACCACGGAGGGGTACGATCACGCCTCGGCGATGGCCGCCGTCGAGGAGATGGCGAGCCGTGGCTATGTCGCGGCCACCGTCGAGTATGACAACGCCACCTTTGGCACCTGCTCCACGCTCGAGAGCCGCGCCAGGTGCATCTTCGATTCGACCCGTTCGACCAGCGCCATCAACACGGTCTGTTCGCGCGCCAAGGCGGATTGCTCCAAGGGCGTCGTGGTGGCCGGCTTCAGCCAGGGGTCCATCATGGCCATCCTGGCCAAGAACCATGACAGCCGGGTGCAGGCCGCCTATGGGCTGGGAGCGGGCGTCGCGTACTCCATCTACGATCTTCGCTCCTGCGTCGCCAACGGCAACCGCGCGCTGCCGAGCGACCGTCTCCGGGTCGTGAATGGGGAGAACGACGCGTTCATGGGCTCGACCGAGCTCACCGTGCGCAGCCAGATCCAGGAGATGACGGGGCTGTCGTGCCCGTTGGCGACCTCCTGCTTCCGTAGCAACAACAGTGGCTGGTACATCGTGGAGAATTCCGAGGCCTCGGATGGTATTGCCGACCACTGCTACATGCGGCAGGGAAGCTGCGTCGGCCTCACCCTGGACCAGAAGTGGCGCGCCGGCACCTACGGCTGGTCATTGAGGACCAACCTGAACTGGCTGACGCAGTTCACCCAACCGTAGCCACGAGGGCGGCGTGGGTTCCTCGGTGTTCGCGCGCCTGGAGGAGCCCACGAGGCTCTGGCCGGACTTCGGATTTCGCCAGGCGAAACAGGGTTTCGCCCACTATGCGAAACCAGGCTCCGCCCACGTTGACCCGAAGTGTTTGGGCCTCCTATCGTCCTGATTCCCGTAAATACCAGGACACCAGGACGGCTATGCTCCGTTTCTCCGATCTTCCCGTTCCCCTGAAGGATTCCGCGGCTCCCGACGTGGGGCTCCTGCACGATCCAGACGAGGAAGAGGCCAAGGACCGCCAGTTCGTGACGGCACTGGCGCGCGGGCTCGAGGTGCTCCGTGCGTTCACGCCTCACACCCCGCTGCTCGGGAACCGGGAGCTCGCGGCCAGCACCGGCCTGCCCAAGCCGACCATCTCCCGGCTCACCCATACCCTCACCCGGCTCGGCTATCTCAAATACTCGGAGCGCTTGGGAAAGTATCAGCTCGGCACGGGGGTGCTGTCGCTGGGCTACGCGGCGCTCTCCAGTATGAACGCCCGACAGATGGCCAGGCCCCTGATGCAGGAGATGGCCGACCAGGTCAACGCCATGGTCTCCCTGGGCACTCGGGACCGGCTCAGCATGGTGTACGTCGAGCACTGCCGCTCCAGCTCAGCGGTGACCGTGCGCCTCGACGTCGGCTCACGCATCCCGTTGGCGACCACGGCCATGGGGCGGGCGCTGCTCGCCGCCCTGCCCGAGTTGGAACAACAGGTCATGATGGAGCGCATCGCCAGACAGGATCCGGACCAGTGGCCGCGCCTCCGCGCCGGCATCGAGCAGGCCCTCGAGGAGTACCGGACCCATGGGTTCACGCTCTCCGTTGGCGAGTGGACTTCGGACGTGAATGCCGTGGGCGTCGCTCTCATCCCGCCCGATGGCGGTCACATTCTGGCGTTCAACTGCGGAGGCCCATCGTCCCAGCTGTCTCGCGAGCGGCTCATGAGTGAGATCGGTCCCCGTCTGGTGGACCTCGTCCGCGACGTCAAGGCGGGTCTGCTGCGCCGCTGAGAGGCGCAGCCAGACCAACCGCCCGGAGCAGGTCGGGTGTCCGCTACGCTCTCGGAGAGGACTTCCCGGCGGAATTCCCCCGCCCGCTCGTGGAGCGCTTACGCGCGGTCTTCCCGGCGGCGACGCTCGTCTGGCGACTCACGATTTCCTGCGGCCTTCGTGCCTGGGACGCCTTTGCGCGGTGGACGCTCGAGCCATTCCGGCGTGACTCTCCGTTCCCCATCCTGGTGGCGGCGTCACTCACCGCCTGCTCGGCCATGCGCCGGGCACTCCGAGTCGCGCCGCGCGCCACGTCCTGGGTCTCCTCGAGCACATCGCTGGACACCTTCAGTGCTCGGCCCGGGGCCTCGAACGTCCAACGTTGCGCCTCCGCCCCCACCTCCTTCGCACGCCCGCGTCCTCCTTGGACGAGTTGCCGCACCCACGCAAGGCTCCGCTCCACCAGCTCGGTGACCAGGTCCCGGCTCCGGTCGAATACCGCCACCAGCGGCATCACCAGGTTGCCAGGAGGCTCATCCGGGAGCATCGGGTGCGGGTGCGTCGGCACCGTTCTCTTCGCGAGTGCGAGCGCGTCCGCCATGGCGTTGAGCTCCTCCCGTGCGAACGTCCGGTGCAGGCTGGCGAACAGCCCTTTCTCCTCCTCCTCGATGTGGTGCAGCACGTTCTGCACCAGCACGGTGAACCGGGCATCGAACCGCGGGTCGTCCGGGACCATTCTCTGGAGCGCGGCGAGCTCCCATTTCGCGACTCGATGCTCCTCGAGGGCCTCGTCGATTCGCTCGGTCCACCCCGAGTCGTGGGCCTTCACGGAGGGATAGAAGACCTGCTCCTCGATGGCGGCGTGGATGGAGAGCTCCAGGATGATTCGCCTGGAGAGCTCCTGCTTCTTTCCGAGGTCCCCCCCGTGTTTGAGAGCTTCGTAGCGCTTGAACAGCTTCCGGATGGTCTCGTGGTCGTGCTTGAGAAGAGAGATGGCGTCCATGACCTATCGGTAAGCACCATGACGCGGTGCGCCAGGGCGGTTTACTCGGACGAGTGCTGTCCTCCCTGGCGAGCGCTCGCTGGCTGTCCTTGGCTATTGCCTGGGCAGAGGCAAGACTGGCCCAGATCAGCAGACGGGATACGCAGCCTCGATTCAGGTGCTCGTTCGTGGTGAGTGAAGTGGAATAGGATGAACCTTCAAGATCGGCTGAAAGCGCTCACCGACCTGCTCAGGCCATGGTCCGAGCTCTGGTCACGTTCCATCCTCCAGAATTGGCCGGAGTCCGGAGCCGCTTATCTCGAATCCTGGCTGCCCTACGCTGAATCACTCGACGAAGAGGGCGAAAGGAGGCTGGATGATGGGGAGCTTCCAGGTGAGCCTCCCCGGTCGCTGCATTCGCTCGTGCTCTCTCTTCGCGAACTGACAGCACTGCCCTGGCATGAAGGCATTCAACGTCTGACGACCGCGGACGCGCAGGGACTCAATGCCAAGAAGGCCCATGAGATCGAGAGGGTCCTCGCCCTGCTCGGGCCGAGAACAAAGACGATCCGTCAGGCGGTCGACATCGGTGGCGGCATGGGACATCTCGCTCGTCTCTGTGTCAGGACGTTCGATTGGACCTTCCACAGCATCGATCGTGATGCCGCTTTGCAGGAGAAAGGCCGAGACTGGCTGCGAAGGGCCCGGACCCTGCCGCGGGAGAAGCTGTGTTTCATCCACTCCTCCGTCGAAGACAGGCCGCAGAGCGAGATTGATCCACTCTTTTCCGGTCAGGATCGGGTCTCGATTGGTCTACACACCTGCGGGCCGCTCGCGCTGACGCAGATTCGCAAGAGCCAGAAGGCAGGACTCCTCCTGAACTTTGGTTGCTGCTACGACCAGATGGATGCCGCACGGGACTACCCTGTCTCCCGCTTCGGGAAGGCGCATGCACTTCCCATCACCCGACGTGCCCTGTTCCTGGCGACGCGCGGACGGCACCACAAGACCGAGGCTGAGTTCGCGCTGATGAAGCGCGTCAACGCGCAACGGTTCGCGCTCGATCTCCTGCTGAGGCGGAAGTTTCCCGCTCTCGGTTTCGTGCGGGCGGGGGATGCACCCAAGGCGCTCTATGCCGGGAGTTTCGCCGCCTATGCGCGTGATCGCCTGGAGCGCCTGCAACTCGATGTCGGGATGACGGAAGCCGAGCTGAATTCCTTTGAATTGTCCGCTCGCTCCGAGACGCGGCGCATCTTCCTCTGTCATCTGCTGAGGGATCGCTTCGCGAGGGCCCTGGAGCTCGTGATTCTGCTCGATCGCGCGCTACTCCTCGAGGAGATGGGCTTTCAGGTCGAGCTCCTGCAGGTCTTCGAACCGCGCCTCTCCCCGCGCAACATCGCCCTCATCGCATCGAGGGCAGACTGACCCTGGGTCTTTCACAGTCCCAGAGGATGAGCAACGAGGTCCTCGAGATGACCGTCTCGGGTCGGCTCACGAGCATCCTCGGGCTCACCCTCGCGCAGAGGCACCCCGAATGGCTCCACGCCAATACGCTGGAGCAGGCTGCGGGCTTGCATCCTCGGGTCCCGGCTCGGCCTCCGCGCGAAGGAGGCGCCGTCACATCCGCCAACTCCTCCCTCCATCTGAAAAGGACACCCGACGACAACCCAACCCTGGAGAAGTCATGTTTCACCGAGTCTGGTTGGCAGGCGTGCTCATGGTCACGCCTGTGCTGCAAACGAGCCTCGCTGCCGAGGTCACCACGTGGCGGGAACTCGAGTCCAAGCACGGCGGAGGACCGGGCCTGCGCGCCTGTGTGGCCCAGGCGAAGGAGGATCGCCCAGAGGTCTGGACCTGCATGGGCGGTGAGCTGACGACCGCGCAGGTTGGCGCGGACGGCAAGGCGCAGGTCTCATCGCGCATGATCGCCGAGGACATCCAGGACACGACCCGCGCACAGGAGGGTGGCGCCGACGACTCCTCGACGAGCGCTCCGGAGGGCATGGCGCCGCTGGCAGCCGATGACTACGACTCCTGGTGTGAGAACGGCAGCGTCTGCGCGCGCAAGATTGGCAACCACACCGCGGAAGTGAAAGGCAACGGCGCATACGGCGATGCGCGCGGGGTGATTGGCGCCCTGGACTTCGTCGTCCGCCAGAGCTTCAACGGTCCATACCCAAGGTGGCGCGGCCTGCTGATCTGGGACTACGGGCCCACGATCACCCCCAACTCTTTCTACAACGCCTGCCGGATCAACGTCGTTGGCCCCGACCGGCACTGCGGCATCAACACCATGTATTTCGGGACCATCAGCTCGGCGCGCCAGCGGACCTGGTGGCCTTCCAGCACGAGGTACGACCAGCACACCACGAGGCTGCGCGGCAGCACCAACTACCACGACGACAACTACGGGAGCTTCCACGCCTCCGGCTATCCCCAGACGTTCTTCTTGCCCACCATTCACACCGGGCGGTGGAACAACTGCGGGAGCAGTACCGGTTGCAGATACTACCAGGTTCCGTGGGTCCCCTGAGGGAATGGCCAGGGGCAGGCTCACCTGCCCCGGCACGGGCGGGTCTTGAACGTGGTGCGGGTCCCCAACCCGGTGGCCGCCAAGCTTGTCGCCACCCTGCCCAACCCAGCCGCCACCGACCCGAGCTCGGTGCCCTACATCACCACCTTCACGGTCGCCGGTGGCAAGCTCTTCTTCGCCATGGCCATCAGCACCTCACGCCCGGCCCGTGGTGCTCGATGGCGCGGTCCAACCGCAGGGAGGTGCCTGGCTTTTGCCCAACCGCCCGGAGACCGTCAGCGGGGGCTCACCTCCACCGGTGCAGCACGAGCGCGTAGTCGGGCTGCTCGCGCTCCAGCTGCTTTCGTTTCTGGACCATCCGACGGTAGGCCGGCAGCCGCGTCGCCCGGGAGACGAGGAGCTCGAGTCCGCCGAGCAGCAGCACCCACCCGACCCACTTGAATCCTTTCGGGAGCCACGGCAACACCAGCAGGGCGACAATCAGGCCCATTCCGCCGAAGGACAGGAGCGCCTCCACGGCGAATTGGATCCGCCGCTCGGTGGGGGTGAGCCGGGCCTCGATGCGTTGCTCTTCGTGATCGCCCTGGGCATTCCCGGGGGCGGCGCCGGCCTACCGCCTGCCCGGGCCCACGCTCCAGCGCGTCCGTGGAGGGCGCGAGCCCGCGCAGCCGGAGATCGCGAGCAGGGCCAGAGCCCAGGAGGATAACGCGATGTTGACAGCGATTCCCCCCCCTCACTACCGTCGACTCTTCAACCCGTAATCGAAGCTTGGCGAGGATTCCATGCGCATGAAGAGCATGTTGGGCGGGCTGTTGGCGGCAGGGCTGTTGTCCGTGGGCTGTGGCGGCACGATGCCGGAGGAGCAGCCGGAGCAGAGCGTCAATCAGACCGAGCAGGAGCTCGCCCCGAGCTGCCCCGCTGGCTACACGTTGAACTACTACTGGGACTGTGGCCAGGTTTGCGGCGCCGGGTGGGGCAACTTCCTGCGCTACTACTGCACCAACGGATCGGACTACTACGAGGTGGGAACCGGCAGTGTGCGCTGTGGAGCGTGTTACTGAGGCTCCACTCGCTCTGTCTCTCGGCGCCGCCCTCGGAGTCCTTCCCTACGTATCCCTGGGTGGGCGCATAGACGAGGTTCGGCGCCGTCCCCGACAGAGTGCCGTGCTGTACGTGGACGTCCCGCTCCCGCCGGCCACGAGCACCTTGCCCGAGGGCAGCGAGGACCAGCCGGGATCCACCACCACCGGGCCGGACAGGCCCACCAGGTCCACCGCCATCTCCACGGACAGCGTCCGGCCCAGCGCGTAGCGCACGGGCGCACCGGCAGTTCGCGCGCGTACACCAGCTCCAGGTACTCGCCCACGGCGCGCGCCGCCACCACGCCTGGGGGCAGCGTCACCTCGTAGCGCACCCGATGCTCGCGCTGGCCCTCGGGCAGGACGATGAACTCCTCCACGCGCCCCGCCAGCCATTCGTGGGGCACACCTCTTTCCGACACTGGATGGGCTGAGCGGGCCGGCTCGAGCCCCTCATGCCTCGGAAGGGAATGGCCGGCGGGGAGGTGGGTCTGTTGGCTGATTGAAGATTGGCATCATCTTGATGGGATTCGTTTTAAGTATTTGCCGTATGGGAGGTGGAGGGGTGGCCTCGGTGAATAAGTTGGGGCACTTGGGGACGGAGATGTGGGGGGCCGACCTTGCTCAGGATGAGATTGGGAAAGTGGGTCGAGTCGCAGGATTGGACCATGTACGGCATGGTCTTTTCCGTATTTCTCATATGGCGAATTGGCGCGATTGGGGGCTGGAGCAGAGGGTGTTGGATCCTGCTAGCCGTCTGTCTGGTGGGAGTGCGCAAGGACCAGAGTGACATCGACTGGACGCGGTTCTTCACCATCGGGATTCCGCTCCTGGGCGTGTTCTACTACTTCTACAAAGCCGGAAATGCCTTGTGGTGGGAGTTGGCGAACTGGATGTTCCAGAACAACAAACATCCCTTGCATTTGGATGAGCTCATGCAGGCGATTCCGCTGAATGCCGGCGCCTGGGCCAGGACGTTCAGCTGCGAGGCTCTGGATGAGTTCATGGCGTGGGTCTACAGCCACAGCTTCGTGGTGTCCCTGTGGATCTGCATCGTGCGGAGCTTCTGGACGAAGAGCGTCAAGAAGATGCTGTCCTACGCGCTGTCCGGTCACCTGCTGCAGTTCCCCCTGATATTTCCTTTCTACAATCTGATTCTCCTGCGCGAGGTCTGGTATGTGAAGAGTCAGCCGGATCTGCTTCAGCGCCAGTTCGCGGATGAAAACGCGCTGCTCGTCAACGTGATGAACTGCTTCCCGAGCATGCATACGTCCATCGCGTTCGCGATGCTGCTGCTGGCCCTACGGGAGAAGGACGGGATCTTCAAGACGACGATGGTCGCCTACTGCGTCTCCATCATCTTCTCCACGTTGTATCTACAGATTCACTGGGTCGTGGATGTGCTGGCCGGCATGGCTTTCGGTTTCGGCTCCGTCAAACTGGCGGACAGGTTGATTCATGTCGTGTCGGCCCGGCTCGTTCCGGCGAAGCTCAAGGCCACCTGCGCATGAGAAGGCGGGAAGGCCTTTGGAGAGGTGACCATGGCGAACGTGGGCTCGATCAACTTCCACTGCATCATCCCGGACGATGCGAATCAGTCGGGACAGAAGTTCTACGCGGCGCTATTTCCGACCTGGCGGTTTCGCTACCAGCCGCCGAACCAATTCTGGGAGATCACCGGCCCGGACGGCCGGACACCGCAGACCGCGTATCTGGCGATCATGACCGGCCCGGGGACACCGCGCACTCCGGTGCAGTACTACACCGTCCCTTCTATTGACCACTCGCTGGCGCGCGCCATCGAGCTCGGCGGCAAGGTCGTAACCGGAAAGACCCCAGTCCCCGGTGTCGGCTTCTTCGCCGAACTCACCGATCCGCTCGGCAATGCCTTCGGCCTATGGGAAGACAGCACGAAGGACGGAGCGGCACGCTGAGCGACGGCAGGGCGGCGTCCCCCGGATCCCGCTCAGCGGGCCAGAAGTCGTGCGAGCCAGGCCTCGCGCGCGGCGATGCAGGCCTGGGCGAGTTGTGATTGGGGTGCGATGTCGTAGAACCCGTGGAAGGCGCCGCCCCAGACGTGAAGCTCGCAGGTGCCACCCGCGGCCCAGATGGCGCTGGCGTAGGCTACGGCCTCGTCACGAAACACTTCGGCGGCACCGACGTCGATGAACGTGGGTGGCAGGCCGCTCAGGTCCGTGGCGCGAGCGGGTGCGGCGTAGGGAGACACGTTGGCGGAGCCCCGCCGGTTGCCGAGCACCGCCGTCCAGGCGGTCAGGTTGCTGGTGCGGTCCCAAATGCCGGTGCCCTGGTACTGGTAGGAGGAGACCGTCTCGTTGCGGTCATCGATCATCGGGCACTGGAGCAACTGTCCGGCCAGCTTCGGTCCCTTGCGGTCGCGCGCCAGCAGCGTGGAGCCCGCCGCGAGCCCGCCGCCTCCGCTGCCGCCGAAGATGACCAGACGGTCGGGGTCGAACATCAATTCCCTGGCATGCTTCGCCATCCATTCGAGGCCGGCATAGCAGTCCTCGACGGGGGTCGGGTCGGGGTGCTCGGGAGCCAGACGGTATTCAACCGTGACGCCCACCGAGTCGTGCTTCATGGCCCAGTCCACCAGCGGGTAGACCGCCGCGAACCGGTTGCACATGACCATGCCGCCCCCGTGGATGTTGTAGATACCGGGGCCGGGCGCGTGGTGATCCTTGCGTGAGATCACCGACACGACGATGTCGACACCTTGGTAGCCGGGGATGGTGTAGTCGACGCATTTGACGGGCAAGTCGCCGATGAGCTCCTCGATGGTCGGCATCTTCAACGCCCGGAAATGCTCCAAGCGGTCGGGAGTCATGTTGACCGGCACATACCCCTCCAGGGCCGGTAGGAGCGCGGCGAGCTCCGGGTCGAAGGTCGGATGCGCGATCTTGCTTTTCATGACGGCTCCTTATGCCGATTTTCTCGAGCGCCAGGGGGCGATGGCTGACAGCTCCGTGCGACTGCGGGCGGATGGTCCTGGACTTCACACCGACCATAGCGTGACTGCATGCCAGTGCCATTCCATCTCCGGGGGTATCCGGGTGTCGACCCTCTCGATGGGTTGTCGGCAGCACCCCGCTACCTGCTCGCGATGGCCGTGACGGCTGTGGTGTCCGCCGGGCTGGTGGGGTTCATCACCCCCGTATTCCACCTCATCGAGTTCAGCAGCCCGTGGGGTATCGCCGCCGAGGTGGCGGGTTTCACCCTGCTCGCCGCTCCGCTCCTGGTGACCTTCCGGAAGTCGAGCTCGCTCTTCCTCTACGCGCTCGTCCTGCTCCCGCTGTACGCGCTGGACCTGTATCTGGAAGACCACTTCCGGGCCCATGGCCTGCGCGCCGTGTGGATGTATACCCCGGGGACCTTCATCTCCCGGATCGAGCCCCCGGCCCTCCGCTTTCTCTTCACCCTGTCCGTCGATGCCCTCCTCATCGGGCCGGTCTGCCTCTGGATCAGCCGGCTCCTCGCCTCGGCGTTTCGCCCCAAGGTGCCGGCGAATGCGCGCCAGGAGGTTCCCCCCGGTCAGTCCCTCTTCCCCGAGTCCTGGATCGAAGGAGCAGTGCCGAGGCCTGCCCGTGACGCCGGGTTCTGGATCCTTCGCCTCCTCGGGTTGGCCTATCTCGGCTACCTGGCGTTGCTGCTGCTGGGAGGGCTCGGTGCGGCGGCCTGGCCCCCCTCGGTGGGCATGCTCTTCGAGATGACCTATGCCAATGCCTATCTCGCCACCAACACCGTGGCGAAGATTGGCCTGATGACAGGTCTCGCCTTCACCGGGGCGTACAACCCCCGGCTCCGCCAGACGGCCACGCTCGCCTTGCTCCTCGGGCATGCGGTCTCCGTGGTGGCCTCTCTTGTCTTCTACGCGGTAGACCCGCCGGGGACGCCCTACCGGGACTTCCTCCTGACCTCGTCGCTGGTGGACGGAGGGATGATCCTCCTCTTCCTGTGGATCCTCTGGCGCACCAGGAAGGACTCCGCCCAGGGCGAGAGCGAAACGCTCCTCTCTTCATTCTCCCTGCCCTTGACGCTGTGGCGGTACGTGCTGCTCGGACTCGCCGCCTACTCAAGCGCGGTCATCGTCGTCTCGCTCATCGGACGCTTCGGCCAGTTGCCCCTGCGTGGGTGGGACGCACTCTTTTCCTTTCCAGATCCAACGCTAGGCAACTCGCTCACCCTCTACAGCACGCTGGCCTTCCTGTGCCTGTCGATGGCCCGCCAGCAGTATCTGCGTGACGCCCTCACCGGGCTCCTCTGCTTCTCGCTCGGCCTCGCCATCCTCCTCGGCGTGCTGCTCCTGGCGGTGGGGAGCGCGACGGTCGCTCTTCCGGGAGAAGAGAGGCCCCTCTCCATCACCCGCTATCTCATGTTGCACGTCCTGGAATTCGTGGGGGTGGTGGCCGCGCTCTCCACCCTGCGGAGCCTCTATTACAACGTGGAGTACACGATCACCTCCTTCCGGGCGCCCAGCGCGCAGGCCATCCTCGGCATCCACGACGCACTGTTCCCTCCTCGCGAGCGCTCGGACGTGGTCCAGGCCGTCGATCGGTACGCCGCCAACATCCGCGGGCGCAGGCGCGGCCTGCTGAACTTCCCCTTCTGGCTCCTCGAGGTGCTCCTCCCTCCCGTGTTCGGACTGCACCCCGGATTCTCGATCATGTCTCCCGAGGAGCAGCGCTACTTCCTGCGGAAGTACCTCATCCGGCACGAGCACGAGAGGCAGCGCTCCTTCGTGCCGGAGCTGGCGGGCCTGGCCTATCAGCTGGCCGTCGCGGCACACTCGGTCGTGCTGTTCGCCGTCTATGCGAGCCGCGCGAGACAGGGGAGGATTGGCTATGTCCCCCCTGGGGGGCGGCTGCGATTGCAGGGGGACTCGCCCTCGTCCGCGCCTCCCTCGCAGGGGATGGCGCTGCTGCCCACGGACGAGCGGGATCTCGCCAACTTCCGCCCCAGCGCGCCCGCGCGGCGGGTGCCCGCGCCTCGCGTCATCACCCCTGGCGAGGACAAGCCCCTGCCCGAAGAGGTGGACTACCTCGTGGTAGGCTCGGGGCCTGGGGGCGCGGTGGCGGCCTACCGTCTGGCGCGTGAGGAAAAGACAGCGACCATCGCCGTGCTCGAGCGGGGAGACCGCTATGCCCCCCTCCAGGACTTCAGCGAGTACGAGCTCGACATGGTGGCGAAGCTCTACAAGGAAGGCGGCATCCAGCAGACGAAACGCGCGGACATGATCGTCCTCCAGGGCGAGTGTGTCGGGGGTGGCAGCGTCATCAACAACGCCGTCTGCTACCGGATGCCCGATCACATCCACGAGCTCTGGCAGCGGGAGTACGGGCTCGACCTCGGGTCGCTGCCGGCGGAGTACGACCGGATCGCGGGCGAGCTCGGAATCGGTCCGCTCCCGGCTGACGGCATCAACCAGGTGGTCCGAGCCGTCTTCGAGCAGGCGGTGGAGTCCTTCAACGCCACGCCGGGCGTGAGCAAGCTGGAGCCCGTGCGCGTGGTCGACGTCAATGCCCCGGCCGCGGTGGGAGATGGCCTGTGGAACCTGGGGAACAAGTACCTCGGCAAGCGCTCGATGCTGGAGACCTTCATTCCCTGGTCGGAGGCGCGAGGGGTGGCCTTCCTGCCGAAGTGCACCGCCATCAGCTTCACCAGGTCCGGGCAGCGCGCCGGGTCCGTGCTGGTCCGAACCGTGGGCGGCATGCTCCATCGCATCCGGATCCGGAAGGCGCTCGTGGTGGCGGGTGGAGTCATCGCCAGCAGCCACTTCCTCATGCGCAGCGGAGTGGAGCGGCCGGTAGGCCAGCGGATGAGCTGCAACTTCGCATTGCCCGCCACCCTCGAGCTGGACCGGGTGGTGGATGCGTTCGACGGGGAGCAGATCACCCTGGGGACGAAGGACTCGCAGAACCGCGCCCTCTTCGAGACCTACTTCAATCCCCCCGGGGCGTTCGCCCTGACGCTCCCGTTCTACTTCGACCGCCACCGCGCGGTGATGGAGCGCTACCGCCACCTCGTCAATTTCGGAGCCCTCGTCGGGTCGGAGTCGAACGGCGTGCTCGAGCGCCAGCCCTCTCTCATCAACGGCCAGTCCTTCACCTGGAAGTTGGGCCCGAAGGACGAGGAGCACATCCGCTATGCCCTGGGGATGCTGCTGGAGCTCGGCAGGGGCGCGGGGGCCCGTCGCATCGCCCTGCCTACCCGGCCGGGCGTGGAGTTCGAGCCCACCGAGGAGAACATCCGGGAATTCAACCGGCGGCTCTCCACCTACCGGCTGCGCATGCAGGACCTCCTCGTCAACACGGCACACCCCCAGGGCGGCAATCTCATGGCGGGGCGGCAATCCCTCCACCGGGACGAGCGGGTGGTGGACGAGGACTTCCGCGTCGTCGGGCTCGACAACGTCTACGTCGTGGATGCTTCCGTGTTCCCCACGAGCATCACGGTCAACCCGCAGTGGACGATCATGGCCATGAGCTCCCTGGCGGCCTCCCGGATCCTCCAGGCCCACGCCTGACGAGCAGGGTCTCGCGCCACGTGCCCTCCTCGTGAGGGTCTCAGCCTCTCAGGCCGGGGGCGAGGGTTGCAGATCATGAGACGGGGAGCCCCGGTGCAGGTCGAATCGATCCGGATCCGGGAACTTCCGCTCGTCTCGATTGGCGGAGGAGAGCAGCGGGAACACCATCGCCCCTCGCGGCACGGTCACTCCCGAGAGGGTGATGTCGCTGGCCGCGATCCGGGATTCGCGAGAACTTCTGGCGCCATCAGGTTGATAGGATTCGTCATTGTCTTCTCCTTGTCTGGGTCCACACCTTGATGAGGGCTGCGCGGCCTCTCCACGGACCTGGCATCCCCCCTGCCCCCCAGCCCCCTCAGCGGCCCCTCCACTCTCGTCGAAGACAGGTTCAAAAATCCGTCCGCCCTCGTAAACGATTGAAAAGCGCAAAGAGAGTGTGTTACCCACCCGCCCGCCTGAACGAACGTTCGTTCAGCAAGGCCGGTCATGCGCACCCTTCCTCGATCACATCTGCAGGCTCAGAAGGCGACCCTTCCGGCAACGGTGCCCAACGGCACACGGCGGCGAATACTGGAGACGGCCCTGCGGCTCTTCGCGAGCGAGGGGTTTCACGGCACGTCGATCCGGGATGTCGCGAAGGAGCTGGAGCTCCAACCGAGCGCGCTCTACTCGCACTTCCCCTCCAAGGAGCACATCCTCGCGGAGCTCGTCCAGATTGGCCACGAGGCGCACCACGAAGCACTCCGCGGGGCGCTGCTGAACGCGGGCACCGAACCGGCGGAGCAGGTGCGAGCGCTCGTCCGGGTCCACACCCGCCTGCATGCGACCCACCCGCAGTTGGCGGTCGTGGTGAACGAGGAGATCCACGCCCTGCCACCCGAGCTCGCCGCACCGGCGATGGCACTGCGAAACCAATCCGCCGCCTTCTTGCGCGAGGTCATCGAGCGCGGCGTGGCGATGGGGCGGTTCTCTCCTCCCCACACGGTTGCCACCGCGGCGGCGATCTCCGCGATGGGCGTGCGTCTCCCGTATTGGTACGAGCCGGCGGGCACGCTCGATATCGAGACCCTCGCGGATATTCACACCGAGCTGGCGCTCCGAATGTTGGGAGGGCGCTGAAACGGGTCCTCGAGACCTCGCGGCCCTGGAGAGCGCATGGGCCGCCACCGCCATCCATGAACGACCACGCCATCCAACGCAAAGTCCTCGCTTTCTTGCTGCTGCTCCCTCTTGGCTTGATGCCCTACTCCGCGCTGCAGTGGTTCCGGGTGATGGAGAGCGAGCAGGACCTGGTGAGGCTGCCACAGCGGCTGGCGCAGCTGCGCAACCCGCCCGATACCGGTGAGAGCGGCCGTGCGGCGGAGATGAAGCGGATGAGGACGGAGTCGCGTGCCAGCCAGCTCGAGGAGAAGCTGCGCTTTCTCGAGGCTCAGCGGGGCAGCCTGATGCTGCGCCGCGCATTGTCGACCGCCGTGCTGCTTGGTGAGCTCGGCGCCTTCGTGATGGGCCTGGTCCTCGTGCTGAAGATCCGCGTCGACAGCCGCCGCGCGCATCGCTCGTTCGATTACCTGCTGAGTCATCTGGGAGCGAGCTTCGATGCGGTGTCGCGGATGCTGCTGTGGCACATCGGTCTGATGTTGACGGCGCTGGCCGCCACCGCGCTGTACGAGGCGGTATGGTCATATACCCACTGGTCCACCCACGGTTTCGTGGCGGTGGTGTTCACCTTGCCGTGGTGGGGCGCGAGCTGGGCTACCACCTGGCTATTCTTCCGCGCCCGCCGCGAGCTTGCGCCCCTGGAATCCTCGAGCGTGGACGTGCTCGGCCGGGTGCAGGCGCGCGACGACGCGCCAGGGCTGTGGAAGTGGGTCGACGGCATCGCCAGCAAGCTCGACGTGCCGCGGCCGGACCATATCGTGGTCGGCCTGGTCAATGGCTTCTTCGTCACCAGCACGCCGGTGCGGGTCGAGCCGCAGCAGCTCATGCTGAATGGCCGCACGCTGTATATCCCACTGACCTTCGCCAGTGTGCTGAGCCAGGCCGAGACAGCCGCGATCATCGGCCACGAGCTCGGGCATTTCTCGCACCAAGACACCGACCATGGCGCACAGCTGTCGCCGCTGTACCAGCGCATGCGGCAGAAGATCGCCGTGCTGCTGCAGCAGGACGAGGAGCATCCGAGCTGGTTCAACCGTCCCGCCATCTGGGCCTCGGTGTACTACCTCGACCAGTTCGACCGCGCCTATCACCACTGGAGCCGCCAGCAGGAACTCGCCGCGGATCAGGTCGGCGCGCGCGTCGGGGGCCCCGCCGTGTGTGCCTCGGCGCTGATCCGGGTGACCGCGGTGTCCGAGGTGATTGATCAACTGCTGGCCGATCCGCGGCTGCGGGGGAGCAACCTGATCCAGGCCCTGCTGGAACGGCTTCGGCGGACCGAGCTGACACTGACCCAGGAGACGCTGGAACACACCATCGCCCACCCGGTCGATACCCATCCCCCGACCCGTACGCGGCTCGAGGCCCTCGTCGAATCGCTCGACCCGGACCTGCTGCGGCAAGCCACTCGCAAGCCCGGTGAGGCGGAGACCTCATGGTTCACGCGAATGCTGGCCAGCCGCACACAGGCCGCCTGAAACCCTCTCATTCTTCCCCAAGGAAGCTTCCCATGTCCAAATCCCGATCCCCCGACGCCATCCAGAACCTGGCGCAGTCGCTCAGCGAAGACTTCGCCCATCACAGCAAGGCCGAGCGGGCCGAGGCGATCCGTGAGCTCAAGCAGATCATCGCCAACGCGCCCGAGCGCAGCGAGTTCCGCGATACCAAGAAGTTCTTCTACCGCGGCCCGGTGTTCGGCGTGGCGCCGCTGGCGCTGGCGATCTACATGATGAAGACGCAGGCGTCGCCGAGTTGGGGCATGATCGCCTTCCTGCTGGCGCTGGCGCTGTTCGGTGTGGTGCTCGCCTACCAGCATCGCAATGATGGCGCCACGCCACACATGGTGCTGACCCGCACCGAGCTGCAGGTGACCAATCTGTCCGCGCCGCTGCCGCTGGTCGAGGTCAACGGCCTGGAGATCGCCGAGCTGTCGCAGACCTGGATCAACTTCCATGTCGGCGAGAACACTTCCCTGCCCACCGCGACCCGATTGCGCGGCCTGCTGGTGTCGCAGGCGGTGGTGTTCCCCAAGGGCAAGAAGCGCCGCATCGCGGTGAGCATGGCCGGCATCAAGGTCAACGGCGAGAAGCTCGACTGGGATGAGACCCTGGCACTGATCGAGCGACATCTGCAGGCCGCCCACGCGACCGCTGAGCTTCAGGCGCTCCAGGCTGGCTGAGCCCGTTGCTCCCTCAGGCCACATTGGCCTTCTGCGGGAACTTCGACTGGTTGAATCCGGCTGCTGACTCCTCAGCCAGACTCGACCTCGCAAGCGCGCCCGTTCGTCCTTTTCCCATCGCGGGCACTCTCTATCTGTGGGGGTCGAGGCCCTTTACGAGCGAGGGACGGAGAGGAAAGCCATGAGCTGCACCACCCAACAGTCCGAAGTCACCGCCCTGCGGAACCGTCGCAATGAGCAGCTGAAGCTGCTGGAGAGTCTCCCCCACAACGCGGGATACGAGGCCGCGAGCGCGGAACTCGACCGCATCGAGGCCGACCTCGCGGAGGCCGAGGCGGCCCTCAAACTGTGCCAGGACCAGGAGGCACAGGCCGCCAACCCCGTCCCCAAGCCGGTCTCGGCCAAGGTCGACAAGATCCAGTGCCACGACGTCAGCAAGGAGGTCGGCCACGACGAGCCGTACCTGCTCATCGCCACGTTCGACATGACCGACGCCGTCAACCTGGGAGTCGTCGGCGTGACGTTCCCGGACATCAACGTGCTGAAGATCGGTCCGTGGATCGGCGTCGATGCGGGCGAGACGCACTACACCTCCCACCTCTCGTCGGCCAACCGCCCGAACTTCTGGGATCTCGACAGCGGCCCCCGCCCGATCGCCCACCCTCAGGACGTCATCTTTCTCGTGGCGATGTGCGAGAACGACGGATCGAGCCCTGACGCCATCCGCGGTAGGGTGCGCACGGACCTGCTCGCCGCCCGCGCCCCCAACACCAACAGGTCCTACAGCGCCTACGTCACGGCGATGATCAGCAACATGACGGGAAGCATCGAGACGAACCGCCTCCTGGGCCTCGATCCGCTCAATCCCAACGAGGACGACCTCGTCGAGACGGTCAAGCACCTGGCCCTCACCGCCGCTGACATCGACCGGCTCAACAAAGACCTCCTGCCGGTCGTCAAGACGCTGCGGTTCACGCAGCGCCGCGGCGATGGCAACGTGACGAACGACTACACGGTCACGTTCTCTTTCACGGTCTGAAGGTCGGCCAACAGTCCGTTCCGCAATCTCAAACACTGAGAACGCTGGGCACGGAGCTTTGCAGTGACATCGCGAGTTTCAGGGAAGCCTTGACCGGCACTTCCGTACGCTGTTGCATTCGCACATCACCAGCGAAAAGGAGTGTCATCATGTTTCTTCGTGGGCTCGCGATGGTCGCCGTCGTTTCTGTCTTCGGGATGGGCTGTGGTGGAGCGGAAGTGACGGAGGAAGGCTCGGAGCTCGGTCAGGACTCCGCCGAGCTCATCCAGAGCTGTGAGTATCTCCAGGGCCGCGTCTGTCGTCCGGAAGCGGAGTTGGGCTGCCAGTGGGCCAATGGCACCTTTGGCGAGTGCTTCTGCCAGAACATCCCCTCCAACAAGTGGGTCTGCCTGTCCCAGTAAGGCTCGTGACCGGCCGCCTCTTGGGAGGGCCGCTGACGACGGGCGAGCCGGGTCGGGTCTACCGGCTCGCTTCCGTCAGTGATTGCCACGCCTTCATGGCGAGCCGGGCCGTGGCCCGCAGATCCTCGCGGGTCGCTCCGTCACGGGCCTGGATGGACATCGCCTGCTGGACGCCCACGTAGAACCGGGCGATGGGCAGTGGATCCACGTTTCGTGGAAGCTCTCCTTCGGCCATGGCGCGCTCGATGCGCTCGCGGACGCGCTGAAGCACATGGGCGCGTTTCTCCACGATGAGCGCCTTCAGTCCGGCATGGCCCTCGTCCCCCGGGGAGGCGAGCGTCACCATGCATCCCAGGGGTTTTCCGGACCTGGTCAGGACATCGGCGGACCTGAGCAGCCAATCCTCGATCGCGCCATGCGCGGTCGGAGCCTCGGAGAACCCGCCCCAGACGAGGGGACCATGGGTCTCTTCGTACTGTTCCAGGGCCGCCTCATAGAGGGCTTCCTTGCCGCCGAACGCCGCATAGAGGCTGGGCGAGTTGATCCCCATGGCCGCGCACAGCTCCGCGATGGACGTCGCGGTGTAGCCCTTGCTCCAGAACAGCTCCATCGCGGCGCACAGCGCCGCCTCCCGGTCGAACTCTCTTGGGCGGCCGCGCTTGGGCACCCGCTTTTCTGTAGTGGTCGGCACAAAAACCCCTTGACGCTCCTATCTCCATCGAGGATTTTGTGTCGACCATCACAGAAAGGGAACAGCATGTCGAAGCTTGCTGGCAAGAAGGCGCTCGTCACCGGGGCCAGTCGTGGAATCGGTGCGGCGATCGCGCGAAGGCTCGCGGCGGAGGGCGCGGATATCGCCTTCACCTATCAGCGCTCGGCCGAAGCAGCCCAAGCGCTTGCAGGGGAGATCGAGGCGCTCGGGAGGAAGGTCATCGCCCTGCGGGCCGACAGCGCCGATCCCGCGGCCGTGCAGCATTCCGTCTCGGCGACGGTCGAACAGCTTGGCGGTCTGGACATCCTCGTCAACAACGCGGGCATCGCCCGGAGAGGTCCGCTCGAGGAGATGGCGCTCGAGGACATCGACGCGCTTCTGAACGTCAACATCCGGGCGGTCGTGCTGGCCACGCGGGCGGCCATCCCGCACCTGCCTCGTGGCGGTCGCATCGTCAACATCGGCAGCAATCTCGCCGAGCGCGTGGCCTATGGTGGCGTCACGGTGTACTCCATGACCAAGTCGGCGTTGGTTTCGCTGACCAAGGGCCTGGCTCGGGATCTGGGGCCACGGGGGATTGCCGTGACCCTGGTCAACCCCGGCTCGACCGACACCGACATGAACCCGGCGCACGGACCGAGAGCCGAGAAGCAGCTCGGACTCAGCGCCGTGGGGCACTATGGCAAGTCGGAGGACATCGCGGCCGCGGTCGCATTCCTCGTCGGGCCGGACGCCACTCATGTCACGGGGACCAGCCTCACGGTGGATGGGGGACAGAACGCCTGAACCCGCGGAAACACGAACGCCCCGCCCGGTGGGTAGACCGGAGCGGGGCGTCGGAATGGGGGCCCTGTGGCGGTGCCTGGAGGCTCGGTAGGACGAGTGACCCGGCCCTCCCCCTGGGCGAGGGAGGGAGCACACACGGGGCCTACGGCATTACTTCGCGGCGGCGGTGCGGGCGGCCTTGTGCTGATCGCGCAGGGCGACCTTGATGCTCGGGCGCACCACGATGATGCCGTCGTTGTGGCCGGGGATGGAGCCCTTGATGAGCAGCAGGCCCTTCTCCACGTCCACGTCCACCACGGTCAGGTTCTGGGTGGTGACCTGCTCCACGCCGTAGTGACCGGGCAGCTTCTTGTTGGGGTACACGCGGCCGGGCGTCTTACGCTGACCGATGGCGCCCGGGTGACGGCGGTACTCGTGGGTACCACGCGTGGCCGTCTGCGAGCCCTTGAAGCTCCAGCGCTTCATGACGCCCTGGAAGCCACGGCCCTTGGTGATGCCCGTCACGTCGACCAGCTGGCCCTTCGCGAACAGGTCCGCCTTCACGGCGTCGCCCACGTTGTAGCCCGCGGCCTCCTCCGCGCTCACCCGGAACTCCTTCAGGTGACGGCGCAGCGGGGCATTGCCCTTCTTGAAGAAGCCCAGCTGCGGCTTGTTCAGGCTCTTCTCGCGGATCTCCCCGAAGCCCAGCGTCACCGCCGAGTACTGATCCTTCTCCGGAGTCCGCTTGCCCACGACCTGGCAGGTGTTGACGTCGACCACCGTCACGGGAACGAGGTTACCCTCCTCGTTGAACACCTGGGTCATTCCGATCTTCTTGCCAATGAGACCCTTCACGTCGTCCTCACAACTCGCGCCAATTGCGCGAAAACGTCAATGATTTCAGCAGTTTGCGTCCGACTTCAGTCCCCGGACGCCAGGAAGCGGCGCAATGTAGCAGCTTGCCCCCCACCGTCAAGCACGGCGGGAGGGTGGGCGCTTCACTCCGCGCGATCCAACCGCGGGTAGAACGGTGCGAGCTGCGCGTCCTGGATGCGCTGCGCGTACACGTCCTCGCCGAGCAGGAACAACGCCTGGTCGAGATAATCCTCCGCGGCCTTCACCTCGGTGTCCTTCTCGGCGATCGCCTGGTCGATCTCCGCCATCGCCTGCTCGAACGCCTCCTTGCGGGCGTTCATCTCGTCTTCCATCTCGAGCATGCGCTTGTGTGCCAGGATGCCGGCGGCGCCGGGCTGACCGGGCTTGGGAGTGAGCGCCTGGGAGACCTCCCGGTCCAGCTCCTCCACCTCGCGGGCCAGCCGCATCTGTTGGATGCGGTTCTTCTTGAGGTTGTCGCGGGAGACGCCCAGCTTCACCGGATCCTGGGTGGTGAGCTCCAGGTCGGCGTGCTTCTTCTCCAGCTTCCTGAGCGCGTCCTGGGCATAGCGCAGGTCCGCGCGCCGGGTGGACAACGTCTTGCGCAGGGTCTTCGTCTGCGCCTCGACGGCGTCCACCGCCTTCTTCCATTTCTTGACGATCTCGTACTGGACGGCGCGGTCCGCCTCGTACTGGGCGAGGTAGTCCTGCCAGGCCGCGTCCTCGTCGTTCATCTGCTGCTCGAGCGCGGCCAGTTCGTCGCGCCGGGCCACCACCGCCGACTCCGCGCGGTAGACGCGGTCCATGGTGCGGGGGCAGTTGGGCTTGCCCGCGAGGCGATCCCTCGCGAGATCGCCCAGTTGGAAGATCAGATCGTTGTAGCTCTCCGCCTTGGCCATGCCCCCTGTTTTATGCCCAAGGCGAGCAGGCTGTCAGCTATCGGCCGGTGCGGCGGCGACCGAAGAGGCGCTGGCCTCTGCGGCGGCCTGGGCGGCCCCCTCGGCCAGGGCGAAGAGCTCCCGGGCACGATCCTGTTCCTCGGTGCGGTTGAGCTCGCAGACCCAGGCGCTGGACAGGTCCGCGTGTTGGCGGGCCAGTTCAGCGGTGGACTCATAGCGGGCCGCCGAGGCACGGGCGAAGGAGCCTTCCCTGCGCAGCTCCATCACCGTGTCGTCGTCGAGGGTAATCTCCTCGGGCGGCACCGGCAGCGGCCCCCGGCCGAGCGCCGCCAGACGTGCCAGCAACCGCGAGGCGTGTGCCCTGCAGAAAGCCGCCAGAACCATCAGCCGCGCCCGCCCGCGGCTATCTCCGAGCCTTTCGGCGAGCATCGTCATGCGACGCGCCGAAACCACCTCGGACTCCCATGCAGCTGCTAACGCCGCAGCCAAGCGGGTATGCCTTGCGCCCATCGGCCCTCCCCAGATCCTGCCCCCTATCCCGCGACGAAAGTAGGGACGGTTCCGCTGGGATTCAACCGATCTACCCCAGAGCGCGCTCCATCAACCAATAACCGCCGGTCGCGAGGATGAGGAGCGACAGACCGCGCACCGTCTGGAGGTGTACCGCGGGACGACGTTGCACCAGCCGCACCAGCGGCAGCAGCACGGCGATGACCGCCGCCTGGCCCAGCTCCACCCCCAGGTTGAAGCCGAACAGACCCGTCATCACCGAGTCGCCCAGGCCGTAGCCGCTCAGCACGTTGGCGAAGCCGAAGCCGTGCACCAGCCCGAAGAGGAACGTGAGGAGGGCCCGGTGGCGGTGCTCGCGCAGCAGCAGGTTCTCCAGCGCCACCCAGACGATGGACGCGGCGATGGCCGCCTCCACCCAGCGCGTGCGCGCATCGTCCAGGAGGATGAAGCCCAGCGCGGTGGCCCCCAGGGTGAGCGAGTGGGCCACGGTGAAGGCCGTCACCAGCAGCAGCACCCGCCGGAAGCTCCCTCCCACCAGCAGCAGCGCCAGCAGGAAGGTCAGGTGATCGATTCCCTCGAAGATGTGCGTGACGCCCAACACCACCCACTCGAGCAGCCCCGAGGGGCCCTCCCCCCGCGCTGGCTGTCCCGGTTCGGACACCACGAGTGTGGGCTGCTGGGCGTCCGCGAAGCGCTGCCCCTGCTCGCCCTGCATGAAGGAGCCGAGCACCACCCGGTAGTTGGAAGGCAGCAGGGACAGCAGGGAGAAGCGCTGGCGGAGCTGGCCGGCCGGACAGGAGAAGGTGGCGCCGAGCTCCACGAAGGACGCCCGCACCATGGCGGAGGCACCGGTGCGGGTACAGGGCCGGCCTCCAGCCGTCAGGGGAATGGCATCCCAGATGCCCACCGCCAGCGCCTGGGTGCGCGCGTCCAGATCCGCCTGGGAGAGCGCTCCGTCCCCGTCCGCGTCCACGGGAATGAGGAGGCCGAGCGTCTCCGCGGTGAGCGTGAGCCGCTCACGCACCTCGGGCCCGCCCGCCTCCGGACGCCAGAGCTGCGCATAGAGGATGTCCGCATCGTGAGCGCCCGCGCTCCCCGCCACCAGCAGGAGGGCGAGCGGAGCCACCAGTCGGGCCGTCCGCCACATGTCCGGGAGACTGCCCCCGGTCGACCGCCGCCGTCTACTCTTCGATCAATTGTAGGTGGATCTGCTGCCGGCCGCTCAAGCCCCCGTGCCGGGTCCCGCAGCGCGGGCAGTGGAGCGGGCCCTCCCAGTCCCAGAGGGCCTTCACCTCGTCTCCACAGCACAACAGGGGGATGACGCGCAGGTCATCCGTGTCCTGGGGCATGGGCCCCGGCAGCGCCTCCGGCTCCACGCTGACGAAGGTGGGTCGGGGGTTGAGCGACAGGGTGCGCGACACGTAGGCCAGCTGCTCGTAGCGCACGTGGTTGGCCCACGCGCGTGCCAGCGCCTCCACATGGTTCTGCTGCGCGGGGGTGAGCCACTCATCTCCTGGCGCCCGGTGGCCGCAGTACAGGCACCACCACTCCGGCACGTCATCGAAGCTCTCGTGCGCGTTCTCGAAAGGAAAGAGCGAGGCCAGCCGCCGCTGGAGGATGCTCGCGTCGTGCCGGCAGGGACGCGTCTTGAAGTCCCTGTGGCACTGCGGACACTCGCGCCGCACGAAGCCGCTCGCGTCCCGCGGCAGCTCCAGATGGATGATCGCGGGTGCCTTGCTCATGCCAACGCCCCTCGCCCCCGACGCGCCACCGCGAGGATGAGGGTCACCATCGAGAAGATCAGCAACAGGTGCACCCACCGGCCTTCCGTCGAACCGCTGATCAATCCCAGCACCCACAGCACGAACAGGATCGCACTCATCGTCCAGTACACGCCGCCCGCTCCTCTCCCTGGGTAGAGCCCCCGGGGACCGGGCGCAAAGCTGGGGTGTCAGACGCGACACGGCAAGCCCTCCGATCGCCTCCGGATCCCTCCTTTCGACAGCCTCACAGTGAGCAGACGTCTACCCATGTCTGTCTTTTTTTCCGGCTGGCCCATGCCCTCCCACCGCGGCCGGCTCGTGATTCCAGGGGTTTGCCTTCATGGCACGGTGACTGCTTCGGCGGACGTCGGCCACACGGGGCGCGCGGCTCGCTCGGCGGGCGCGGGGAGGGCGTGAATGAGAGGGTGGACGGTGGCGATGGTGGCGGTGGGGATGCTGGTGGGGACGGGCGCGCGAGCTTTCCAGCCCTACATCCCGGGGGAGAACAGTCCCGAGATGGCGGAGCTGAAGATGAAGCTGGCCGAGCGGGAGGCCCACCTGGCGCGGTTGGAGGAGGAGGCGGCCCTCTACGCGGAGGCCGAGGCGCTGGGCGTGGTGGCGGCGGTGCAGGCCTCGCGCCTCCCGGAGCGGCAGCAGCGCCGGCTGGCGATGGCGATCGTCCGCGAGGCCAGGCGCAACGGGGTGGACCCCATGCTGGTGGTGGCGGTCATCCGCTGTGAGAGCTCCTTCAACAACTACGCGGTGTCCCACGTGGGCGCGATGGGACTGATGCAGGTGATGCCGGACACGGGCACCTATCTGGCGGATCGGGCGGGCTTCAAGCTGCAGCGCCACACCAATCTGTTCGATTCGGAACTGAACGTGGAGCTGGGGACGGCCTATCTGGCGGATCTCATCCAGCGCTTCGGCTCTCCGGAGCGGGCGCTGGTGGCGTACAATGCCGGGCCGGGGCTGGCGAAGAAGATCCTCGCCAAGCGGGACGTGCGTGATCGCTTCATGCAGGGCTATCCCGCCAAGGTGATGCGCGAGTTCCGCCGCCTGAAAGCCCAGCAGGCACGCGAGCTCACCCGGCTGGAAGAACAGAAGAAAACATCCGGTGGACCGGGTTGATGGCTGGCCAACAAATTGCGAGCCCGGTGCCAGACAATCACGCCGTTTTTTCAGGGGTGTGACTGCCTTTCTAGAAAATTCGGCTGCACTCTACGTCGCCGGTTGTTGTGCGCCGGGGTGGGTGGTTCCACTCCGGACCGGGCGTACCCGACATGCCCGGCTCCAATGGACGCATGCGGCTTCTAGGAGAGAGACGAAACCATGGTGGGGCTGGAAATTCATCGAGAAGAGCATGCTGGTCGGTTGACCCTGCGGCTCATGGGCACTCTGGATGGCCGCACCGCGATGCAACTGCGCAGCTCCCTCGAGGAGCTGGGAGCGCGGGAAGTCGTGGTCGACTTCACGCACCTGCGGGAGTTCAGGGACTCGGCGGTGGGTGTGCTCACCCACGGGCTGAGCGAGCGCAAGGTCCAGTTCCGGGGTCTTGCCGGACATCACGAGCGGATGTTCCGCTACTTCGGGCTGACCACCGGCAACGTCGCGCCTCCGCGCGCGTACTACACGCCGGAAGAAGTGCTCGCCTGAGTCATCGGGCGAGGGAAAAGCAGATCAGCTGGCGCGGAGTTCCTCCGTGGGATAGCGGCCTCCCACTCAAGGGAGGGACGCCAGCGTGCGCCCCAGGGAGCAAGAATAGGGAGTGATTCGAGGAGACACCTTTGACTCCCTCGTCGCCCCCAGATCCTCCCATAGCTCCCCTGGGGCCATCCGCCTTTGACTTGGACGGTCCGTATCCTGTCGGACTGGACATCGGGCTGTATGAGCAGCTGCCAGAGTCCATTGGCATCTACACCCGGGACGGGAGGTTCGTGTACCTCAATCCCGCGGCGGGGCAGTTGCTTCGCAGGCCCTCGAAGGAGCTGCTCGGCCGGAGATTCTGGGAGGAATTTCCCAGCGTGGTGGGCACCCCGTTCCACCAGGCCTTCCACCGGGTGGCCCGGACAGGCCAGAGCGAGCAGTTCGACACCCATTACACCTTCGCCGATTGGGATCGCTGGTTCACCCACCGCCTCTACGCGAGCGGCGAGCTCATCTACGGCGTCTCGGTCGACATCACCGGGCGCAAGCGCGACGAGGCCCGGCGGCTTCAGCTCGCGCGGGAGGTGGAGGCCGCCAGGGCCGAGACGGAAGCCGAACGCCGCCGCCTCCAGCAGCTCTTCACCGAGGCCCCGGCCGGCATTGCCCTGCTCCAGGGCCCGGAGCACGTCTACATCCTCTCCAATCCCCTCAACTCCGAGCTGATCGGCAACAGGCCGGTGCTGGGCAAGCCCGTCCGGGAGGTCCTCCCCAAGGCGGAGGAGCAGGGCTTCATCACCATCCTGGATCGCGTCTACACCACGGGCGAGACCTATGTCGCCCAGGAGGGGTTGACGCTGCTGCCACAGCCGGACGGCTCCCTGAGGACGTTGTATCTCACCCTCATCGTCCAACCGACGCACGACGCCACCGGAGCGATCGATGGCACCGCGGTCTTCATCTTCGATGTGACGGACCAGGTGCTGGCGCACAAGAACCTGGAGGTGCTGGCGGAGCAGTTGCGCCACGGCGAGGAGCGGCTCCGCACCCTGGTGGAGGCCAGCTCCAGCATCCTCTGGTCGGTCGATGCGCACGGAAGAATCGTGGAGGACTCGCCCTCGTGGCGGGCCTACACGGGCCAGACGCGCGAGCAGTGGCTCAGCCCCGGAGGCTGGTTGGAGGCCGTCCATCCCGAGGACCGCCCCAGGACGGCCGAGGTCTGGAACAGGGCCGTCACCCAGAAGACCGACTACGAAGTCGAGTTCCGGCTGTACCGCCACCAGGACCGCACCTGGCGCTACGTCCTGTCGCGGGCCGTCCTCCTCCGCCATCCGGATGGCAGCCCCCGGGAGTGGTTCGGTGCCATCACCGACATCCACCACCGCAAGCAGGGCGAGCTCCAGCTCCAGCAATCCATCCGCATGCGCGATGAGTTCCTCTCCGTGGCCAGCCACGAGCTGCGCACGCCACTGACCCCGCTCAACCTCCTGCTCCACGGCCTCCAACGGGCGGCCAGCTCCCAGCCCGACACGCCCTTCACCCGGCTCGTCCACCACAACGCCGAGACCGGGCGACGACAGATCCAACGGCTGGTGCGGCTGGTGGAGGACCTGCTCGACGTGTCCCGGATCGTCGAGGGCCGGCTCCAGCCGAGGCTCGAGGAGGTGGATCTGGTGAGCATCGCCCGGGAGGCGGTGGGCCGGATCGAGCCCCAGGCGGCGGCGGCGGGCTGCGCCCTGGAGGTACACGCCCCCGGGCCGGTGGTGGGCCAATGGGACCGGCTGCGCCTGGAGCAGGTGCTGGTGAACCTCGTGGAGAACGCGCTCAAGTACGGCCCCGGCAAGCCCGTGCGCGTGCGCGTCGAGGCCCACGAGGACCGGGCGGTGCTCAGCGTGAGGGACGAGGGCATCGGCATCCCCCCCGAGCACCAGGCCCGCGTCTTCGAGCGCTTCGAGCGGGCCGTGTCGGATCGTCACTACGGAGGACTGGGGCTCGGGCTCTACATCAGCTGCCAGATCGTCCGGGCCCATGGGGGGAACATCCGCGTGGACAGCACCCCCGGGGTGGAGACCACGTTCACGGTGGAGCTCCCGCTCGCCCCCCGAGCAGGCTGAGATCCACCACGAGTGAATCCCCGTTTATCGTACAAGCACGAGACCCGGGGGGTTCTGGTGCGGCACGGCTGGGGTAGAGTGCGGCCCCAGATGAACTCCCCTGCCCGAGCCGTCAGTCCCCTCCCCTCGCCCACGACCGCGCGAGCCACCCTGGAGCGCGTGGCCGCGAATCTCTCCCTGGCGGTGCAGGGAAAGGACAAGGAGGTCCGCCTCGCCGTCACCTGCGTGGCCGCGGGCGGACACCTCCTGCTGGAGGACGTCCCCGGGGTGGGCAAGACGACGCTGGTGGAAGCCATCGCGCGCTCGTTCGCCCTCTCCTTCTCCCGCGTCCAGTTCACCGCGGACCTAATGCCCGCCGACATCCTCGGTGCCCAGGTCTTTCACGCCCAGAGCGCCACCTTCAACTTCCGCCCGGGCCCGATCTTCCGCCAGCTGGTGCTGGCCGATGAGCTCAACCGCGCCCCGCCACGCACCCAGTCCGCGCTGCTGGAGGCCATGGCCCAGGGCCAGGTGTCCCTCGACGGCGCCACCCATGTGCTGCCCCGCCCCTTCACCGTGGTGGCCACGCAGAACCCGGTGGACTTCTCCGGCACCTACCCGCTGCCGGACTCGCAGCTGGACCGCTTCCTCATGCGCCTGTCGCTGGGCCATCCCGCTCCCGAGGTGGAGGCCCGCCTCCTCACCACGCGCGACACCAGCTCGCCCGTGGAGGCGCTCCAGGCCGTCACCTCCCCCGAGGAGCTGGCCGAGCTGCGCATGCAGGTGGCCGCGCAGCGCCTGGACGACACGGTGGCCGAGTACGTGGTGCGGCTGGCCCAGGCCACGCGCTCGCACGGAGACATCGAGCGCGGCGCGTCCACCCGCGCGGTGCTCGCGCTGGGCATGGCCGCCCGCGCCCATGCCCTCTGGGAGGCACGGGACTTCGTGACGCCCGGGGACGTGCGGGCGGTGATGGGGCCGTGTCTGGCCCACCGGCTCCTGCTGCGCAGCGCCAACCAGGGCGCCTACACCCGCGACGAGGCGACGCACCTCCTCGAGGAGGTCTCCCGGAAGGTCCCGGCGCCCCGGTGAGCACCCCACCCCGCTCGTGGTGGCGCCGCCTGCGCGCCGCGCTCCGCCCCCCGCGCACCCTCAAGGTGACGCGCATGGGACGCACCTACCTCGTGGTGACGTTCGGCGTGGGCCTGGGCGCGCTCAACACCGGCAACAACCTCCTCTACCTGGTGCTGGGGTTGTTGCTGAGCGTCATCATCCTCTCCGGCGTGCTGTCCGAGCGCTGTCTGAAGGATCTGTCGGTGCGGCGCATCGGCACGGAGGGCGCCTTCGCGGGCGAGCCCTTCGCCTTCCGCTGGGGCATCACCCGCAAGCGGGGGCATGCCTTCGCCCTCACCCTGTCCGAGGTGGACTCGCCCCTCACCGGAGAGGGCGGCGTGGGGTACCTGCCCGCGGGCGCGGAGCACGTGGTGCGGGCCGATCTCACCGCGCCCCGGCGAGGCCCGGTGAAGCTGTCGGGCGTGCGCGTCACCACCACCTGGCCGCTGGGCCTCTTCGCCAAGACGCGCGTCTTCGCGTTGGAGGGCACCCTGCTCGTCTACCCGCGGCGAGGCTTCGCCTGTGAGGATCCACTGGACGCGGCCGTGGGGCACGTGGGCGAGGCCAACAACCCGCGCCGGATGGACGGCACCGGGGACATGGCGGGCCTGAAGGAGCTGGGCGAGCACGAGGACGCCCGGCGCGTGCACTGGATGAAGAGCGCCTCGGCGGGGAAGCTCCTGAAGGTGGAGCGCGAGCGCGAGGAGCGGCGCACCTTCATCCTCGACGTGAAGACGGGGCTGGCGGGGGACGTGCTGGAGCGGCGCTGCGAGGAGGTGGCGGCGCAGGCGCACCGGCTGCTCGAGGCCGGCCACGAGGTGGGGCTGGAGCTGCCAGGCACCCGGCTGCGTCCGGGCGCGGGTAGCGGCCAGGAGCGAGGCATCCTCCGGGCGCTGGCCTGGCTGGGCTTCGAGGAGCAACGGGAGGAGGCGGCATGACACGGCCGAACCGGCTGCGGCTCATCCTGCGAGACCTGGGCACGGGGGCCGCCTTCGCCTCCATGGCCGTATCCGGCCAGCTGCCCATCTGGGCCCTGGGGCTCTTCGCGGTGGCGCTGGTGGTGGCGCTGACGGGACGGCGTCCCTTCTCTCGCCTGCCCCGGCTGACGGCGGTGTTGCTGGTGCCGTTGGCGGGCGCGCTCTACCTGGCGGTGGCCTCGGGACGGATGGACCTGGTGGTGGCGGCCTGCTCCTTCGCGGGCCTGGTGGCCGGCCAGCGGCTGTTGTCGGAGACGAGCCCCTCCACGGACGGTCAGGTACTGCTGGCCGGACTGCTGATGGTGGCGGGCGGCGCGGCGCTCTCCGGCGAGCTGTTCTTCGCCGTGTGCCTCATGGCCTTCGCGGTGCTGGCGAGCCTGTCGCTGGGGCTGGCGGTGGTGGAGGCGGCGGTACCCGTGGGCGAGCCGGTGCCGGTGCGCGAGGTGATGCGCCCGCTCGCGAAGGGCACCCTCTTCGCGCTGCTGGGCGCGGTGGCCTTCTTCATCCTCTTTCCGCGCCTCAACTGGAACGTGGGGGCCCGCCGGGCGTCGCCGGGGCTGGGCACGGCCACCAGCGGATTCTCCGACACGGTGCGCCTGGGCGGCTCGGGGACGCTCAAGAGCAACCCCCGCGTGGTGCTGCGCGCGACGCTGGCGCCGGATCCGGGCACCGAGCAGCTCGGCGCCTACTGGCTGGGCCGCACCTACGACACCTTCGATGGCCAGGAGTGGTCGACGATCGGCGCGCCCAAGAAGCGCAGCCGCACGCGCGTGACGCTGCGACCGGGTGCCGACAAGCAGGTGTACCAGAAGGTCGAGCTGCTGCCCGCCTACGGCAGCCGCACGCTGATCGCCCTGGAGACGCCCTCGAAGCTGGGCAACGCGCTGGTGCACACGTCCACGGGCACCCGGCGCACCCAATTGCAGGAGCTGGGCGGGGACGAGCTGCGCTTCGTGGTGGAGGGGCTGGGCTACTCCTACGAGGTGTACAGCGTGCCGCCCGGGACGGACACGGATCCGGGCAAGCTGGAGCAGCTGGAGCATGATCAGCTCCTGGCCCTGCCGGACAACCTGGATCCGCGCGTCACGGAGCTGGCCAGGCAGGTGCTCGGCGACGAGAAGGATCCGCTGACGGCGGCCAACAAGCTGTCGAGCTGGTTGCAGCGCGAGTACACGTACACGCTGGAGCTGGGCGGGGACGTGACGGATCCGCTGACGGAGTTCCTCTTCGCGCGCAAGGCGGGCCACTGCGAGCACTTCGCCACGGCGCTCACGCTGCTGCTGCGCAGCCAGGGGTTCCAGGCGCGGCTGGCCACGGGCTTCTTCGGCGGGGAGCGGATCGGAGACGAGTACATCCTGCGCGCGGGAGACGCCCACGCGTGGACGCACGTGCTGGTGCCCGGGAGAGGCTTCGTCACGGTGGACGCGACCCCCCCGGCGTTCCGCGCCAACCAGTCGCTGGAGCTGCTGGAGTCGCTCGTGTCGATCTACGAGGCCATCGAGTCGGCGTGGCGCTCGTCGGTGGTCGACTACTCGTTCCGCGACCAGATGAACTTCGTGAGGGATCTGACGCGTCCGCCGCGAGCGCCGGGAGACAAGAAGCGGCTCGATCTGCCTCCGATGCGCGCCTGGGTGACGGCGGTGCTGGTGGGAGTGGCCGTGTACCAGGCGTGGAGGTACCTGTCGCGGCGCAAGCCGCGGACGAAGGCGCTCGAGGCGACACGCTTCGTGGACGCGGTGGAGCGGCAGCTGGCGGCGGTGGGAGTGAAGCCGCGAGACGGAGAGACGCTCGAGGACGTCTCGGCGAGACTGACCCGGGAGGCGCACCCGCTGGCGCCGGCGGTGTCACCGCTGACGAGGCGCTACCTGGAGGCGCGTTTCGGGCAGAGGGCCCTCCAACCCGGAGAGTCCGCGCAGCTGTTGAAAGGCTTGAAACTGGCCATCGCGGCCCTGCCGCCGGAAGAGAAGCACCAGCAGAAGGCCCGGGCCTGAATCCCGCCCTTCCCTCCCTCTCCCTCTGGGAGAGGGTCGGGGTGAGGGTATAGGGACCCCGAATCCATCCCCTGCGCGCGTCCCACGGAGCCCCTGCTCCCCCGCCCGGTCTCCGAGTGGGCGGAACCGCGCACTGGGCTGAGGATGCGCAACCTCTTTATTACCGGTTGGGACGAAGGGGGAACGACCTCCCTTCGCATCCACGTCCCGGTGGGAAAGCCGGGAACGAAACCAGGAGGCCATTTGAGGACAGAGGAGCAGCAATTTCAGCCTCAGTCGCCCGGTCCAGCCGATCCATCCCTGTAACTCCTACGGACTTCCGTCCACCGTTGTGCGGTCGCATCGGCCAAGTATGCGTTGCGACTGGTGAAATCCCGCGTGGAGCCCTGGCACACCCGTTGCTCTAGGCACCCTCCATCAAGTTGTCACGCGGACCCAAACCTCTTCTCACCGGCCCCCTCGGGGCCCTCTCGGGAGAAACCATGCAGCTCTCTACTGAGCAGTCGTCCAACTCGGGCTCGCTCGCGATGTACCTCTCGGAGATCAACCAGTACGCGCTGCTCACGGTGGAGGAGGAGCAGGCCCTGGCGCGCCGCTTCATCAAGGGCGATCTGGCCGCGGGCCACCGGCTGGTGACGAGCAACCTGCGCTTCGTGGTGAAGGTGGCGTACGAGTACCGCTCCTACGGCATCAAGATGTCCGACCTCATCCAGGAGGGGAACATCGGCCTGATGAAGGCGGTGCAGAAGTTCGATCCGGACAAGGGCATCCGGCTGATCTCCTACGCGGTGTGGTGGATCCGCGCGTACATCCAGAACTACATCCTGAAGAGCTGGTCGCTGGTGAAGCTCGGGACGACGCAGGCGCAGCGCAAGCTGTTCTTCAGCCTGGCGCGGACGCGGCGCGAGCTGGAGAAGTTCGGGGCGGGCGACGGTGCGGTGGTGAACGTGGATGAGATCGCCAAGCGGCTGCACGTGAAGCCCGGCGAGGTGCGCGAGATGGAGCAGCGCATGGGCGGGCGCGACCTGTCGCTGGACGCGCCGATGGGCGAGGACGGTGGCAACAGCCACGTGGACTTCGTGGTGAGCGCGAGCGCGCCGCAGGATGACGAGTTCGCGGACAAGGAGGAGGCGGGCCTGATCAACGCGCGGGTGCGCACGGCGCTGATGCGGCTGGATCCGCGCGAGCGCTTCATCATCGAGCAGCGCGTGATGAACGAGCGCCCGATGACGCTCAAGGAGCTGGGCGAGCACTTCGGCTTCTCGCGTGAGCGCGCCCGCCAGCTGGAGATCCGCGCGAAGGACAAGCTCAAGGCCGAGCTGGCCGCGCTGATGGCCGAGGTGGATCCGGACACCACCGCGTCCATGCAGTAGGCCGGACGAAGAGTCTCCTGGGGAGAGGTATGGGGGAAGTAGGCGAGGCGCCGCCACTCCGATGAGGGGTGGCGGCGTTTCGTCTTTCCTGGGCCGTACACCGCGTGACGGGCGCCGCTCCACGGGCTGGCGCCATCTGCTACAAGGGCCGCTTTCCCGCTGTGAGGAGAGCCCCCGTGTCACACGGCCCACCGATCTCCGAGGACCGCGTCCCCGTCGCCCAGGCCTCCGCTCCCGCCGTCCACCAGCCCTACATCCCGGCCACCGAGTCCCGTCCGGAGCTGACGGCACGCGGGCTGGTGCTGGGCTCGGTGCTGGGCATCGTCTTCGGAGCGTCGTCGGTGTACCTGGCGGTGAAGGTGGGGCTGACGGTGTCCGCCTCCATTCCGATTGCGGTGCTGTCCATCGCCTTCTTCCGGGCGCTGGGCAACTCCAGCGTGCTGGAGAACACCATCGTCCAGACGGTGGGCTCGGCCGGCGAGTCGCTCGCCTTCGGAATAGCGGCGGCCATCCCAGCGCTGCTGCTGCTGGGCTACGACATCGACCTGATGCACTGCTTCCTGGTGGCGTCACTCGGCGGAGTGCTGGGCGTGCTGATGATGATTCCCCTGCGCGAGGGCCTCATCGTCCAGGAGCACGGCAAGCTCTCCTACCCCGAGGGCACGGCGGCGGCGGACGTGCTGGTGGCCGGTGAGGAGGGCGGGACGAACGCGCGCACGGTCATCCTGGGCTTCGCGGTGGGAAGCCTCTACAAGTTCGCCTACGCGGGCCTGCACCTCTTCAAGGAGGTGGTGGGCGTGGCGCTGAACTGGGTGGAGACCACGGCGGCCGGGGTGGCGCGGCGGGCGGGGTACGCGGGCGGCTCTGTGTCCATGGAGGTGAGCCCGGAGCTGCTCGGCGTGGGCTACATCATCGGCCCGCAGGTGGCATCCATCACCTTCGCGGGCGGAGTGCTCAGCTACCTCATCCTCATCCCGCTCATCACGTTCTTCGGCAGTGGCCTCGAGCAGCCGCTGCTCCAGCCGGACGGCACGCTCATCCGGGACATGGATCCGGACACGATCCGGGACGCGTACGTGCTGTACATCGGCGCGGGCGCGGTGGCCACGGGAGGGCTCATCAGCCTCATCCGCTCGCTGCCCACCATCGTCAGTGCCTTCCGGCGGGGGCTGGACAGCCTCCTGGCCTCGCGCCGCAAGCAGGCGGCCCCGGTGCTGCTGCGCACCGAGCAGGATCTGCCCATCACCGTGGTGCTGGTGGGCAGCCTGCTGATGGTGCTGGCGATCTGGCTGGCGCCGCCGCTGCACGTCAACCTCGTCTCCGCGCTGCTCATCGTCGTGTTCGGCTTCTTCTTCGTGACGGTGAGCGCGCGCATCACCGGGGAGATCGGCTCGTCGTCCAATCCCATCTCCGGCATGGTGGTGGCCACGCTGCTCATCACCTGCCTCGTGTACCTGATGCTGGGGTGGACGAGCTCCGAGGACCGCTTCATGGCGCTCACCACGGCGGCCATCGTGGGGATCGCAGCCTCCAACGGAGGCACCACGGCGCAGGACCTGAAGACGGCCTTCCTGGTGGGTGGGACACCGAGGCGGCAGCAGATCGCCCTCTTCGTGGGAGTGCTCACCAGCGCGCTGCTCATCGGGCTGGTGCTGGTGGTGCTCAACCGAGGCGCCACCGCCATCATCCCCGAGTCGCACGGCGGCCAGAAGGTGAGCGTGCTGAGCGACGAGACGAAGCCGCAGTGGACCTATTCCTGGGCGGTCTCGGAGGAGGCGCTGGCGGCGCGGGGGGTGAAGCTCGCGGAGCTGAAGGGCCCGATGTGGAAGCAGGGCCTGGAGGTGGTCCAGGAAGGAGGCACCACCGAGCTGCGGGCCTGGAACGACCTGCCGCTGGAGCGCGTAGGGGCCACGGAGGTGCGCCTGAGCTCCGGGCAGACGGTGAAGGTGGCCGACCTGGGCGCGGTGAGCCGGGGGCCCCAGCGTACCTGGCGCGTGGGCTACGTCCGGGGCGCGGACACCGCGGTGCCCACCGGCACGTACCTGGCGGACGACGCGAGCGTCATCCATTACGTGGTGGATCCGGGCATCGGTGGACGCGTCACCAGCTACGAGGGCCAGCAGCTCACGCGCTACCCCGCGCCCAAGGCACAGCTCTTCGCGCTCATCATCGATGGAATCCTGACCCGCAAGCTGCCGTGGGACCTGGTGCTGGTGGGCGTGTTCATCGCACTGATGCTGGAGCTGTGCGGAGTGTCCTCGCTGCCCTTCGCGGTGGGCGTGTACCTGCCCATCTCCAGCAGCGCGCCCATCTTCGTGGGCGGCATGGTGCGCTACATGGTGGACAAGGTGCGCGGGGGCTCGGCCGCGGAGTCCGAGTTCTCCCCTGGCACCCTGCTCTCCTCGGGCTACATCGCCGGAGGAGCCATCGCGGGCGTGCTCATCGCCTTCCTGGAGATCGCCAGCGATGGGACGTGGACCCGGGCCATCAGCATCCCCGATCTGCTCGGGGACACGGCCTTCTCCCGCCTGCTGCGGGAGTCCGATCTGTGGGGCGTGGGCTTCTTCGCCCTCATCACCCTCGTGCTGCTCCTCACCGGGCTCAAGGGTGAGAGCGCCGCGCAGCCCCGGCCCGGCAAGTAGCTCGAGGAAAGCCCGCGCACTCCCGCCAGGGACTGGTGGCGGAGGCACGATCGCTCCTGCGGAGATGAACGACCCTGGCGCCGTGGTCCGTTGGGTCAGCGCCCCATGCGGCGGGGAGGCCGGCCCCTACCCCGCCGCCGTCCGTCACGAGCCCGCGGTCACTACCGGGCGTTGCCCTCGGCGCACACGTACTCGGTGCGGATGGGGGCCACGATGCCCAGGGTGACGACGCGGACGAACACTCCCCACCACGGCCAGTACACGTCCACCCGCGAGAAGCCCGAGCTGCACTCAGGCGCGCTCGCCTCGGTCGAGGTGAGACCCCACACCAGGCTCACACCACTGTCCTGGTTGTTGGGTCCCGACGGGGTGGCTCCGCTCCGCACACTCATGCGGTAGCAGCCGGTCAGGGAGCACATCAGCACTGCGGACACGACGAGGCGCTTCATCAAGAAGTGTCTCCTGGCGGATACAGCGCCCCGGCTCCTAGCATACCCCCCGCCCCCCGCCATTTCCGGGGAGGGGCCCCCCTCGGAGGTCCACAAGAGAGGCAAGACGGGAAGAATCGGGGTACACTGAACTCCGATTCACCCCCCTGCCGCGCATCAAGGACTCCATGGCCCAGACAGCCAGCAACGCCTCCCAGGAACCCGCGATGGACCCGGCCACGCGGGAGAAGGTCGAGGCAGCGCGCAACTTCACCTTCCATCTGCTCAAGGGCATCAAGCAGATCGGCATGTACCGGCACAACGAGGCGCGCTTCCCCGAGTTCCTCGCCCGGGCCCAGGAGGCACTCGCCGAGTACACGGACAGGTATGGCCCGCTGTCACTCAAGGTGGAGCAGCAGAACTTCATGCTGCACGGCGAGCCGATCTTCTCCGAGGACACGCCGCTGCCCTACAAGTTCTTCCGGGACGGCATCCGCCAGCTCATCTTCCGGCCGGGCCTCACCGTGCAGGAGCTGGTGTCGTTCACCCTCATCGCCCTGTCCGAGCCGGAGCGCGGCGCCGAGGACGTGATGGCCCAGCTGTGGAGGGCGGCCCTGGAGCACCTCGAGTACGTGATGGTCGAGGGCTTCAAGATGGACGAGGTCTCCGACCAGGAGGTGGAGGTCGAGGTCGACAAGGTGGTGGGCTACCTGTACGGGCGTCTCAAGACGAACTCGGACGACTACCTGCGCTTCGCCCGCGTGAACGCGGACGACCTGGACTCCAAGCTGGATGGCGTGGAGCAGATGCGCGGCCTGGTGGTGGCCGGCAACTACGCCTCGGACGAGCTGAAGGCCCGGCTGCAGAAGGAGATCTCCGAGGAGGAGGGCTCCCGGCTCTTCCCCAAGCTGGTGAGCGCCATCTTCCAGGTGATCGAAGGCGGCGTGGACGACACGGCGCTGCTGGAGGATGTCTTCGTCCAGCTGCTGGATGCCATGCTCATCCAGGACGACTACGCCATCATCAACCAGCTGGTCCTGAAGATGCGGGCCATGGCGCAGCGGGACACGGGGGGCAGCATCGGCAAGCTGCTCGAGTACTTCGTCCTGAAGATGGGTGAGGAGCAGCGGGTGATGCGCCTGGCGGAGATGCTCAAGACGACACGCCCGCGCAATCCGGTGGACATCACCCGGTACATCCAGGTGTTGGATCCCTCCACCGTCTTCAGTCTGCTCAACGCGCTGGAGACGATCGAAGTCCCCGAGAACCGCGTGCTGGTGTGCGACGTGCTGGCGAACTTCGCCAAGGAGAACCCGCAGCCGTTCGTGCAGCGGCTGGAGGCGGATCGGCCGCAGACCGTGCGCGACATGGTCTACATCCTGGAGAAGAGCGACCACCCGGACCGGGTGAAGATGTTCGGCCTGGTGCTGCTCAACAAGAACCTCGCGGTGAAGCTGGAGGTGATGAACATCATCGCCCGCGGCCGCACCCCCGAGGCGCGCAAGCTCATCCTCGAGGCGATCAACGATCCCATCGCCCAGGTGCGCATGCTGGCGGTGCGCTTGCTGCCCGAGTTCGACCGCGACAAGGCCTACGTGGACCTGACGCGGCTGATGAAGGATCCGAACTTCGAGAAGAAGAGCACCGAGGAGCGCACGGCCTTCTACAACGCCCTGGGCTCCACGGCGCTGCCGGGCGCCATCTCGCTGATGTTGCAGATGCTGGCGGTGAAGCCGACGCTGCTCAACAAGAAGAAGGTGATGGAGGACAAGCTGCTGGCCGTGGCGGGCCTGGCGGGGGCGTGCTCCATCCAGTCCTACAAGGCCCTGCAGGGCGTGGTGGAGGACAAGACCCAGCCGGTCGAGATCCTCACCGCGGCGCGCAAGGCCATGTACCAGACGAAGAAGATCCTGTTCGGCGAGACAGCCGCCACCGAGGAGGCGTGAAGCCATGCTGGAGAGCAACCTGAAGGTCACCCAGGGCGCGGCGGAGAACCTCAACGAGTTCGGCCGCGGCTACTCGGAGAAGCTGCAGACGCTGGCGCGCGGGCTCGTGTCGGGCCTCTACATGCTGATCCGCTCGGTGAAGATGTACGACCCGGAGAACGCGGTCTTCGAGAAGCCGCTGCTGCAGCTCCAGGACATCGTCAATCAGATCATCTCCAAGGAAGGCCGGCTGGAGCTGGTGGGCGTCAAGGAGTCCTTCTACCTCAACAACATGCTGGTGAAGGTGGACCTCAACGCCATCGACAACCTGCGCTTCCTGCTGGGGGAGATGCGGGCCAAGGACGTGGGGGGCATCTCGCTGAACAAGCCCGTCTCGGTGCCGGACCTGAAGAACTTCATCTGGATCTTCAGCAAGGAGCAGTCGGGCGTCACCGAGGAGGACGGGCTGGCGGGCCGCAAGCTGCTCAACATGAAGGTCGCCAAGTTCTCCAAGCTCAAGGAGAAGCTGACCCGGGACGACCTGCAGAACCCGGACGACCAGAAGGTGGACCGCAAGAAGTACGCGCTGACGGTCTACGCGCGCGCGGTGTTCTTCATCACCAAGTACCTGGAGTCGGTGCGGGAGGGCAAACCGCTCAACACCAGCAAGGCGCTGCGGCTGGTGCAGGACTTCGTGGACATCTCCTTCGAGCAGAAGACTCACTTCCTGGGGATGACCACGATGAAGCGGGAGTCGGATTATCTCGTGTACCACCAGGTGAACGTGTGCCTGATGAGCATCGTGTTCGGGCAGGAGCTGGGGCTGACCAAGGCCCAGCTCCGGGACCTGGGCTACATCGCGCTCTTCCACGACGCGGGCATGATCACCATCCCCGACGAGCTGGCCACCAAGCGCGGGGCGCTCAGCGCCGAGGAGAAGACACTCATCCAGAAGGCCCCGCTCATCTCCATCCGCAACATCCTGATGGAGAAGGGCTTCTCGCGCTCGACGCTGCTGCGCGTGGTGACGACGTTCGAGCACAAGGCGGACTTCGGCACGGCGGTGCGCGACGGGCGCGGCACCATCCAGATGATCATCCCGAAGACGAACCTCGGGGTGTACGCGAAGATCATCGCCATCTGTGACGCGTACGACGCGCTGACGTCCAAGCGCCCCTACCGCGACGCCTACGGCCCCGAAGTGGCGCTGATGCTGATGTGGACGGAGATGCGCCACAAGTTCGACCCGGAGCTGCTCCAGGTCTTCATGCGCGTCATGGCCATCCAGCCCGTGAAGGTCCTCAGCCGCAGGCAGCAGTCCATGACCCTCGGCGGTATCTAGAGCCGCCCCGGTTCGAGGAGCGATAAAGCTCCTCACCGGGGAAGATTATTAAGTTATTCCAAGGGGTTGCATCAGCTCGGCTTGCGGAATATCCATCCCGGTCATGGGAAGGATACCCGGCGCGCGCAACCGCGATCATGACGAGGCCCGTTCGCGGCTGCTGCAGCGCGTCACCCAACAAATGCTCGCGGCGGGAGGCACGCACCCGAGCATGAGGACGCTCGCGGAGGGCGCCGGGGTGGATCCGGGCACGCTGCGGCACTACTTCGGTGATCGCCGGGGCGTGATGCAGGCCGCCTTCGAGCATCTGTTGCAATTCGGGCGGGAGCGTCAGGTCTGGGCCAGGGGCCTGGCGGAGCTGCCCGCGCGAGAGGCCTTCAAGCAGCTGCTCGAGCAGGTCGCCGCCGCGTGGACGGGGGCGCTGGGCGGCATGCACGCCGCGGGCTTCTCCGAGGGCATGGCCGACTCGGAGCTCGGGCAGATCTACGTCTCCGCGATCCTCGAGCCCACGCTCCACTCCGTCGAGGAGCTGCTGCTCATCTTCCACGCGCGCGGCGAGCTGTCGGTGCCGGATGCACGCGTCGCGGCGCTCGCGCTGATGTCGCCGGTGCTGCTGGCGCTCTTCCACCAGCACCAGTTGCAGGGCCGCCGCTGCCGTCCCCTCGCCCTGCCCTCCTTCGTCGAGCAGCACCTCGATGGATTCATGAAGGGTTACTCGAAGTAAGCCAACGCCGTCCCAGCCTGGAGTGTCGAATGACTGCATCGCGGTCGTGGTCGACTTTTGTCTTGATGTGCCTCGTCGTGGGGTGCCAGAGCGAGAAGGTGGTCCCCACCCTGCCCGAGAAGGTGGTGGGCCACTGCGTCTACAAGAACAAGTTCAGCCAGATGGAGGAGTGCCGCGACTACGTCGGTGAGTGGAGCGAGAAGGACGCGACGGAGGACTGCGAGGACCAGGGCTCGACGGCCCAGCTGGGCTCGGGATGCGACACGGAGGAGCGGCTGGGCTTCTGCTTCCTGGGTGGCGAGGACGACAAGTGGACGCGCATCACCTTCCCCGGCGTGAACGCGGAGAAGTGCGGCTCCATGCAGCGCGGGTGTGAGCTCTTCGGCGGCGGCGTGTTCGAGCCAGCCCCCGTCTGTGGTGGCAAGGTGGTGGACACCGGCGGAGGCACGGGACTGCCGACGTTCCGCCAGCCGGTGCTCACGTGTGTCGATCCCAAGCCCGGTGAGCCGGCGGGAATGTCGCCCGGTGGGAAGGTCTGCACGTGGGAGATGATCTCCGGCGCCACCGAGCCCGGCCGCAGCTTCCAGGACTACGCGAGCTGCGACCGCGTGCGCACGCAGCGCCCGTATTACCCGGCGTCTCCCGCGGAGAACGCGACGCGGGAGGATCCTCGCATGAACGATCCGGCGTACGTCTCGGAGGTGAACTGGGTGAAGTCGCAGATCGAATCGACGGCCTGCGTCTGCTGCCACTCGACGCGTGCACCCCAGGGCCCGTCGAACTGGTACGTCGAGTCCCCCGGCAACTTCATCAACTCGTTCCACCCGAGGGGCCTGGCCATGGGCGCCGGGTGGATCAACACCATCGGCTTCGGCGCGTACCGCCCCGAGCACAACAACGGCTTCTCGCGCGCCTCGCCCGAGCGCCCGAATGACTCCATCTTCGTCACGACGGATGCCGCGCGCATCGCCCGCTTCTTCGAGGCCGAGCTCGCCCACCGTGGCTACAAGCGCGAGGACTTCGCCGGCCAGGTGTACGGCGCGGGACCGCTGGATGATCAGCGCCTCTACCGTCCCACCTCCTGTGAGAACGGCGAGGGCGTCGGCGCCGATGGGACAGTCACCTGGAGGGGCGGCAAGGCCCGCTATGTGTACGTGCTCGAGGCGGACGCCACGTCGCCGACGGTGCCGCCGAACCTGGATCTGCCCGAGGGCACGCTCTGGCGCATCGACGTGCCCGAGGACGGCACTCCCATCGCGAGCGGCACGGTGCGCTACGGCGCGGTGCCCGCGGGCATGTCACAGCGCTTCCCCGCCTCCGGCCAGCCCACGGCGCTGACGAGCGGCAAGGCGTATTACCTGTACGTGCTCGAGGACATCATCGTCCCGGTCACCCGCTGCGTCTTCACCGCGCCGTGACGCGCGCCACGAGCCCGTCAGTGTTCCCCGCCCGAAGTGAGCTTCAGGCCGATGATGGCCGTCAGCAGCATCGCGAGGAAGAAGAGGCGCGCCGGGGTGGCGGGCTCGTGGAACAGGAAGATGCCCAGCACGGCCGCGCCCAGGGCACCAATGCCCACCCACACGGCGTAGGCCGTGCCAATGGGCAGGCTCCGGGCCGCGAGTGCCAGCAGTCCCATGCTGGCGGTGAGCGCGATGAGGGTCAGGATGCTGGGGACGAGGCGGGTGAAGCCCTCGGTGTACTTGAGCCCGATGGCCCAGCAGATTTCCAACAACCCGGCGACGACGAGCATGACCCATGCCATGACGCACACTCCTTCTCGAGCGTCGTCTTGTCTTGACCGGGTACGGCGCACCTCGTCCGGGCACGACGGCGCTCCCCACGAGCCCGTCGGACAGGGGAAGGGATAACCTCACTCCTTGGATCTGTCCAGGAGTCGTGTTGCGCATGCACCCTCTCCCTCTGGGAGAGGGCGGGGGGTGAGGGTCTTTCCACGGTGGGCAACCCGGGGGCGTATACCCTCACCCTGGCCCTCTCCCAGAGGGAGAGGGGACATCGCGCAGGAGCTTCAGCGCGGCCTCGAAGTCCGCGGGCAGCGGGGCCTCCACGTGCAGCACCTTCCCCGTTCGCGGGTGCGGGAAGGCCAGCTTCCACGCGTGCAGCGCCTGCCGGCCCAGCACCTCCTGCGCCTCCACCGCCCTGCCCTTCGCCTTGCGGCCCGCGCCGTACAGCGCGTCACACAGCAGCGGATGGCCCGCCTCGGACAGGTGCGCGCGGATCTGATGCGTGCGGCCGGTCAGCAGGTCCACCTCCACCAACGCCGCGCCCTCGAACGACTCGAGCACGCGGTAGACCGTAATCGCGGGCTTGCCCTCCTTCACCTTGCCGGTGAAGCGTTGGCGGTTCACCGGGTGCCGGCCGTAGAGCGTCTCGATGCGCGCCTCGGCGGCCTTGGGCACCCCGTGCACCAGCGCCAGGTACGTCTTCTCCACCGCGCGCGTCTTGAAGGCCTTCTGCAGCGCCACCAGCGCCTTCTCGTGCTTGGCCACCACCAGGCAGCCCGTGGTGTCCTTGTCCAGCCGGTGGACGATGCCCGGGCGCAGCTCACCACCCACCCCGGCCAGATCCTTCACCCGGTGCAGCAGCGCGTTGACCAGCGTCCCCGAGGCGTGGCCCGCTCCCGGGTGCACCACCATCCCCGCCGCCTTGTCCACCACGACGAGATCCCGATCCTCGTGGAGCACCGTGACAGGCAGCTCCTCGGCCACCGGGATGGCCGGCACCGGAGCGGGAACCAGCAGGGAGAGCAGCTCGCCACCTTTCAGGCGCAGGGAGGCTTTCGCGGGCTTGCCGTCGACCTGTGCATGACCGGCCTCGATGAGGCCCTGGATGCGCGAGCGCGTGAGATCCGTGAAGGCGCGCGAAAGGAACTGATCCAGCCGCTCACCCCGGGCTTCGGGCGGGGCTCGGTGCTCTCGCGCGTCCGGGGCTACCAAATCTTCGACTTCACGTGCGCCTTGGAGCGCAGGACGATGTCGTTGATGGCCCGCTCGAAGAAATTCATCCTCTGGAAGATCTCGGGGCTGACGCGGCTCTTGTAGAGCTCACGGCCCTCGTCGAGCTCCTCCTTGAGGACCTCGAAGAGGTTGTCCTGCTCGATGCCCTTGATGATCTTCTGCTCGTTGTAGAGCGAGATATCCGAGGCGATCGCGCGGGCCAGCCGCATGGCCTTGATCTTTTCTTCTTCAGTCATCCTGGACCTTTCTAAGCAGCACCCCCCAGGGTGTCAACTTCGCTGATGGGTGACGAGCACCCTGGGGATGCCCGGTCGCTCAGCGGCGGTTTTTCTCACCGGATGCGACGAGCGTCATGTAGCTCCTCGACACCCGGAGCGGATCCAGGCCCAGCTCGCGAGCGATGCTCATCAGCATGCCGCGCAGATAGACGGAGGCGGGCAGGCTGTCGTAGCGGTCCGCCTCGATGCTCTCCACGTGACGGGTCGAGATGCGCGTCCGGTCCGCGAGCATCTGCAAGGAGATGTTGCGGCCCTCGCGCACGCGGCGCAGCAGTTCCCCGTTGAACTCGGCATCCGAGGGGATGTCGACGACGGTCTTGAGCCGGGTGCGCGAGTCGCGCGCTTTGACCGCCACCTGGGCCAGCGCCGACTCGGCGGTGGCGATGGCCGCGGCCTGCGACAGCACGGGGGCGTCACCGAGCTGCTGGCCAGGGGGCGGACGAATGACTCCCCTCGCCCTCTCTGGCGCGGGCTGGACGGGCGTGGGCTGGGCACCCGCCTCCGCACGCGTGGCGATGGGAGGCCGGAGCCCTCCATTGCGCGGCGGCAGCGGGGGCGGAACCACCGAACCCGGGCGCGCCGGACGGGAATGGATGGCCGGCCGGGGACCCTGAGGGGCGACAGCGGCCGGCCTGGAGGCCGCGGGCTGCTCCGGAGCGGGAGGCACGGGCTCGGCCGGAGCCGGCGGCATCACGCTGGCCTCCTGGGCCACAGGAGGCGTGCCGACGCTCGGAGGGGCCACGTGGACCTCGGGCGCGGGCGGCTCCGGAGCGGGCTCCTTGCCGGTGGAGGGGCTCTCCTCGGCCACCGCCTCCAGCTCGATGACCGGCTCCTCTTCCACCGGCTCGGCCACGACTGCTTGCGCCCCGGTGGCCCCGGTGGGCTTGACGCCCGGCGGCTCGGCCGGGGCGGCCACCGCGGCGGGCGGCTCCCCTGCCCCGTTCGCGGGCTTCCGCTCTTCACTGGACCCGGCCGCGCGCTTCAGTGACTCCGCGCGCAAGCGGGCCAGCTCCTCGTCGGACCGCGTCACGCCGATCTTCCGGTCGTACTCGAGGCGGCGATCCAGCTCGGAGAGGACCTCCAGGGCCTGGCTGAGGCGCTGGCGCAGCGACTCCAGCTGATCCGGATCCACCAGGGAGTACACCGCGATGGAGTCGGGCGAGTACGTCTCCATCGCGCGCGCGTACGCGTCGAGGATCTGATCCTCCGAGGCGGTGACGGGCACCTCCAGGAGCTCGTAGTAGGACTGCTGCTCGAAGTGCTTCATGGCGGACATCACCCCGTCACCCCGTCGAGCGCCAGCAGGCGGTCGGCGATGCTCTGGATACCCATGGCGGCAGGAGACTCGGGCTTGTCGAGCACGATGGGCCGGCGCCTGCGCACCGCGCGCCAGGCCTCGTCGTCGTAGCGGATGGCCCCGAGGTCATCCATCTCCAGGCCAAAGAACTTCTTCCAGGCGGATACCACCGCGGTGCCCACGTTCAAGTCTCCATCGGTACGGGCCTGGTTGAGCACCAGCTTCACGCGGAAGGCGGCCAGCTCCTTCTCGAGCCTGTCGGCGAGCGTGGGGCTGTGCTGGCGCACGTGCTGGATGATCTGGAAGGGCGTGCGCGCGGCGCCCTCGCGGGTGGACAGGGCCTTCTCCACCAGGCGCTCGATGCCGTACTCCGACTCCACCTGCTGGAGCCGCCGGTAGAAGGCGGCCTTGACGAAGCGGTAGGCGTTCTCCACCGAGGTGGGCTCGGGCAGCAGCACCAGCACGCCGTGGTCGGCGATGATGAAGAAGTCGAGCGTGTTGAAGCTGGAGCCCGCGCCCAGGTCGATGATGAGGTAGTCCACCGTCTGGGTCTGCAGGCCGCGCAGCAGCCGCTGCTTCTGGGCGTATTTGATGTTGGCCGCGTCCAGCACGTCCAGCGCGCCGGCGATCAGCGACAGGTTGGGCACGCCCGTGGGGACGATGACGTCCTCCAGCCGCGCCTTGGGGCGCAGCATGAAGTCCGACAACGTGGCCGTGGGCTGACCGACGCCCAGACAGGTGTGGAGGTTGGCGCCACCCAGGTCCGCGTCCACCAGCAGGACCCGCTGGCCCCTCGAGGCCAGCGCGACGCCGAGGTTGGCGGAGACGAGTGACTTGCCGATACCGCCCTTGCCGCCTCCCACCGCGATGATGCGGTGGGGACGGGTCCGAGCACCGAGCCCCGGGGAATCGGGCTCCGGGCGCGCGGCCCCACCCGCGGGTTGGGCGGGCGAGGACGAACGAGCGGGTTGCGACGCGGAGGAGGGACTGAGGGAACTCAAGGCACCCGTATCAAAACCCGTCCCGCGCCCCGCGTCGACTCCCTGGCCGTTCGTTATTGGATGACCACCCGGCAGGTGCAGGCCGAGGTCCCATCACACGCGCTGCCAAACCCATTGCGGCACGACAGGCCCGAACAGCAAGGGTTGGTCGGCGAGCACGCCTGGCCGCTCGACGAGCAGGTGGCACCGGGCTGGCAGGAGCCCACCGTGCTCCCCAGGGGGACGTCGCAGCGCAGGCCCGAGCAGCAGTCCGCGGTGGTGGTGCACAGACCGTTCTGAGGCTGACACACGGCGGGTGCGGCGCAAGTATTGTTCGAGCAGATGCCCGAGCAGCACTGGGTACCGCCGGAGCACGCCGCCCCGTTGGCCGAGCAGGTACCACCCGAGGAGCCGCCGTCCGGGGTACCGCCCGTCCCCCCGTCCGTCGTGCCGCCATCCGCAGCAGGGGGCGGCTGGGTGGGGGGCACCTGGCAGGCGCGGGTCAGCTCGGAGGTGCGCAGGCACTGGGTCCCCGGGCAGCAGGTGGTGCCGCCGTCCGAGTCGCAGCGCGTCCCCACCGGGGAGCACGTCCCCCCGGCGCCGCCGTCCGCACCCGTCCCCGAGGAAGGCGCCTGACACTTCAGGTTGCCGCTCGAGTCCGGCAGGCACAGCGAGCCGGAGCAGCACTGATCGCTGAACTGGCAGGTGTTGCCCGGGTTGATGCAGCAGGAGGGGTTCTGGCTGTCATAGCCGTTGGGGCACACGCTGGCGCCACCGAAGCAGCGCGGCACACCGGACGAGTCCACCTTGCACACGTCCGTCTTGCCATCGCAACAGTTCTGCGGGGCGCTGATCTTGATGACACCGCCGTCCGGCAGCTTGCCCGTTCCGCAGATGTTGCCCGTGGGCTGGCACGCATTGCCGTTGTCGCAGCGGCCCTCGTTGCAGGTGACGTTGGAGATCGTCCCGCTGCCGCAGCAGATGGCGTCACCGGTGCAGAAGTTGCCCGTCAGCTTGCAGCCACCCACCGGCTGACACACCTCGGCGCCGTAACCGAGATCCACGCAGGTGCGCGAGCAGCAGTTGCTGCCGCTGCCGCACGGATTGCCATCCTGGAGGCACCCGCCACCACCACCGCCGGAGATGGTCTCGCAGCGGCCGACGCCCCCGGGCTCCGCGGAGCAGGAGTTGCCGCAGCACTCGGCGTCCTGGGTGCAGATGTCACCATTGGCCTTGCAGACCCACGAGCGGGCACAGACGCCGTTCTGGCAGTTCTTCGAGCAGCACTGGTCCTCGGTGGCTTCCGTGCAGGACTGGCCGAGCACCTTGCACGTGTTGGACGTATCCGCCAGCACGGCGCACGTGCCGCCCGTGCACGTCTTCGTGCAGCACTGCTCGTCGGTGACACACGCGCCGCCCTCGTCGAGGCACAGCGTGGAGGAGCACTTGCCGTTGAGGCACGAGTTGCTGCAGCACTCCCCGCCCGTGGCGCACATCTCTCCGGCGCTGCGGCACAGGTTGTTGGCCTCGGGACACCTGCCGTCCTCGCCGCACACGCCCGTACAGCACGCCGCGCCCTGGTCGCGATCACACATGGCTCCGGCCGACACGCAGTAGGAGCCCGAACCGCCGTCCAGGTCCACCCCGCTGGTACCACCATCCGGCAGGTTTCCGGACACGCCGCCGTCCGGTTCGGGCGGGAGGACGACGCCCGAATCCTCCTCGGGGACTCCAGCGTCGTCGCCGGGGTTGTTCTGCGTCCCCCCGCAATCACAGCCCACGATACTGATGGTCACTGCCAGGGCCCCCAGCAGCAACCAACGGTTTCCTCGCATCACGAGTGACTCCCTCTGGTGACGGCCGGCCCCGGCCCCCCTGGGTACGAGGGGTCCGACCACGTGCGAGGGAGACCCGTGGAAGGACTCACCGGCCACGGGCTACGGATTGGCTGGGAAACGACAGACGGGAGGGACCGTCAGTCGTCGAGCAGCTCCACGTTCCAGTACGAGGCATCGGCCAGGTTCAGGAACGGCAGCCACTCACGGTAGGTGACGCGGCGCGAGGCACCCCGGAAGAGGGGCGTCCAGCGGGGCCGCATGGGCACCTTGAGGAGCTTCATGTGCGCCTGCTCCGGCGTGCGGCCGCCCTTCTTCAGGTTGCAGGGCACGCACGAGCACACCACGTTCTCCCAGCTCGTCTTGCCACCCTGGGAGCGGGGCACCACGTGATCCAGGTTCAGCTCCGAGCGCGGCAGCGTCCGGGCGCAGTACTGGCAGGTGTCGTGGTCGCGCGCGTAGATGTTGAGGCGGGAGAAGCGGACCCGGCCGCGCGGCAGGTACTCGTAGGCGGAGAGCACCACCACGCGGGGTACGCGGATGCGCCGGTTGATGGTGTTGATGCTGTCGTGCGGGGCACTGGCGCTCAGCTCGGCCCAGTCCTTGAACTCATAGAGGCGGTACTGCGTGTCGATGGCCTTCGCGACGCCCAGATAGAGCAACGAGAGGGCCCGCTTCACCGAGGTGACATGGACCGGTTGGTAGTTCCGGTTCAGGACGAGAACGGCGCTGTTCAACATGGCTGCCTTCCCTGTGAGGCCGCTCCAACGGCTTCAGCGACCGGCCCGAGGTCCTCCTCCGCCAGGCACCGAACGTCGAGGACCACCTCTCCGTCCGAAATCCGCCCGATCACCGGAACGTCCGCCTCCCGGAGGTATTCCAGGAAGCCCGCCGGCTCCCCAACGGTGAGGATGCATGCGAAGGAAGGCAACCGGGCCAGGGGCATCGCTCCCCCGCCTACCTGCCCCGACGTAGGAGCCACGCGGGCCTTGGCTCCCTTCCCCGCCAGCAGCGCGAGCAGCCGCTCGGCGCGGGCGCGCAGCTCCTCCGGGGACTGGGTGAGCAACCGGTACGTAGGCACCGCCTCCGGCCGCCCGTCCCGGTACAGCTCCAGCGTGGCCTCCAGGGCCGCCACCGTCATCTTGTCGATGCGCAGGGCCCGGGTCAGTGGATGCTTCTTCACGCGGGCGAGCAGCGCGGCGCGGCCCACGATGATGCCGGCCTGTGGCCCACCGAGGAGCTTGTCGCCGGAGAAGGCCACCACGTCCGCCCCGGCGGCCACGGTGGCCGGCACGGTGGGCTCGCCGGTGAGACCCTCGCCCGTGAGCGGCAGCAGCGCCCCCGAGCCGAGGTCCACGAACACGGGCACCCCGCGCGCGTGGCCCAGCGCCGACAGCTCCTTCGTCTCCACCTCCTCGGTAAAGCCCACCAGCGCGAAGTTGGAGCGGTGCACCTTCATCAACACGCCGGTGTCCGGCGTGAGGGCCGACTCGTAGTCCGAGCGCCGGGTGCGGTTGGTGGTGCCCACCTCGACGAGGCGCGCCCCGGACTGCTTCATCACGTCCGGCACCCGGAAGCCGCCGCCGATCTCCACCAGCTCCCCACGCGAGACAATGGCCTCGCGGCCCGCGGCCAGCGTGGCCAGCACCAGCAGCGCCGCGCCCGCGCAGTTGTTCACCACGAGGGCATCCTCGGCGCCCGTCAGCCCGGTGAGCAGCTCGATGACGGGGGCGTAGCGGCTGCCCCGCTCGCCCTCGTCCAGGTCGTACTCGAGGTTGGAGTAGCCGCGCGACACCTCGGCCACGCGGGCCACGGCCTCGGGAGCCAGGGGGGAGCGGCCCAGGTTGGTGTGCAGCACCACCCCGGTGGCGTTGAGCACGCGCCGCAGGTTGGGCGTGGCCAGGGCGCGCAGCGCGTCCTCCACATCCGAGTCCTGGAAGGGACGGGCCTCGCCGCGCAGGAGCCGCTCGCGGACCCGCTCCACCGCCAGCCGCAGCGCCGCCACGGCCCGGGCGCGCGGAATACCCGCCAACCGCTCCTCCAGGGAGGGACGGCGCAGGAGCTGCTCGATGGAGGGGAGCGCGCGCAGCAGCGCGTTCTTCCCCCCGTCGTTGGTCGAGGGTGCACCCACGACCGGAAGTGTAAGGGACCGGGGACGCTCGCGCCAGCCAACCCGCCTGCCCTTCACCTCGAGTTCACATCACCTGCTGGCCTGCACGGCGGGTGCCTTGGCCGGCCGCCCGTAGAGCAGCTGGTAGGTGTTGTAGGAGCGCAACACCCGCTTGATGTAGCCGCGCGTCTCCGCGATGGGCACCTCTTCCACCCACGCGTCCAGCGGCATGCCCGGGCGGTCCGAGCGCCACCGGTCGATGGCCAGCGGGCCGGCGTTGTAGCCGCCCACCGCGAACGGGGTGTGTCCGGAGAAGCGCTTCACCAGCGAGCCCAGGTAGTGCGCGCCCAGCTTGATGTTGATGTCCGGCTCCAGCAGGGACTGGTTCGTCACCTTCTTGAGCTTGAGCTGGCGCGCCACCGCCTGCGCCGTGGAGGGCATGAGCTGGGTGAGGCCCAGCGCGCCCGCCCACGAGAGCGCCTTCGGATCCAACGCGCTCTCCTCGCGCATCAGCGCCTGGAGCAGATCCGGCTCCACGCCGGCCGCGGAGGTGTGCTTCTCGATCAGCTCGCGGAAGGCGTTGGGATAGGCCACCTCCCACACCGGCCGGGTCTCCGGGGTGATGCGGCCGCTCAGGTCGCGGCGCAGCGCCACGCGGGCCACCGCATGCGCGGCGCGCTCGTCGCCGGCCCGCGCCAGCATGAGGACGAGCAGCCGGACGTTCTCCGGCGGCAGGTTGGAGCGGTTGACGGCGAGCAGCTCCGAGGACACGGCCTCGGGGAAGCCCAGGCGCATCAGCTCCACGGCGGCGGTGAAGTGCGGATCCTTCTCCATCGTCCCCGCGTGCAGCGGCCAGGGCTCGCGGCGCTCCTGTTTGGTGAAGTCGAGCTGAGGCTCCACGCGCTTCATCCGCGCCGGCTCCAGCGAGCCCAGCATCGTGCGCGCCATCAGCCCGTAATAGGTGGCCGGGTGCTCCACCGCGAGCTGCTCGAAGAGGTCCGCGGCGCCCTTGGCATCACCCCTGTCCTGAAGGGTGCGCGCCCGCCAGTACCGCGCGCGCTCGAAGTCGTACGTCTCGTCCGCGTCGGCGAAGCGCTTCTCGATCTCCACGAGGCTGGCGAGCCCGCCGTCCTCCGCCTTCAGCGTGCGGGAGATCCAATAGTTCTTGAAGAGCGCCTCGCCGAGGAAGTCGCCCTGGGGATAGAGCTTCGACAGCTCCGCGAGCCGCTGCGCGGCCTGCTCCAGGCGGCCCGTCTTCACGTACAGGTCCGCGGCGTAGAAGAGCGCGTCGTCGGCGAAGGAGTGCTCCGGGAACTCCCGGGCCAGCCGCTCGTACGTCTCCGTGCCCCTCACCTGGTCCACGATGGAGCGCGAGGAGCCGAGCACGTAGAGGGCGCGCGGCAGCAGATCGCGATCCTTGCACTGCTCCACCACCGGAGTGAGGGCGGCGATGGCGCGGGTGTGCTGACGCTCCTTGCGCTGGCCCTTGCCGTAGGCGAAGTGGGCCCGGCAGGCGAGCGCATCGGGCAGCTTGAGCTTGGGCAGCAGGGGCTCGAGCACGTCGAGTCCCTGGCGGTTGCGGTTGAGCTCGATGAGCTGCTCACCGCGCACCACCTTCATCTCGAGGGGAGCCTGCTGGCCCTTCAGGCGCTTCTCCGCCTGCTTCGCCAGGGGCGTGAGGGGGTGAGAGGCCCACAGGCGCCAGAGGAACTCGCGCTCGCGGGTCTTGTCCTTCTTCTCCGCGGCGATGTCGGCGCTGGCCAGGAGGGCCTCGGCGCCGACGTTGCGGCCCCACGAGGGAGAGGCGCGGCTGGACAGGGGCGCGAGAGCGGCGAGCGCGGCCTCGGTGTCCTTGGCCTTGCGCAGGACGCGGCCGAGCGCCAGGCGGGCATCGGCGTACAGCCGGGAGCTGTCGGGCACCTGGGCGAGCAGCACGGCCGCGTCGCTGAAGCGGCCGAGCGACTCGAGGGCCACGCCGGCATGGGTGAGGCAGCGGTCGCGCAGCGCGGGGTAGTCCCCGGCGAGGGAGGTCATCTCCTCGGCGGCGCGCTTGTCGTCCCCGGCGCGCACGGCGCTCAGGGCGCGCAGGTAGCGCACGGGGAGCGAGTTGCCCTCCTTCTCGAGCAGCTCCCGGGCGCGGGTGTAGAAGCCCTTGTCGAAGGCCTCCTTGGCCTCCTTGCGCTTGCCCTCGGCGAAGTACGGGGACAGGTCATCCAGCCCGTAGGCACGGCCCTTGAAGATACGGGGCGGCGTGGGGGCGGCCGGGGGCGGGTCCGGGAACGCGGGGTTGAGCACCTCCACGTACCCGGGGGGCACCAGGACCTTCTCCGAGTCCGGAGGCGGAGAGAGCTGGGCCTCGGACGGAGCATTCTGCGTCTGGGCCTGGGGAGCCGCGGAGGGCTCCTCGGACGGGGGCGCCTGGGTGAAGGCCAGCGAAGTGGCGGCGGCGGCGGCGGCGAGCAGGGGGACGAAGGCTTTCATACGGGAAGGGCCCTCAGGTGATGGGCCTGGGCAGCCCCGGAGACAACTGGAAGCAGGGAAAAAATTTCCGCGGTCGAACGAAGGTTAGACTGGCCACCACACATGGACATCCGGACACAGAGCGCGCTCCTCGCATCCATCATCGGGCTGGCGCTCGGCGTTTCCATGTTGTTGAGGGCGGGACGTCCACGAGTGCTCACGCTCTACTCCGTCTTCGCGCTGACGGTGGGCGGGTACTACCTGTCCAGCTTCTTTCACAGTCTCTTCGGGGGCGCTGAGTACCCATGGGTGTCGAGGGTGGCCGTCGGTGCCACCATTCTACTGGCTTCCCTGGTTCCTGGCGCGGCAGTGGCCTTCTTCCTCGAATTCTTGGGGGTGAGCAAGGGCACGCATCTGCTCGGCAGGCGGCTCGCTGTCCTCTCCGCCGTCTTCGGCCTGGGCGTGGCAGTGTCGCCTCTCGCACAGAAGGACTGGGCGCGGGTGGCCATGGGCGCCTGGGTGTTCGGTGCCCTGCTGGGCTCGGTTTCGTTGCTGCTCCGACGAGTCCGCACCACCGAGTCGCGAATCGAGAAGCTGCGGCTGACGTACCTGGCCATCGGGGCCGGGGCCGCCATCCTGTTCTCCGCGTTGGACCTGTTGGGGCGCTTCGGCCTGCCCTTCCCCGCCCTGGGGCCGGTCTTCACCACGCTCTACCTGTTCTTCCTGGCCCAGACGCTGCTGCGGCTGCGGCTGATGGATCTGCACGAGCTGCTGGGGAAGATCGCCTCGCAGACGGTGCTGGCCACCATCCTGGCCGCGGTCTTCACGGTGCTGACGGTGTGGGTGGACGAGAACAACACCTCGCTCTTCCTCTTCAACACGGTGGTGGCGGCGTTCGTGGTGCTCATCCTGCTGGAGCCGCTGCGGGTGAAGGTGGAGGAGCAGGTGGTGGCCATCTTCTTCCGCGAGCGCTTCGAGCTGCTGCGGGTGCTGGGCAACGCGCGGGCGAGGATGGCGGGCGTCATCGAGATCTCCGAGCTGGCGCGCATGGTGATGGACGCGCTGCACGAGTCGGGGCGCATCACGCACGCGTCCCTGTTCCTGCTGGCGGAAGATAGGCCGGGCTACCGGCTGCTGGATGCACGGGGCCCGGTACCGGTGAGCTTCCTGGACACGGGCGCGGCGCGCGGCGTGCTGTTCGCGGTGGCCTCGGGACAGAAGGCGGTGCTGCTGGAGAACCTGGAGCGGCGCATCGCGGTGCTGCGGCAGCAGGCGACGGAGGGCAAGCGCTTCCGGGACGAGCTCAAGCGGCTCAACGACACGCGCGCGGCGCTCCTTCAGATGAAGGCCGGCATCACCGTGCCGCTGCTGGGCAACGACCGGGTCATCGGCTTCCTCAACCTGTGGGACGAGCGCGTGCCGGAGGCGTACGCCTCGGACGAGATCGCCCTCATCCTGGAGGTGGCCGAGCGGCTGGCGACGGCGCTGGAGAACTCGAAGCTGTACGAGAAGATCCGCGAGCGCGACCGCCTGGCGGCGCTGGGCGAGATGGCGGCGGGCCTGGCACATGAGATCCGCAACCCGCTGGGCGCCATCAAGGGCGCGGCGCAGTGCCTGGATCCGAAGCGGCTGCCGGGCGAGGAAGGCGAGTTCCTGGAGGTCATCGTCGAGGAGGTGAACCGCCTCAACGGGGTGGTGTCGGCGTTCCTCGACTACGCGCGGCCCCTGAAGCAGACCTTCGGACCGACGGACCTGAACGAGGTGGTGACGCGGACGGTGCGGCTCATCCAGAACGAGATGCCCCAGGGCATCGGGTTGAAGGTGGAGCAGGAGGAGTCGCTGCCCCGGGTGGAGGCGGACGCGGAGCAGTTGAAGCAGGTGCTGATCAACCTGGTGCAGAACGCGATGCAGGCGATGGCCGACACCGGGGGCACCATCACGGTGAAGACGATGAGGCCGGAGCGCTTCAGCGACTTCCGCCCCTCGGGTGACTCCTTCGTGGAGGTGCACGTGTCGGACACCGGCCCGGGCATCCCCTCGGAAGAGCATCAGCACATCTTCGTGCCCTTCTACACGACGAAGCAGAAGGGTACGGGGCTGGGGCTGGCCATCTGCCAGCGCATCGTGAAGAACCACGGCGGGACGCTGTCGGTGCAGAGCAAGCCGGGCGATGGCGCGACGTTCATCATCCGCCTGCCCATCCCTCCGGCCGAGCCGCTCCAGGTGCCGGAGCCGGCCATCGTGGACGGAACGCCCTTCCCCACCACGAGGCCCGCCGAGGCCCAGCCCTCGGAGGGCGCCACGGCGGAAGGCGGACCGTCGAAGCCCGAGCGCAAACCGAAGCGCGAGAAGAAGCGCCGCGCGAGCTGAGAGCGCTTCCTGGCTCGAACCTTCAAATGCCTCTTTAAGTGAAAAATCGCGACCATACCGATTAAGTCCTTTTCCCTGAAACAGTTCACCAGTAGTCTTCGGTGAATGCACTGGCATTTGCCCTCGAAGAGCGCGGCCATGCTGACGGTGATGCTCGCGAGCTCCGGACTCGTCGGGATCGACGCGCACGCCCAGCAATGCACTCCTGAGACTCCCCAGACGGTGGAGCCTCCCAACGACCGGATGAGCGACACGCGGCTGCTACGGCGCCTCGTGCTCGGGCTCACCGGGACCACGCCCACCGTCGAGCAGTACGAAGCGATGGCGGCCGCGGCCACGCCGGAAGCACGAGAAGCGATCCTGCGCTCGACGCTCGATGACGCGCTCGCCTCGCCGAAGTTCTACGAGCGGATGCTGCGCTTCGGACACGAGTGGATCGCGGTGGGCGCGTACACCACCGGCGCTGCCGGCGACGCGTACCAGGGCGACATGTCCGGCCACCTCTTCAAGTGCGCCGCGAACACCCTGCACCCGGGCGCGTACTACCACGTGAACGAGTCGAAGGATCCGGACAAGCAGTGCAACGACCAGGATGCGGACGGCAATCCCGCCGTGCCCGTGGTGAACACGGTCGAACCCTGGTGGGCACCGGGAACGAGGGTCGAGGTGCTCGGCAAGGCCGGCTCCAACGTCACCCAGGTCCTCGACGCCAAGGGGCAGCCGCTCGACTGCGGCATCGCGAGCGGCGGCTACTACGATCCCATGCTACCCGGCGGGTGTGGCTGCGGACCGAACCTGGTGTGGTGCTCACCACTCGCCGGCCTGGGGAGCGCGAGCACCCACGACCTCAACGTTCAACGGCGCCATCCGTACGAGGAACCCGCGCGCCTGTTCGCGCACCTCGCGTGGCACGACCGGCCGCTGTCGGATCTCGTCATCGGCAACTACTCGGTGGGAACCAACTGGCTGCGCGCGCTGTACGTGCGCCTCGGCCGGCAGATGGGCAGCAACGCGTTGGACGCGAACACGACGTGGTGGCGCCCGGACGCGGACGGCGCACCGAGAGACCCGCTGCACCCGACACCGAATGATCCGCAGGCGTGGCGCGAGTTCGTGGTCGAGGATCTGGAGCCCTTCCACCTCGCGCTCACCAACAACCGGGCGCGCTCCGGCAGTCTCGATCGCACGTACCGCTTCGATCCCCGCACCACGACCGAAGCACCCAAGGGCCTTCCCACGGCCGGGGTGCTCACCATGATCGGCGCGATGTCCTCGTTCCCGCGCGAGCGCGTCCGGGCCGCGCGCTTCCTGGAGATCTTCGCCTGTCAGAGCTTCACGCCTCCTCCCGCGGACGTGCACTTCCCTCCGTACGACACCGATCCCGCGAAGGGCGGAACGTGCCTGCACTGCCACAAGACGCTCGATCCCGCGGCCATCTCGTTCAAGCGGTGGGATTTCAATCCGGCCTCGAGCTACTACGTCCCGTGGCCCTTCATCCCCGGCATGGGCCGTCACCGCGTCACGAAGCAGTGGCTGTCCGGGCAGTATCCGTACGGCGGCAACTCGCCGGGCAACCGGTGGAGGAACGCGTTCCTCCCCAACACCGTGATGACCCCGGTCACCCCCGAGCAGATCACGGCCAATCCGGAAGCGGTGCTGCTCGACACGATGCCCGAGTCGTACACGCTGCTCGGTCAGCCCGGTGACGGCACGATGGGTCCGCTCGGGTTCGGAAAGCTCCTCGTCCGCTCCGGCGAGTTCGATCGCTGCGCCTCGCGCAAGCTCTACTCGATGTTCATCGGCCGTGAGCTGGACCCGGCCTCCGAGAAGCACTTCATCGACAAGCTCGCCCGGGAGTTCGTCGCACGCGACCGCAAGCTCCGGCCCTTCATCCGCTATCTCTTCGAGCAGCCCGAGCTGCGGAGGGGACTGTAATGAGAACACCGCGTTCGATGTTGGGAGCCGCCGCGCTGACCGCGCTCGTGCTCACCGCCGGAGCCTGCACCGAGACGAATCCGGGCGAGAACTGCCCTCCCTCGGGCAAGAACGAGGAGATCCGGCTCGGGCTCGCGCCCGCGTGCGAAGGGTGCCACCTCACCGGCAACAAGCCGTTCTTCGCCTCGCTCACCGCGTTCGAGAACGGGCTCGTGTACGACGAGCGGTACGTGAAGCGCGGAGATCCCGACAACAGCCTGTTGATCCAGCTGCTCGAGGGAACCGCCTCGGGAAGCTACCCCCAGATGCCACCGGGTCAGCACTACGACGAGCTCGTCGCCAGCGGCAGCGTCAAGCTGACCATCGAGCAGGTGAAGGCCTGGATTCGCGAGCTGCCCCCTCCTCCCGAGCGGCTGGAGGCTCCGAATCCGGAGGCGTTCAGCGTCCGCCGGCTCTCCGCCGAGGAGATGGTGGTGAGCTTGATGGATCAGCTCGGGCTGACGCTCGAGGACTTCGTCAGCACCAGTGATCCCAACTGGCGCAACAGGGAGTACGTGGTCAATGGCGGCAAGCTCTTCGTGTGGCCCGGAGACTGGGCGCCCGGCATCTCGCGCCAGTACGTCTCCGACTCGCGCAGCGTCGAGCGGTTCGATGCGCTCGGAGGCGGCAACTCGCTCGTGTACCGCAAGAAGGACGTGACCTTCGGTCCCTCCGCCGCGCAGACGCTGGTCCAGATGTCGCAAGCCTGGTGTGCGCGCGCGGTGGACAAGAAGGGCAACACGGCGGTGCTGCGCTACGCGACGCTCGCCGACACCTCCGCGAAGAACCCGGACGCGGTGCAGAAGAACCTGCGCACGCTCTACCTGCGCATGCTCGGACAGCCTCCTTCGGAAGCGGAAGCGAAGGAGCTGTACGAACGGGTCTATCTCCCGCTCGAAGCGCAGAGCACGCGCATCGCCTGGATCGGCGTCTGTGCGTCCCTCATCCGTCACCCGCTGTGGATCACCTACTGAGCCGAGGACACCATGCCGAACACCTCTCGTCGCACACTGCTCAAGTGGGCCCTCGGAGCCGGACAGCTCGCGCTCCTCGAACGCGCGGGGCTCCTCGGTTCGAGCACCGCTCGCGCCGCGGACATCGACGTCCCCTCACGGCTCGCGGTGCTCTACATCCCGGGTGGCTACCGGCCGGCGTATTACTTCACCCCGATGGACGACGCGGACATTCCGCTCTGCGTGCCAGCGCCTTCCGACTACAGCCAGGAGCCCGTCTTCTTCGACGCGAGCAAGCTGGTGAACCTCGCGCCCCCGAACGGGCCCTACAAGCCGCTCCGGACCTGGCAGTCGTGGAATCCCCTCAACCCCGCCGAGCGCGGCGGCTTCAGCCCGCTCATGTACGGCTACTCGCACTTCGCGCTGCACGAGCAGCTGAGCGTGCTGCACGGCATCGACCAGGGCACCAACGACCACGCGAGTGCGTTCATCGCCTCGATGTGCGGCGTCGCCGGCGCGGACTACCGGGCGCCCGCCGTCCACTCGGTAATCGCCAACCACCTGTTCGAGAAGTACCGCGAGAGCAGACCGCTGCCGTTCGTGGTCGTCACCGGTGAGCGCGGTACGCCACTCGGGATGGGGCTGCCCTCGCACGCCTCGCCCGTCCGCGTACCGTCGATCGAAGCGCTCAAGCCCCAACTCTCCGCGAAGCCCTCGGACAATCCCTGGTGGACGGGGCTCGATGCGCGCACCGCGGGGCCCGAGCTGGACGCGCACGGTCAGCCCACCGGCGGCACCTTGAAGACGACCACGGTGGAGCGCTTCTCGCTCTCGCGCGCCCAGCAGCTGATGGAACGCTCGACGTCGAAGGTGGACAACTACCTCGAGGGCCTGCATGGCTCGCTGTCGTCGGTCTCGCGCGTGCTCGCGACGGATGTCGTGTCCGTCCTGGAGAGCACCAAGGGCATCGACACGCTGAAGACGAACCGTCCCGCGTACCTGTCGAGCTATCTCTCGAACCAGTCGTTCACGTACACGTTCGGCCTGGCGAACTTCCACCTCACCGGGCTCGACCCGCGGATGGATCTCGCGCTGCGCCTGCTCAAGTCGGACCTCTGCACCTCGGTGCACGTCTCGCTACAGCTCGACTTCGACACGCACAGCGCCTCCGGCCATGGCTACAGCTGCGCGCACGGCCGCGGACTGATGGACTGCGTCGCGCGCTTCCTGGGAGAGCTCAAGGCCGCACCCGCTCCCGGCAAGCCGGGCAAGACGCTGCTCGATGACACGCTCGTGCTGGTGATGAGCGAGTTCGGCCGCAGCTGGGCCTCGCGCGGAAAGGACGGCACCTACTCCCTGCCGGATGATCACCACCCGTACACCTCGGTCTTCTTCGCGGGCGGCAACGTGGCGGCGAACCGGCAGGTGGGCTCGTACACCTCGCGCGGGCTCGGCGTTCCGGTGGACATCATCGAGGAGAACGGCCAGCCCTCGAAGCGCGTGCCCAGAGCCGCGGATGCCGTGACCACCGCGCTGCGGATCATGGGCATGGACACGCACGAGTTCTTCATCCCCGGTGGTTACGGAGAGGTCCTCGGGATCCGGAGGGCGTAGGACGTGTCTTGGTCAGCCTGAACGGCGGCCATGCACCCCACGGCGTTCGCGCCCTTTCGTGACGCCCTCGGAGCCGAGACCTATGAGGCTCCGAGCCCGCGCCAGTGCGAGCTCAACCTGTTCCCGTGCCGCCGGATGCGGCGGTCGAGGTCGAGCCCGTCGCTCAAAATCAGCGATGAGCGCTGCTGTTTTTCTCATCCCCGCTGGAGACGCACTGGCGGCCTGGGCTGCCCAGCCACATACCAACAGGCGGCAGTCCATCGTGGAGTAACCCAGTCTCTCCATCCGCCGTAGGTAAGGCGAGAACCTCTTCCACGGACCGGCACGAGTCTCCATGAGAAGGGTCTTGGTGATCCGCCTCTGCACTTCTCGTCTCCCGACGGCGGTACGCATCTCCTTCACAAACCGCTTCTCGAGCTGCTTGAAGGCCTGGATCTTCTCAGAAACGGGTGCATCCCGAAGCGAGAGGTAGAGGCGATCCCACTCTTGCGACAGGCGCCCCAGCCGCTCCTCGTCTTCCTTTTTCAGATGCCTGGGCATGGCAGCCGCACCCCGTTCCATGTGTAGAGCGCCTGTGGCCAGAAACCATGGGACGTGCAGTATTCCAAGCAGGATGCACAGCGGCTTTCACCCTCGATGCGGCCCGGCAGACGTTCACCACCCGCGTCCACGCACTTCTCGTAGTAGTCCACGCACCGATCCTTGGTGGACTTGTCCGTCGCGCGGATCTCATTCGTGAGGGGGACTTTTCCCGTACCGGGAGGTACGACAGGTCCTGGATCTGGAGTCCTGGGTGTCCTGGGCGTCGTCCCCAACTGCTCGCATGCGGCCTCCACTCCGTTCTTGCACATGCAATCCAGCGTGCTCGCGCACCCCGGTCCGGGACCAGGCCCCACGGCTTGACGCAACTGCCGCTGGCCGCCAGCACAGCCCGCGAGACAGATGCACGTCAGTGTCGGCCACAGAGAGGAGCGCATGCCACCATCGAAGCACCTCCTCCCCGCTCAGGAGCAACGCGCCTTCAATCCAAGCGTCACCCTTCTCACGTCCAGTGCATGGCGGGAGTCGTAGTACCGTGGAGTGATGTTCCGAGGTCCACTCTACGCATTGACCTTTTTCTCGGCGCTCGGCAGCGGCCTCATGGCCGGGCTGTTCTTCGCGTTCTCCACGTTCGTGATGAAGGCCCTCGCCCGCCTCCCGCCAGCGCAGGGAATCGCCGCGATGCAGTCCATCAACGCCACGATCATCAGGCCCTCCTTCCTGGCGGTGTTCCTCGGCACGGCGGTGGCCTCGCTCGTCCTTGGAGTGTCCGCGCTGCTCTCCTGGGAGCGGCCCGGCGCGCGCTACCTGCTGCTCGGCGGCGCACTCTATCTGCTCGGTGTCATCGGCGTGACGGGCGTGTTCAACGTCCCGCGCAATGACGCGCTCGCGGCCGTCGATCCGGCCCAGGCGAACGCCGCCAGCCTGTGGGCGAGCTACGTGTCGGAATGGACGGCGTGGAACCATGTGCGCACGGCCGCGGCGCTCGGGGCCACGGCCTCGTTCATCCTCGCGCTCCTGGGGTAGGTGCCGTCCCCGGAGCGCCCGTGCCCAGCTCCTTGAAGACGACCCCATCCAGCTCCAGGCGGAGCACCGCGTCCACCAGCCGCTCGCTGGCGATGATGAGCGTCGAGGCGTCGGCCAACCGGAAGACGTCCACGTGCTCCGGTAGCGATGTCGCGTCGAGCCAATACAGCTCCGGGACGCTGTAACCCCTGACGGCGCCACAGGTGGAACATGGAGGTTCCCCGGGAGGTAGGCAGTCCGGATGAAATCGCCCGTGGATTTCGAGCTGGAGGTCTCGCAGCTCAGGTGCGTGCCTGGTACGGAACCTCACCTGGGTAGGACAGCCAAGAAGGCCGCGTACCCCCGCGCTCTGCAATCGCTCGAGCGCCTCGTGACGTATGCAGAAGAACCAGGGATTTTGGATGAAAAGCTGCCCGAAGTAGCCCAACCCTGTTCCTTGCAGCGGGCCAAACGCCGCTCCCGGTTTCAATTCGGCCCCCGGAGGTGCCAACGGGCGCACCAGCTCACGCCGCCGGACGAACTCCTCGCGCGGGACGGGCCAGGAATCGGACAGCTTCTTCAGCTCCTCGGGAGGCAGGCCCGACAGATCCACGCTCGGATATTGGGCCATCGTATGCCCTTCTGGTTGCAGATCGCAGACAGGACAGGGCTCCACGCCGGGCAGTCTCCATTTGCGCGAAGCATTCAGGTTGCCCGTGTAGCGCGGTGATGGGTCGCCCCTGAGCTGATAGAATTTCATGCGTTTGTGCCTCCTGTCATGAAGTTCAAGGGGTGAGGAGCGGAGGCACCGGAGCGTAGTACGGTCTGATCGGACCGGCGATGTCGAAGCGCAGGGCCAGATCAAAGGCCTTGCGAATCAGCGCCTCCCGCGGCACTGGACCTGGGTTGGCCTCGATGAACTGCCGCCACGCCTCGTTCCACAGTCCGCCATTCGCGCCGCGATGAATGCGCAGGTGCACTTGTTCCGGGATGAGCATCGTCCACTCGTGGATGTTGATGCCACGCTCCGTGAACCATTGCCTGAACTGCTGCGCCTGGGGAAAGAGGTGGTGTTTGATCAGCTTGCCTTCGATCCGGGGGAACGCTGGGAGGAATCCCTGGCGGTAGCGGAAGTGGAAGGTCATGCGGGGCCGGGCGTCCTCCCGAAGCCCCGCGCGTCTCCAATTGCGCTGAGTCCCCGGGCTGCGAAAAGGCGGGCGAGAGAACCGCGCCAGTTCCGCCACATGCGCCAAGGGCACGTGCGCGAGCGCCTGTGGGTCCACGTCCGCGCAGTCGAAGAAAGCGCACTCGCCCTCGTCACAGGCCAGTACGACGCACTGGTCAGCGCTCACATCGTCGCAGGAGGTGGTGTTGTCAACCGCTGTCACCTCCCATGCACGCAAGGCAGGTGAGGAGGTGGCGCACGCAGCCTGCAGCAGTGCGACGAGCAACAGCGACAGCAGGCCTCGGGGCCGGAGGACTCGGGTCATGAGGGCCCGAAGTCTCAGGTGGAGCAAGCACAATTTCCAAGGACCAGACTCGTGCAGCATGAGCAGGTGCACGGACTGGAGTAGAATGCCGCCCCCGGAACGCCCATGCTCCCCTGCCCCTTCTGCGCCAAGCCCATGCACCCCACCCTCACGGGAGGACTCCTGCGCGAACACTGTGGCGCGTGCGGAGCCGTCTGGTTCGAGGGCGGCACCCTGGCCAAGGTGCTGGGTACCCCGACGGCCGAGGCGCTGGTGGAGCAGGCGCGCGGCAAGCCGGGTCAATGCAAGGGCTGTCAGGGGACGTTGGAGTACGTCCCGAGCTGCCCGGCCTGTGGGACGAGCGCGCCGAGCTGCCCTCGTTGTGGCACGTCACCGCTGGCGATGACGACGGTGACCGTGGCCAAGGAGGCGGAGGTCGCGGTGGACGTGTGCACCCGCTGCCAGGGGGTGGCGCTGGACCCCGGCGAGCTGGAGGTGCTTCAGCAGGCGGCGGAGGCGGAGCGCGAGACCTGGCTCGAGGAGATGCACGAGGGCCCCAAGGTCCTGGAGACCACGGCCTCCACCTGCGCCGGCTGTGGACGCCCGCTGAAGCCGCAGCACGCCTTCACGTGGGAAGAGCGGACATGGTGCGGAAGCTGCGCGCCCGCCGGAGCGAGCCCGGTGGAGATCCGGCTCACACCTCGCACCCCGAACGGCGGGCTCGACGCGGATCTCTCCGACCTGTACCAGTCGGGCCGCACGGGCATGGCCCTGGAGGTGGTGGGCGACGCCGTGAGCTCCGCCTTCTCCTGGCTCTTCTCGAAGCTGTTGCGTTGAGGCGCATGACAGGCAGGGTGTGAAGCACATGGCACGCACGAAGAAGGCAGCGGGTGGGCTCACGGGCGGGATGGACTCCTTCTTGCGCTCCGTGACGATCAGGCGCGAGTCCGTGCCGGACCTCGGAAAGTATCCCTTCAACATCCCGTCGGTCCGCGGCCTGGAGACGCTGGACTTCCACCCCCAGGTCACGTTCTTCGTGGGCGAGAACGGCAGCGGAAAGTCCACCCTGGTGGAAGGGATCGCGGTGGCCGCGGGCTTCAACGCGGAGGGCGGGAGCCGCAACTTCAACTTCGCCACGAGGCGCTCGGAGTCCGACCTCCACAAGTACCTACGGCTCGCCCGAGGAACCCGCAGGCCGAAGACCGGCTACTTCCTGCGCGCGGAGAGCTTCTTCAACGTCGCGACGGAGATCGAGAACAACCCCGATGCCATGGCGGGTCACGGTCTCGTCCGCCACCATGAGCTCTCCCACGGCGAGGCCTTCATGGCGCTGATCCAGAAGCGCTTCTGGGCCAACGGGCTGTACATCCTCGACGAGCCGGAGGCCGCGCTCTCACCGCAGCGCCAGCTCGCCCTGCTCCGCTCCATCCACGATCTGGTGCACGAGGACTGCCAGTTCGTGATCTCGACGCACTCGCCGCTGCTGATGGCCTACCCGAACGCTCGCATCTACCACCTGTCGGAGAAGGGCATCTCCGAGGTGGCCTACGAGCAGACAGAACACTACGCCCTCACGCGAGACTTCCTCCTGAACCGCGAGGCCTACCTGCGCCGGCTGCTCGACTGAGCCAAGGGCTCACAGCAGGAACATCGCTCCCATGAACGCGGGAATGCCCACGTAGTAGAGCACCGCGCACGTCACCTCCACGAACCGCCGCACACCCCGCGCGTGCCTCGGAGAGATCCACACCGCCACGAAGGCCACCAACTCGAACAGCACGCGCAGGAGGCTCGCGTACACCACGAGGCACCCGGTGTAGTGGGCCCAGTAGGTACCGAAGCTCTGCAGGTACGGTCCGAGCCCGTACATCTGGTACTGCCCGAATGGCCCGCCGTAGGTGATGTACTGGTTCGCCCGGAACATGATGACGGTGGGCACCAGCGGGAACAGGACGAACTTGATCAGCCAGTGGTACCAGCGTCGGCTCGCGAGCACCGACCGGGCGTGCGCGAAGACGACGTGCGGATGCCGCGCCGCCGCGGAAACCTCGGGTTTCTCCCGGCCAATCGCCTCCAACACCGGCAGTGGATCCGCCACCTGCGGCGAGTACTGGAAGTCACGCCCTGACTTCATCCGCAGCGAGAACCCCGCCCCCGGCGGCAGCCACCACACCCGGACGACGTCCACCGAGGCGAGGGGTATCTCGAACCGCTCGTCCCGGCGCTCCAGCACGAGCTGCCCCGGCTCGACGGAGAAGGTGGCGGTGGTGAGCAGGCGGAGGAGCCGGGTGAGTCCGAACAGGACGAGCGCGAGCAGGGCGCACCAGCCCGCCCGCGCGGGCGGTACGGGGTTCTGCGACCCCGTGAAGGTGAAGGCCATGACCAGCACGGAGGCGTAGAGGACGGTGAGCGCGGTCAACACCTGGAGCGCGGAGCCGAGGAGCCGCAGCGCCAGCGGCCAGGCGTGGACCTGGAAGCGCGGGGCCGAGGCCTGGCCGTTGACGGGGGGCTCCGCGGGAGCATCGGCGTGCATGGTGGTCATGGGGGGACGGATTGCCCGGACAACAGGGGGCCCGTAGCATACGAGGCCCAGAGAACAGGGGCGAGAATGGCTTCGCAGCCTCCCAACCAAGAGCGGCACGTCGACCGTGACGGCGTGACGCGCATCCAGCGCAAGCGCACGGGCGGCAACGGCACCTGGCTCGTCTGGGTGGCGCTCGGCGTCACCGTCTTGTGCCTGCTCCTGAGCGCATGGCTGGTGTCCTCGCCGGACCCCGTGCCGGACAGTCAGGAGCCCGCGCCAGTGAGGGTCGCGCGGGCCACTCCCCCCTCCTCCCCTCCTCCTGCTCCGAAGCTGGCATCATCGGCTCCGAGGCCCGCGCCCCAGCAAGCCGCTCCAGCCGCACCCGAGCCCGAGGCCCCCGCGGAGCAGCTGCCCGAGCCCCAGCAGGCTCCCGCCGAGGGCATCCACCTGTACCGCCCGGGCACCAGTCCTCTCATGCAGGGCATCATCGTCCCCGAGGACTTCCCGCTGCCCGAGGGCTACGTGCGCCACTACCAGGCCACGGACAACGGCGAGCGCGTGCAGCCCATCCTCATGTTCCATCCGGACTACAAGCCGACCGATTCGAACGGGCAGCCCGTCGAGCTGCCCTCGAACCGCGTCGTCCCGCCCGAGCTGGCGCCCCCGGGAATGCCCATCGAGATCCTCGAGCTTCCCGCCGGACCCGAAGGAGTGGAGCCCATCCCATGAGCGCGAGCGCGGTCCGCTCGCGGCACCTGGCGGCCCTGCTGCTCGGTGTCGCGGGCTCCACCGGCCTCATGTGGCTGTTCGGAAGCCTGGAGGCACGGTGGGTGGCGCTCGGCTGGCTCGCGTTCGTTCCCTGGTTGTGGGTGCTGGATCGAGCCGGCTCCCGGCGTGAGGCCGTGCTCGCGGGCGCGGCGCTCTCCCTGTCCTTCACCGCCGCCATCTTCGGCTGGTTCCCCGGGGCGCTCCAGAGCTACTCCGGGGCGCCCCTGGCACTGTGCTGGCTCGCCCTGCTGGTGCTGGCACCCTTCATGGAGCTCCAGTTCATCACCTTCGCGCTGGCACGCCACCACCTGCGCAAGGCGCCCCAGGAGGGCCCGCTGGCCTTCTGGCGCGTCGCGCTCACGGGCGCGCTCGTGTACGTGGGCACCGAGTGGCTGAGCCCCAAGCTCTTCGCGGAGACGCTCGGCCAGGGCCTCTACGCCTCCGAATCCCTGCGGCAGGGCGCCGACATCGCTGGAGCGCACGGGCTCACGCTCCTCCTCCTCCTTGGCAACGAGTGCGTGCTCGCGGCGGGCCGAGCACTCGTGGCCCACGGTCCACGAGCCGGTTTCCGGCGTGCGATGGCACCCCTGGCCGGATTGGCGGTGCTCGTGCTGGGCGGATTCGGGTACGGGCAGTTCCGCTACCGGCAGGTGGCCGGGCACGAGGCCCAGGAGCCGGAGCTCGTGGTGGGCGTCGTGCAGGCGAACATCACGAAGTACGAGAAGCTCGCGGCGGAGATGGGTATGTACGACGTGGTCCGGATGGTCCTGGACACGCACTACCAGCTCTCGGACGAGCTGCTCCAGAACCGGAAGCTGGACCTGCTCGTCTGGCCCGAGACGGTGTACCCGACGACCTTCGGCACGCCGAAGAGCGAGGTGGGCGCCGAGTTCGACGCGGAGCTCTCCGCGTTCGTCACGCAGCGCCGGGTGCCGCTCCTCTTCGGCACGTATGATCTGGAACAGCAGCGCGAGTACAACGCCGCCATGCTCCTGGGTCCCGGGCGCGATGGAACGCTGGCGCGCTCGGCGTACCGCAAGACGATGCTCTTCCCGCTGACGGAGTGGGTGCCCGAGGCGATCGACTCGCCGTGGCTGCGCGAGCGGTTGCCCTGGACGGGCTACTGGAAGCGCGGCCCCGGTCCCCAGACCCTGAAACTCCCGCTGCGCGAGGGCCGGTCACTCACCCTCGCGCCGCTCATCTGCTACGAGTCCATCTTCCCCAGCTACGTCGCCGAGGAGGCCCGGCGCGGCGCCGAGCTGATCCTGACGCTGTCCAACGACTCGTGGTTCTCGGGGACACCCGCGCCGAAGCTGCACCTGATGCACGCGGCGTTTCGCAGCATCGAGACGCGGCTGCCACAGGTGCGCGTCACCAACTCGGGTATCTCCGCCCTCATCAGCCCCACGGGCGAGGTGCTCACCGAGGTGCCGGACGACCACCGCGCGAGCCTGGCCGTGACGGTGCCTCCCGCTCCGCGCCTGTCCACATTGATGGTGGCCTGGGGAGACTGGCTGGGACCCACCGCCCTGCTGTTGAGCGCGGTGCTCCTGCTCGCGCCCTCGCGGCTGGCACGGCGGGGCGCGTAGCCCCTGCCCTCTGATTCACGCCAACCCCCGGCGCAAAACAGCGGCCGGGGGTCGGCGGAGGGCACTGCGTTACCGAACGGCGACGCCGACGGAGAAGCTGTCGGTGAGGCTACCGTTGGAGGCTCGCGCGGTCAGCTTGCACACCGACCTGGTTGTCGGCGCGGTCCAGGAGTAACGCACGGAGCAGGAGCTACTCCCCGAGCAGTCGGTCCAGAGCGGCGACACGGTGCCGCAGTCGGACTCCAAGCTGTTCGTGAAGGTCCCGAAGCGCGTGCCGTAATCCACATCGAACTGAATGGAGTACGACATCCCCATCTGCGCGTCGGGCAGGTTGGCGTTGTAGCCGTAACGGGAGACCATCTGGCCCGGCATGCCTGAACCATAGGCGGTGATGCTGTAGATGGTGGGCCGGCCGACGTACTCGCCATTTACCTGGACACTGCCCTCTCCCGGACCACCATCCACTGGCGCCGAGTAGACCGTCACCTCCAACGACTCGGTGGCGAGCTGTCCCCGGGAGGAGACCCTCACGTAGAGCTTGCAGACACCCGGAGCGCTGCTGGACCAGCTGGTGGTGGCGGCGTAGGGGTTGCTGAAGGTGCCCATCGAGCAGCTGCTCGTCCACGAGTAGGACAGCGGATCTCCATCCAGATCCACCGCATCCACCTCGAGCTGGGTGGAGGTACCGACGGTGAGGTCCGACCTGGAGGCCGTCACCGAGCGGATGAGAGGCCCGATGTCACCCTGGGGCTCCTGCGGCATGATGTCATAGATGCGCAGGGTCACCGCCGTCGAGCTACCCGCCACGACCATGATGGACGCGGTGCCGGTGGCCACCAGGGTGCCTCGGGGCGTCGGGCCGCCGTCCGAGGGGCCTCCATCCACCGAGGGGCCCGCGTCCACGTAACCGCCGTCCGCGTAGCCGCCGTCCGCGTAGCCGCCGTCCGCGTAGCCGCCGTCCGCGTAGCCGCCGTCTGGCGGCGTGCTCGAGCCCGCGTCCACGGAACCGCCGTCCGGATAGCTGTAGGAGTAGGAGTAGCCCTCGGCCGTCAGGGTCTGCGCCCCCGCGGGCAGCAACATGCGCCCGGAGAAGACGCCGGCGCTCGAGTTGTAGTCCAGCGTCACGGAGACATTGGCTGGCTGCGCGGTGATGACCATCCGGTCGATGCTGTACGCGGACAGCCCGCGCACCACCACCTGCGCCTCACCCTCGTTGGACTGGAGCTGCTCCCCCTCGGGCGGCTGACACGCCGCCAGCGCGAGGGCCATGACCAGCACGCCCACCGCGCTCTCGAATCTCTTCAACATGTGAGTTCCCCTCTGCCCGGTGCCATGACGAGCGCACACGGGGAGGAGAATTATACCGTAAAAATGCAATACAGGACAACCAGGAACTGCATGACGCTCAAAGCGAGGCGGAGGCCGCGGCCAGCTTCTCCTGCGCCGCCTCCCACTGGGCATAGAGCTGCTCCAGCTGCTCCTTGCCCTCCCGGTGCGTGTCCATCAGCGGCTTGGCCTTCGCGAAGTCGTTGTAGAGCGCCGGGTCCGCCAGCTGGGCCTCGCGCTCCTTCTGCGCCGTCTCCAGCTTGGAGATCGCCTCCTCGATCTTCGCGATCTCCTTCTTGATGGGGCCCTCCACGGCGCTGCGCTTCTGCCGCGCCTCGGCCTCCATCCGCTTGCGGTCCTTCTCGGTCAGGCCCGCCGTGGACGTCTTCTCCGTCTGCTTCTCGCCCAGCCCCGCGGCCTCCTCCGCCAGCCGCTTCTGCTCCTGGTGGTAGAGGTAGTCGTCCAGGTTGCCCGGGTGCGTCTCCACCTTGCCCCCCACCACGTCCCAGACGTGCGAGGACAGCCCGTTCACGAAGCTCCGGTTGTGCGAGACGAAGAGCAGCGTGCCCCCGTACCCCTTGAGCGCCTCGATCAGCATCTCCGTCGAGTCCAGGTCCAGGTGGTTCGTCGGCTCGTCCATCAGCAGCAGGTTGGAGGGCACCAGCAGCAGCTTCGCCAGCGCCACGCGCGCCCGCTCTCCTCCGCTCAGCACGCCGATGGGCTTGTCCACGTCGTCCCCCGAGAACAGGAACGACCCGAGCACCCCGCGCACGAAGCTCTCCGGCTTGTCCGCCGCCAGCGGGCGCACTTCCTCGATGATGGTGTTGCGCTTGTCCAGCTTGTCCGCGTGGTGCTGGGCGTAATACCCCATCACCACGTTGTGCCCGAGCTTCACCGTGCCGCCGTCCGGCACCAGCTCGCCCGCGATGATCTTCAGGAGCGTCGTCTTGCCCGCGCCGTTCGCGCCCACCACGGCGATGCGCTGCCCGCGCTCCACCCGCGCCTCCAGGCCCGAGTACACCACGTTCTCCCCGTAGCGCTTCTGGATGCCCTCCAGCAGCACCACGTCGCGGCCCGAGCGCTCCACCTCCGGGAAGCGGAAGTGCACCGTGGAGCGCTCCTCGAGCACCTGCACGTCCTCCATCTTCTCCAGCATCTTCGCGCGGCTCTGCGCCTGCCGCGCCTTGGTGGCCTTGGCGCCGAAGCGGTCGATGAAGGCCTGGAGCTCCGCCTTGCGCGCCTCCACGCGCTCGGCCTGGGCCTTGAGCTGCACCATCTCCTCGGCCCGCTGCCGCTTGTACATGTCGTAGTTGCCGACGTACGAGCGCAGCCCTTCCATCTCCAGCGAGAGGATCCGCCCCACCTGCCGGTTGAGGAAGTCCCGGTCGTGCGAGATGAGGACCAGCGCCTTGTTCGAGCGCTTCAGGAAGCCGTCGAACCACGCCAGCGTCGGCACGTCCAGGTGGTTGGTGGGCTCGTCCATCAGCAGCAGATCCGGATCCTGCAGCAGCAGGCCCGCCAGCGCCGCGCGCATCCGCCAACCGCCGCTCAGCGCGCCCGTGGGCTTGGCCAGATCCGCCTCCCGGAAGCCCAGGCCCTTGAGGATGCGCTCGGCGTGGTGCCGGCCGTAGTGGTCCTCGAAGTGGTCCAGCTCCGTGTGCAGGTCCGCCAGCGTCTGGGCCAGCTCCAGCTGCTCCTCCTCGCTGGCCGCGTTGCCGAGCGCCGCCTCGGTGTCCCGCAGGCGCGCCTCCAGCGCGTCGCGGCCGGGCACGGTGCTCATCACCGCGTCCACCACCGAGCCCTCCGGCAGGCCCGCCAGCTCCTGGGGCAGGTAGCCGATGCGCGCCTTGCGCCTGTAGGTGATGGTGCCCGAGTCCGGGTGCTGGGCCCCGGCGAGGATCTTCATCAACGAGCTCTTGCCCGTGCCGTTGGCTCCCACCAGGCCCACGCGATCCTTGGGGCCGATGGTGAAGCTTTCGTTGTCGAAGAGAACCTTCTTCCCGTAGGAGAGGCAGATGTCCTGGGCGATGGCGAGGCTCATGGCGGGTTCGGGGGTGTAACAGCCCGGCGCCCTCTCGGGAACGGCCGATGTGCCTGCCCGCTCCCCCTCCTCCCCGGGAATCCGCGTCTCCCCGTCAGTCCCCCTGCCCGGCGCCGTGCGCCTTGCCTATACTCCGGCTCCGATGGCCTCCCCCTGCCCGCACTGCGGTAGCACCAACGGTTCCGATCATCTCTGCAGCGCCCCCCAGATGGCGCTCATCGGCCAGGTGCTCGACGGTCGTTACAAGATCGACGACGTGCTCGGCCAGGGCGGCATGGGCATGGTCTTCCGCGCCACCCAGACGTCCGTCCAGCGTCCGGTGGCGGTCAAGACGCTCAACCCCTCGCTGGCCGCCGCGCCCCAGTTCTTCGAGCGCTTCCGCCGCGAGGCGGAGATCGCCAGCCGTCTGCGCCACCCCAACGTCATCACCATCTACGACTTCGGGCGCGCCCAGGACGGCACCTGCTACTACGTCATGGAGCTGCTCGAGGGCGAGAGCCTGCGCGAGCTCGTCAAGCGCGACGGCCCCTTGTCCCTGCGCCGCGCGGTGGACGTCATCGAGCAGGCCTGCCGCGGCCTCGCCCACGCCCACGAGCAGGGCGCCGTCCACCGCGACATCAAGCCGCACAACATCATGATCCAGCAGCTCGACGGGCGGGACTTCGTCAAGGTGCTGGACTTCGGCCTGGTGAAGGCGCTCGAGCAGGACGACGAGCAGCAGCTCACCTCCACCGGCCAGGTGCTCGGCACCCCGCAGTACATGCCTCCCGAGCAGGCCGGCGGTGAGAACGTGGACCACCGCTCCGACCTCTACTCCATGGGCGGCGTCTTCTATTACTGCCTCACGGGCACCTCGCCCTATGGCGCCAACACGGTGCGCAAGGCGCTCACCTCCGCCCTCACGCAGCCCACGCCCACCGTGGCCGCCAAGCGCCAGGGCGCGCCCGTGTCCCAGGCGATCGAGGAGTTCTTCCAGAAGGCCCTCGCCCGCGAGAAGGAGGACCGCTTCCAGAGCGCCCAGGAGTTCATCGAGGCCATGCTGGACGCGGTGGCGGACCTGTCCCCCGAGGAGCTCGACGCGCTCCCCACCGGCTCCGCCCCCGACGCGGGCGGCGGCAGCAGGCCCAGTCAGCGCAGCGTGTCGAAGCCCGGCCGTTCGTCCCCGAGCGGGGCGCGCTCCCGGCCTCCGGGCGCGGCCCGGGGGACCTCCCAGCAGTCGGCGGTCCGAGGCTCGCAGCCCTCCGCCGCGAGGGGCTCGCAGGCCGCGGCCCGGGGCTCCCAGTCCTCCGTTGCCGCTGGCCCTCGTGGAAATGGGAGCGGTGGGTCCCCCGCGGCTGCTCGCCAGCGGACCCCTCGTCCCCCCGAGGCGCCCCCTCCCCAGCAGCCCCATCCGGCTGGGGAAGTGACGGAGCCCGGCACCTCCTCCGGGCTCGGGAAGGTGGCGCTCGTGGCGGTGCCCCTGCTGCTCATCGCCGCCGGTGGCGCGTTCGTCGTGCTGCGGCCCGCGACCCCCGTCGAGGCTCCGCCTCCCACCGCCGAGGTGAAGAAGCCCTCGGCCCCCGCCGTGGACAGCATGATCCTCGTCCAGCTCCGCTCGACCCCCGCTGGCGCCGCCGTCTTCGTCGGGGACGTGCAGATCGGCACCACCCCGCTGGATCGCCAGCTGCGCCGCGACGAGGTCCATGAGCTCACCTTCCGTCTGGCCGAGCACCAGGACGCCAGGCGCAAGCTGGACTTCAATGGTGTGATGTCGGACTCGCAGGAAGTCAGCGTGTCGCTGGAGCCCGTAAAGACCGCTCCCGCCGAGCCCCGGCCCTCACGCTCCGTGAAGCCGGCCAAGGAGAAGGACAGGGACGACTCGGTCCCCATCTTCGAGTAGCTGGTGTCCTCCCAACAGGCATCGCGGCCCGGCCACGTTCAGGTTAAACATGCGCCGCACGCTGGCGCGACCTCGCGCCGGCCCCTGTTTCGAGGACCGCACATCATGGCTGAAGTCACCCTGGATCTGCGTGGCATGCCCAAGGCCGAGGCCTATGCCGAGCTCACCAAGCACGTCGAAGCCGTGCTGGAGGGCATCAACGACGACGTGGCCGCCATGGCCACCATGAGCTGCCTCCTCCACCACGCCTTCGGCCACCTGTGGACCGGTTTCTACCGCGTCGTCGAGCCCGGCAAGCTCCTGCGTGTCGGCCCCTACCAGGGCACCCTCGGATGCCTGGAGATCCGCTTCGGCAAGGGTGTCTGCGGCACCTCCGCCTCCAAGGGCGAGACCGTCGTCGTCGAGGACGTCCACGCGTTTCCCGGTCACATTACCTGTGACGGTCGATCGGCCTCGGAGATCGTCGTTCCTGTGTTCGGGCCCAATCGTGAGTTGATTGCCGTGCTCGACATCGACTCCGAGCACAAGGCCACCTTCGACGACGTGGACCGCCGCGCCCTGGAACAGTTGATGGCCTGGTTCTCGCGGCGGCGGTAGTGGACTCACTGTGAGGGGGCCGAGGGTGGAAACCCGGTTGGGTTCTAGACCCTCACCCCGTCCCTCTCCCAGAGGGAGAGGGGTTGTTGTTACCGCTTGGACATCCGGGACAGGATCTCCTGCTCCAGGCGCTGCACCACCTCGGACAGGGGCAGGACGCTCGAGTCCAGCCGGATCGCGTCCTCCGCCGGCTTCAGCGGCGCCACCGCTCGCGATGCATCGTCCTGGTCTCGCTTGATCTGATCCGCCAGCACGTCTTCCAGCGAGCGCTCCACTCCCTTCTGGAACAGTTCCTCGTAGCGGCGCCTCGCCCGGATCTCCGGGTTCGCCTCCAGGAAGAACTTCGCGTCCGCGTCCGGGAACACCACCGTCCCGATGTCGCGGCCCTCCAGGATCGCCCCCTTCGCCGTCTCCAGCGCCAGCCGCCGCTGCAGTGACAGCAGCCCCGCTCGCACCACCGGCCGGCTCGACACCTGCGACGCCGCCATCGAGTTCTCCGGCGTCCGGATCTCCACCGACACGTCCTCGCCGTCCAGGAACACGTGGTTGTCCTCCCCCACCACCTGGAAGGACACGTGCACCCGGCCCAGCAGCTCGCCCAGCTTCGCGTCGTCGTCGAACGCGAGCCCTTCCCGCCGCGCCTTCAGCGCCACGCAGCGGTAGATGGCGCCCGTGTCCACCAGCGCGAATTCCAGCCGCCTCGCCAGCACCTTCGACACCGTCGACTTGCCCGCACCCGCCGGTCCGTCGATCGCCACGATGAAGGGACGCACACTCATGAGGCGAGCACCTCCCGCAGCGCCGCCACGCAGCGCGCGTTCTCCTCGCGCGTCCCCACCGAGATGCGCAGGGACGTGGGATAGCCATTGCCCGCCACCGGCCGCACGATGACGCCCTTGCGCAGCAGGCTCTCGTAGAGCGCCACCGCCGGCCGCCCGAAGTCCGCCAGCACGAAGTTCGCCCGGCTCTTCGTCAGGCGAGCCCCCAGCTTCGGCAGCTCCGTCTCGTAGAAACTCAGCCCCTCGCCGTTGAGCTCGCGCGTGCGCCGCACGTGCTCCACGTCGTCCAGCGCCGCCAGCCCCGCCATCTGCGCCGGAATCGTCAGGTTGAACGGCATCCGCGTGCGCTGCAGGTACCCCGCCAGCTTCGCGTCCATCACCCCGTACCCCAGCCGGATGCCCGCCAACCCGTAGATCTTGCTGAACGTGCGCAACGCCACCACGTTCGGGTGCTCGCGGAAGTACTCCACCGCGCTGAAGTACTCCGGCCAGTCCACGAACTCGAAGTAGGCCTCGTCGTGGACCACCAGCACGTGCTCCGGCACCTTCGCCAGGAACGCCTCCCACTCCGCGCGGCCGAACGTCGTGCCCGTGGGGTTGTCCGGGTTGGCCACGAAGATCAGCCGCGTGCGCGGGTTGATCGCCCTCGCCATGGCCTCCAGATCGTACCGGCGCCCCTCGCGCATGGGCACCTCGGCGAAGGGCCGCCCGTGCGCCTGCGTGGAGATGCGGTAGGCCGGGAACGAGCCCCCGCTCAGCAGCACCTCCTCGTCGGGCGTGGTGAAGGTGCGGATGAGCAGCTCGATCAGCTCGTTCGAGCCGCTGCCCAGCACCACCTCCTCCGGCTTCACGCCCAGGTGCGTGGCCAGCCGCCGCACGAGCGTGTGGCTGCTCGCGTCCGGATAGAGGTGCACCTTGCGCGCGGCCTCCTGCATGGCCTCGATGGCCCTGGGCGAGGGCCCCAACGGGTTCTCGTTGGAGGCCAGCTTGATGACACCCTTGAGACCGTACTCCCGCTCCGTCTCTTCGATGGGTTTGCCCGGAACGTAGGGCTTGAGCGTCTCGATGTACGGAGGGACGAGCGGTCTCATGTCAGGTGTGTCCTCGTGAACAGAACGGCTAGCGCCCGGAGAACACGCCGAGCGCGCGGAACTTCTGGTAGCGGTCCTGGACCAGCTCGTCCCCCGTCAGCTCGGTCAGCTCGCCCAGGTGCTTGCGCAGCGCCTTGCCCAGGTTCTCCGCGGCCCTGGAGTAGTCACGGTGCGCGCCGCCGGCCGGCTCGGGGATGACCTCGTCGATGACGTTCATCTCCTTGAGGTCCTTCGCCGTCAGCTTCAGCGCGTCCGCCGCCTTCTCCGCCTTGGAGGCGTCGCGGTAGAGGATGGACGAGCACGCCTCGGGGGAGATCACCGAGTAGATGCTGTTCTCCAGCATCAGCACGCGGTTGCCCACGCCGATGGCCAGCGCGCCGCCAGAGCCTCCCTCGCCGATGACCGTGGAGACGATCGGCACCTTCAGCCGGCTCATCACCTCCAGGTTGTACGCGATGGCCTCGGCCTGCCCGCGCTCCTCCGCCCCGATGCCCGGGTACGCTCCCGGCGTGTCCACGAAGGTCAGGATGGGCTTCTCGAAGCGCTCGGCCAGCTCCATCAGCCGCAGCGCCTTGCGGTAGCCCTCCGGGCGCGGCATGCCGAAGTTGCGCGCCATGTTCTCCTTCGTGTTCCGCCCCTTCTGGTGGCCGATCAACATCACCGTCCTGCCATCGAAGCGCGCGAAGCCACCCACGATCGACGGGTCTTCCCCGAACAGGCGGTCTCCCGCCATCTCGAAGAAGTCCGAGAACAGGTGCTGCACGTAGTCCAGGAAATACGGCCGGGAGCTGTGGCGCGACAGCTGCACCACCTGCCAGCGCGAGAGATCACTGAAGATCTCCGTCTGCAGTTTCTTGGCCTTCTTCTCCAGCTTGGAGATTTCCGAGGTGAAATCCACCGAGCCGCTCGCCGAGAGGGCCTTGAGCTCGTCAATCTTCTTCTCCAGCTCGATGAGCGGGCGCTCGAAATCGAGTGGATAGTTGATGCCGTTCGCCATGGCGCCGGACCCCTATCACCTGCCCCCGGGGCTTTACAACGCGCAACCCGTTACGCGGTGCGTAGAATCCCCTCTCCCTTACATCCGTCGGAGACCCATGCACCGCCTGCTGCTCCTGCTCGCCCTCGCCCTGGCCACCCCCTCCTCCGCCCAGTCGGCCCGCTCCCTCAACACCGAGGGTTTCCGCCTCTACCAGGCCGGCAAGTACCCCGAAGCCCTCGAGAAGTTCCAGGCCGCCGCCCAGGCCGACCCCAAGCTCGCCCTCGCCCACTACAACGTGGCCGCCACCCTCGGCGTGCTCCGCAAGCAGGGGCAGGTCTGCCAGTACGAGGCCTACCGGGACACCATCCTCGAGCGCCTCAACACCGCCGTCCGGTTGGATCCCCGCCGCCTCACCCGCGCCAAGGAGGACGCCGACCTGGACCCCATCCGCGACACCGTGGGCTGGCAACGCCTCCTGGGCCGCTCTCCCGAAAGGCTCGCCGATGTCCCCGAAATCCTCCGCCGGGTCACCTGGTACTCCCCCGGCGAGGGCGTCTACGGCTCCACCCGGAAGCTCACCTTCTCCGCCGGTCAGCGCGTCGTCCTGTGGCGCCGCGTCATCGAGGACGAAGCCAATCCCACCCGCACCGAGGAGGTGGGTGGAACGTACACCCTGAAGGGCCGCACCCTCACCCTGTCCTTCCCGGGCAAGAAGCCGATCTCGGGCAAGATGACCCCCCGCGGCGTCCTCGAGCTCGAGGAGCTCGGCAGGTTCCTCGACTCCCCCTCCGAGTGCGAGGCATAGGACGGACCCACCCCCCCGGGGCTTGGCGGCTGGGTTCCCCCTGCCCAACCTCCCCCTCACGGAGGTGGCGGGGCATGGTGCGGCTCAGGGGTCCGCAGTGGGGATTGGTGGCCTTGGTGGCGGGGACTCCGTTCTTCCTCGCCTTCCTGTTGGCAGCTGCCTCACCAGGGCTCGTCGAGCCCGTGCTCGGCACCGTGCTCGGCGGCGCCAGCTGGCTGCTCGCCGCTCTCCTCGGGCTGCTGGGGGGGGTCCTGTTCGCCGGTTTTCTGGCCTCCCTCGGTCAGGTGCCCGGCTTCGCCACCTCGCGGCTCCGGCAGACGCTCGGATTGACCTGCGCCGCGCTCGTCTCCGTGGCGCTGTGCATCGTCCCCGCCATCTGCCTGCTGCTCGCCGGTCCCGTCCTGGCCGTCCGATTCGAGCGCGGCGAGATGATTCCTCGGGAGGAACGACTCCGCTCGCCTCTGGACCTCGCTCAGCGGCTCCGCCAGCAGGTGCCTCGGGTCATACCGGGCATGCCTCGGATGGGGTGGCGGTGAGGCTCGGGTAGGAAACCTGGAAGACCCTCACCCTGGCCCTCTCCCAGAGGGAGAGGGGATTGACGCGGGTTCAGCCTGGGATTCGACGTACCCTCGTTATGACGGGTCAGGCCGCCTTCGTCTTCGCCGTGGCACTCAGCGCGTACCAGGCCGTCCGGAACGCCTTCAGCTCCCTCAGGCCCGCCGGGTGACGACCCAACGCGGGGGCCACCGTCACCGGCAGCCCGATCTTCTTCTCGATCACCTTCGCCGCGTTCAGCTCGTTCTTCCGCCGGTTCTCGCACCGCGCGCAGTCCGCCTTCGGACCCACCCGGTTCACCAGCACCCGCTCCACCTGAAGCTTCCGCTCCTTCAGGTACTCCACCAGCCGCTCCGAACGCGCCCCCGCCAGCTCCTCACCCCGCGTCACCACCACGAAGCGTGACTCGTTCGGCGACGCCAGTGCCGCCTCGAACCGGGCGATGTGCTTGAGGAACGCCGCCATGTCGTCCGCCAGCTCGCCCAGGCCCTTGGACTTGTACTTGGACAGCACCCCGTGCAGCGCCGTGAACCAGCCCTTGGCCGTCTCCGCCAGCTCCACCACCCTCATGGAGCTCACCATCGGCGCTCCGTCCACCACGATGCGCTTGAACCGCTCCTGCACCAGCGCGTCCGTCAGGCACGACATCGCCGCCAGCTCGTCGATCCCCGGCGGCGCCGCGTCCAGCAGGTTGCGGAACAACAGCAGATCCGTCGGCACCTCGTTGCCCGTCTTCGGCGCGCCCTCGAAGGCCTTCTCCGCCTTCTCCTTCCAGCGCTTGCGCAGGTTGCTGAACCACCCCGCCATGTCCAGCTCGCGCGCGTACAGGCCCTTCGTGCCCTTGACCTGCGTCTCCACGTCCGTCAGCCGGCTCTGCAGCACGTCCGACAGCGAGTGCGCCGGATCCGTCGAGATGAGGAGCACCGGCCCCTCCTTCTCCGTCAGCGTCACCGCCGCGGCCGCCGCGCACGAGCTCTTCCCCACCCCGCCCTGGCCCACGAAGAAGATGAGCCGCGTCGGAGGCAGCGGCGGCGCCGCGATGGGCGGCATCGACGGCGCGCGCACCAGCGCCGGCGGACCCTCGGCCGCCGCGAACTCCAGCGCCTTCGTCTCCTTGCCGCTCGCCCACTCCTGGGCGAATACCTTCATCGCCTCCAGGCCGCGCGGCGCCACCTCGCGCTTGCCCACCAGGTGCACCGGCACGTTCTTGTCCAGCGCCTGGTACTTGCGCACGTGCGGCGCTTGTAGGCCTCGGCGGCCCAGACAGGCGGGACAGCCTTCCTTGTCCTCCACCTGGTTCACCACCACCTCGACCACCGGAATTCCACGCTCGCGCAGCTGCGCGAAGTACATGCGCGTCTGCGCCTCGGGCACCGGCTCCGCCAGCGCCACCAGGTGGAACGCCGTGCGCGCCGGATCCTTCAGCTGCGCCAGCAGCTTCTCCGCCCGGCCCGAGAACTCCTCCAGGAACAGCTGCTCCTCCGAGGGCGCCGCCGCCGCCTTCTTCCCCTTGCCACTCGCCGCCCGCTCCGCTCCCGCCTTCACCAGGCCCAGGAACTTGCGCAGCCCCACCGCCATGTCGAACAGCCGCAGCGTGTGGCTCGTGGGCGCCGTGTCCAGCACCACGCGATCGAACTCACCGCTCTCGGCCAGCTCCACCACGTGCAGCAGGCCCAGCAGCTCCTCCAACCCCGGAGTGGCCTGGCTGTACAGCTTGCCCAGATCCTCCTCCGACAGGTGCGTGCCCTTCACCGCCGCCTTCTGCAGCGCGGGCTGATACTTCGCCAGGAAGGGCTTGAGCAGCGCCGCGGGCTCCAGCTCCATCGCCCACAAGCCCCCCTCGCCCTTGCCCTTGGCCGCCTTGGCCTTGCCCTTCGGCTCTGGCTTGGACTCCTTGGGGGCCTCGCCCGTCTCCGCTTCCAGCTTCGTGGGCTTCGCCGACAGCTTCTTGTTCAGCAGATCCGTCAGCGATCCCACCGGATCCAACGAGACGAGCAGCACCTTCTCCTTGGGCGCATCGTCCGCGAGCCGCAGGGCGTAGGCCGCCGCGAGCGTGGTCTTTCCCACCCCGCCTTTTCCGCCGAAGAAGTGAAGAACTCGCGCATCGCTCATGAAAACGTGGCCTTCCTTGACGCCCCCCGGCGGGGCCGCTCTTCGTCCGTTCCTGGACAGCCGCGGAGAGGACATACCGGAGGTGCCCCTGAGTAGGGAGCCATGCCACCGAGTGTCCCGTGGGTGTGTAATGGAAAGGATCGCCCGCAGTGACCCTGTGAGTCAAGCAAAGAGGGGCTATCCCACCCCGTGCCTCGCGCGCTGCGTCATGCCCTTCGCTCATGAAGGACATACGCCCGACGCCCGATCTCCCAGCGTGCGGACGAGCGCAGCGCACGGCTCGTGAGCCGACCAGGCGAGTCGGCTCCGTGCCCTCTTCCCTGGAAGTAGGTGGGACGCGGTGGGAAGCGCCGCTCAGCGGATCTCGGGGTTGCTGCCCAGCGAGGGTCCACCGTGGCCGGACAGACCGCCCGCCTCCGCTCCCTTGCCCGGCTGCTGGCGGGCCTCGGCGGCATAGCGGTTGAGCTTGTTGTAGAGCGTCTTCTCGCTCACCCCGAGGATCTCCGCCGTCCGGGCCTTGTTGTTCCCGTTCCGCTGCAGGCTCCCGAGGATGTACTCGCGCTCCACCGCGTCGAGCGACAGCCCGTAGGGCAGGCGGAAGGTGTGGCGCTCGGGGCTCTTGCCCGCCATGTCGGGGGGCAGGTGCTCGCGCATGATGAGCTCGCCGTCGCAGAGGATCACCGCGCGCTCCACCGAGTTGCGCAGCTCGCGGATGTTGCCCGGCCACTCGTGGTTCTTGAGGATCTCCATCGCGTCCGGGTGCACGCCCGTCACGCGCTTGGCCGAGTCCCCGCGGAACTTCTCCACGAAGTACTGCACCAGGATGGGCACGTCCTCCCGCCGCTCGCGCAGGGGCGGCAGTTGGATCTGGAAGACGTTGAGGCGGAAGTAGAGATCCTCGCGGAAGCGCTTGGCCTCGATCTCCTTGCGCAGATCCCGGTTGGTGGCGCACAGCACGCGCACGTCCACCTCGATCTCCACCTTGCCGCCCAGGCGCCGCAACCGGCCCTCCTCGAGCACGCGCAGCAGCTTGGCCTGCAGCTCGATGGGGATCTCCCCGAGCTCGTCCAGGAAGAGCGTGCCGCCGTGGGCCAGCTCGAACACGCCGGGCCGCCGCTGATCCGCGCCGGTGAAGGCGCCCTTCTCGTGCCCGAAGATCTCCGATTCGATCAGCGTGGCCGGAATGGAGGCGCAGTTGATGGCGATGAAGGGCTTGTCGCGCCGCTGCGACAGGTTGTGGACGGCGCGCGCCACCACTTCCTTGCCCGTACCGGACTCGCCGGTGATGGCCACGCTCGCCTTGGAGGGGGCCACCTTCTCGATGAGCTCGAACACCTTGCGCATCGCGGCCGACTGGCCGATGAAGTCCGAGGAGCCCAGCTGCTTGAGACGCCGGCGCAGGCCCTGCACCTCGCGCATTGTCTCCTTCTTCTCCAGCGCCCGGTCGATGCAGACCTTCAACCGCGCGGTGTCGAGCGGCTTGACGATGAAGTCATAGGCGCCCTCGCGGATGGCCTCCACCGCGGCGTCGATGGTGCCGTGGCCGGTGAGGAGCACCACCGGACAGTCCGGCAGCTCGTCCCTCAGCGCCCTCAACAGCCCCAAGCCATCCGTCTCCGGCATGGCCAGATCCGACAGGACCACGTCCGGCCGGAACTCGCCCGCCTTGCGGAGGGCGTCGTGCGCGTCGAACGCGGTCTCCACCTTGTGGCCCCAGGCGGTCAACATCTCCGCCAGTGCCTCGCACGTATCGCGCTCGTCGTCCACGGCCAGAATTCGCGCGCTGCCCACGTGAGGACCTCCAGACATCAAGAACAAGCCAGATGGGAAAAGGGTTTCAGAAGCTCGAGTGCCGCTCTCAGGCGAGCGGGAAGATCAGCCGGCACACGCCCGCGCGAAGCTGCAGCTCCACGCCGAGCTGTCCACAGCGCAGCTCCAGGGCCGCCACCGCCTCCGGCGTGTTCTCCTCGGGACTCGCCGAGGCATCCACCACCTCGAGCACCGCCCGGGACTCCTCGGCCCGTACCGACACCAACACCTCGGCGCCCTGCTCCGAGCGCCCGTAGGCCCTCATCAGGGCCTGCACCACCAGGAAGCCCAGCTCGCCCGTGTCCGACAGCCTCGCCCGCACCGCGGCGGCGATCGTGGGACGCACCTGGAGACGGCGCTTGCGGCTCTCGTGCGCCAGCACCTCCAGCGCACGCGTCACCGTCTCGGACAGATCCGCGTCGCCGGGTACGCCCGGACGGTTCACGATGAACTCCGCGAAGCGCCGGAGGATTGCGTCCACGCGCTGGATCTGATCGCGCATGGACTTGAGGTTCTTCTCCTGCGAGGGGGGCACCTGGCCCGTCTCGACCTTCAACTTCTCGGACAGCACTTCCAGATGGATGGACAGTGCGTTCAAGGGGTTGCGCACATCATGCAGGAGGCTGTCCATCAGCGTGGGAACCGCGCCGTAGCGAGCGGCATCCACCACCGGGTCAGCCCCTTCACGTATCGAGGGCACACTGCTGCTGGCAGCCGTGGAGGTGATCACGAATTCTCCCTAAGAGGTTGACCGGCGCCCTTCACTCCCGCCGCCCTGTCGCTGCGAGGATTTAGGGAGCCACCCAAGTACCGTCAACCCTGGGCCGGTAATTCTTGCCGGATGGGAGTAATTCCCACAGGATTCGTCGGGCAGACATCCAAACAGATGTCCTGCACAAAACGTTTCACTTGTACTGCAGAATGAGTGCACACGACGTCTCGTGAACCGTCGGACACTGTGTGGTGGAGATCAGCGCTCGGCCGGCTGCTCCGCCGGGCCGGGACCCACCAGTTCGATCTCGAGCCGGGCCGCGTACTCGAAGATGCGCGGATCACGATAGAACTCACCGTAGACGATCCTGCGCACGCCCGAGTTCGCGATCAGCTTGAAGCACGGCCAGCAGGGGCTCGCGGTGGTGTAGAGCGTCGTGGGCTTGTCGCGCTCGCTGTCGATGCGCACGCCGTTCTTGGCCGCCTGGATGATGGCGTTGGCCTCGGCGTGGACGGTGGCCACGCAGTGCCCGTTCTCCATCATGTGGCCCACGTCATCGCAGTGGGGCAGGCCCCGGATGGCGCCGTTGTAGCCGGTGGAGAGGATGGTCCTGTCGCGCACCAGGAGCGCCCCCACGTGCTTCCTGTCGCAGGTGGCACGGCTGGCCACCTGGCGAGCGATGTCCATGAAGTACTGATCCCAGGTGTTCCGGTTGCTCATGCGTGCCTCCCCTCCTCCGGCATGTACCGTGGAGGGGGGCACCAGGCGAATTTCCGGCTGGGGCTAGCGGCTGGCGGTCTGCGAGCCGTCCGGACCCGTCTCGGGCCTGGATGCTCCGGCGGTGCCGAGCAGCCGGGCGAAGCCGTGCTGCTGGAGGAACTGGCGCACCTTGGAGGTGGGAGCGGCGAAGGTCTCGCCGGGCATGGGCACGTCGAAGCTGTAGTTCTGCTGAGCCACCTCGAAGCCCACCTTCGCGGTGCGATAACCCTCGACGATGGCGAGCAGCTTGCCGGACTCCAGGCTGAAGATGCCGCCACCGGAGGCGCCATAGCCGATGGGCGCGTCCGTCTTCAGCATGCGCGGCTTCTTGCCATCCTTGTCCCACTCCACCTGGGACACCATGCCGCCGGAGAGCGACAGGGCCCGGCCGTAGGGCGAGGCGGCCACCACCACGTCATCCCCGAGCTCCACCTCCGCGTCCGTGGCGAGCAGCGCGGGCGTCAGCGCCAGGCCGGGCACCTTCACCAGCGCCAGGTCCATGTCCGGCACCGAGCCCGAGGCCACCACCTGCGCCCCGTACTCGGTGGAGTCGGCGCGGTCATCCACGATGACGACGAGGCGTGGCTCCTTCAGGTCCCCCATCTCCACCGCGTGCGCGTTGGTGATGACGAAGCTGACGGTGCCCTCGGCGGTCTTCTCGCTGCCGATGACCACGCCCGAGGCGGTGCGCCGCGCCTTGCCGTCCTCCTGGATGGCGAGGCGCACGTTGTGCGGGAGGATGCGCTTCACCTGCTCCCTGCGCGTGAGCCGGGGAGCCTGGGCACCCACCGTCTGCATCACGACCGGCGTCGAGCCCCCACCACCGATGCCCGAGGTATCGGAGACGGCATGCGGATTCGGCGCGGCGGCGCAGGACAGCATGGCGAAGAGGGCAGGCAGGCCCAGGGCGAAACGAGTCATCGACGCTCCGAAGCAAGGAGAGGACGGGGAACAAAAACCCTTCATCTCTAATGAGTTCCCATCTTCCCCTTGCAACGCGTTTTCGGAAAGCATCGCCCCCAGCGAGCGCCCGTCTGCCCGGCCGCTCTTGCTCAGCCGTAGCGCTTCTTCATGAGGAAGAGGATGGCGTCCTTGGCGCAGTGCTCGCAGTAGCCGTAGCGCTCGTGCATCGCCTTCAGGGTGCTCTCCACCTGGGACTGCTCGCGCGGGGACAGCGTGCCGCGCTCCTCGGAGAGGTACTTGAGGATGTTCTCCTTGTTGCGGCGCAGCACCCGCTTGCGCTCCTCGAAGTAGTGGTCGCGCAGGCGGCGGAACATGTCCGGGAAGATGCGCGGGTAGTCCATCTCCGCGTCCGGATTGTCCAGCTTGTGCGCGCCGATCTGCGAGATGAGCCCGCGGCGGAACTCTCCGGGATCCTCGCCCCGCGGCATGATGATGCCCTCCATCTCCGCCATGCGCTGCTCGTCGGGGCGCTCCATGGAGCCGGTGATCCGGTTGCGGATCTTCTCGCCCTTCACCCAGTGGCTCACGTTGTAGACGTAGCGCTCCACCAGCTCGCGGTACTGGCCCTCGGAGACGAGCCCCATGGACTCACGCACCTCCTCGTCCACCCGGTCGAGGTACTCGGCCTCCACCGCGCGCACGAACTCCTCGTGGTCGTGGTAGCCGTCCACCACCTCCTGCAGGAGGAACTCGTAGACGCTCTTGTCCTTGCAGATGGCCTCGAGCTCCTCGATCACCGCCAGCGCGTTGAGGCACTTGTAGTCGGGGTGCTGCGCGGCGTTGAAGAGCGCCGTCTTGATCTCCCGGGCACTCGCGCCGCTGCGGCCCTCGTAGTTCGGGTAGGCGTCGGACTCTTCATAGAGGTCCGTGCGCAGCTTCCGCAGCTCCTTGCCGTGGGACATGCTGAGCCGGTCCGGCGCCACGCCCTCCTCGTAGAGGTGCATCTTCTCCACCGGCGTCACCTGATCGACGAGCTCCTTCACCTCGGGCGCGTAGCGGTCCGGGATGGGCTTCTTGAGACGCGTGAGCACGGCCCACATGGCGGCCACCTCGGTGGCATGCGGGGCCACGTGCTTGCCCACGGTGGTGGGGGTGATCTGCGCGTCGTAGATCTGCTGCTCCAGCTTGAAGCGGCGCAGGTACGGCACGCGCACCAGCTCGATGCGGCCCTTGAAGGAGGCGAAGTCCGGCAGCTCCTTGAAGGCGCCCAGGTGCTTCTCGTTGGAGGACGCGATGAGGACCTCGTCCAGCTGGAGGACGAAGTGCTCGAGCGGCACCTGCGACGTCTCGCTGAAGCCCAGCAGGTACTTGAAGGCCTCCAGCGGGCGCTTGAGCAGATCCGAGTACTCGATGATGCCGCGGTTGGCGTGCACCAGCGGGCCATGGGGCTCGAAGAGGGCCACGTTGTGGAGCGCGGGCGGCACGTTGAGCAGCTGCGCGCGGTCCGCCGTCACCTGCTGGTACATGGCGTCCACGCTCATCTGCGGCTCCACCGTCACCGTGCCCACCTGGTAGCGGCGCGAGATGTAGAAGCGCTCGACGCGCACGTGGCGCAGCACCTGGAGGTAGTCGCCCTTGTAGTTGGCCAGCAGCGCCGTGTAGATGCTGCGGCACTTGTGGCAGAGCTCTCCGTGCAGCAGGTAGTCGGAGAGGACGAAGTCGTTGTCGCTCACCTGCCCGTCCCCGTTGGACACGCCCTTCTTCTTCAGCGCGCCCTCGAGCAGACGCTGGCGCTCGGTGGGCGGGACGACGAAGAGCGGGTGGTCGCGCAGCTCGCAGGGGATGCGCACGTCGATGGACTCGGCGTCCAGATGCGCATAGGTGGACAGGTCGCTGCCCGTGGCTCCCGGGGCCGCCGGCGTCGCCGCGCGCTCTCCACCGAAACCGATGGAGCCCTTGACGAGCTTCTCCGAGGGGAAGATCCAGCTGATGCGGTAGAGGGCACCCTCGGGCTGGCGCGAGTAGGCCTCCATGCCAGCCTTGAGCGCGTTGACGAGCGTCGACTTCGCGCTGCCGTTGGGGCCGTGCAGCATGATGAGCTTGTTGATGCGGCCAGCGCGCGTGAAGTTGCCCAGCAACCGGTAGATGGCGTTCTGGATCTCCTCCTGACCGGCGACGCGGCCGTCCCGGTCACTGGAGGGGACGTCGAAGACCTTGAAGCGGCGGATCTTCCCGGTGGGATGGGGAACCGTCTCGGTGCCGTAGTGGTCCATCACGTCGCGCAGGTACTGGGCCGCGTTGCGCGACTGCCCCCGTGGATCGCCCATGAAGAGCGTCAGGTACTCCTCGAAGGAGAGGATGGAGCGATTCTTGACGAAGTCGTCGGACACCTGGGCGCCGACTTCCTGCAGGTATCGCTTGGCTTCCACGGGATGACTCCTCTGTGCTGTAGTTCAGGAACCCACTAACCACGCCGGCGGGTGGCCGCCATCATGCGCGGGGACCCCCGGAACTTTCCCCTCGGGGAGCGGGATGTCCAGGGCTCTTCTTTCCGTTGTGTTGTTGGCAGTGCTCTCCGCCTGCCCGCCTACCTCGACGACGCCGTGCGACACGGACGCCGACTGTTCCGGTGGCCGATGCCGCTATGGCGGCTGTGGTCCGGTGTGTTTGGATGACTCCGAATGCGGTGGTGGCCAGGTGTGCGCCGGAGGGACCTGCGCCCCCCGCCCCGAGTGCACGGTCTCCGCCGACTGCGCCGAGGGCTTCGCCTGCACGGAGGGCCGCTGCCAGTGCGGCTCGGACGCGGCCTGTGCCACCAACCAGTCCTGCCGCGAGGGCCGGTGTGTGACGCGATCCGCGTGTACCTCGGCGAACGACTGCCCGGCCGGTCAGCGCTGCGAGCCGACCCAGGGCATCTGTCAGGTGCCCTGCACCCAGGCCACGGACTGCGCGCCCGGCGTGGATCCGCGCGTGGCCTCGCTGCTCTACCTCTGCCGACAGGGTGACTGCCTGCGGCAGTGCTTGAACGACCAGCTGTGTGGCGCGGGCTTCATCTGCGAGGCGGGAACGTGCGCCAGGGCCGGCTGCGCCACGAAGGCCGATTGCCCCTCGGGCCAGTACTGCACCAGCGCCACCGCGGGCCGCTGCACTGAATTCCAGCCGTGTGACTCCAACGCCCAGTGTGGCCCCAACACCGAGTGCCGGGCCTTCGCCTCGAGCGCCTGCCCTCCGGGCTTCGACTGCACGACGAAGATCTGCCAGGAGCTGCCGCGCTGCCTCGTGGACACGGACTGCTCGGCCACGGCGTACTGCCGGGACTCGCACTGCCAGCCCTCCACCGCGTGCACGGAGGGCGGCACCTGTGCCCCGGGCCTCACCTGCGTGGCGAGCCGGTGCGTGCCGGGCGGTTGCCGCGGCCACGCGGACTGTGCGCCGAACGAGGCCTGCACGGATGGCGCCTGCCGCCCCGCGCCCCCGGCGGGCAACATCGTCTCCATCGCCCTCACCCCCAAGGCGGCCACGCTCGTGGTGGGGGACACCGTTCGGCTCGGGCTGGTGGCCTACACGCTGGACGGCGCCAGCTTCCCCCTGGCACAGGGCTCCTTCTCGGCGGTGGACGCGGGCGGCGCTCCCAGTAGTGCGGTGACGGTCTCCCCCGAGGGGCTGGTGACGGCCGTGTCCGCCGGGACGGTGCGCGTGCAGGCGAAGCCCCCGGGCGCGGCGGTGTCGGCCCAGGAGGCCACGCTCACCGTGCTTCCCACGCTGGCCAGCGGCCGGCGCGTCACCGTGGTGGAAGCCGCCACCCGGCGCCCGCTCGCGGGCGTGGAGGTGCTCGGCTGTGACGCGCCTCCCGCCTCGGGCCCCTGCCCCGCTCCCGTCACGGTGACGACGGACTCGCAAGGCGTGGCCCTCTTCCCCGGCTTCGCCGGAGCCACCGCCAGCTTCTCCGCCGCCTCGGGCGAGCCGCGAGCGGATGGACTCCCCCGGTACGACCGCGTCTCCGTGGCCTCCACCCCCGCGCGCGATGTGCTGCTGCCGCTCGGGGACAACCCCGTCCACGGCGCCGCCGGCTTCAACGCGGGCATCAGCTTCAACGAGGTCCACTCCTCCGGCGAGCTCTCGGTCGGCTTCTCCGTGCTCTCCGTGGGAGATCCCACGACGGTGGATCTCTCCAACCTCTTCGGGGAGTCCTTCCTCGTCTCCGTCCCCGGCCTCCCCCAGCGCCTCCCCGTCCCCAGCGGCCTCGTGGCCTACGCGTCCCTCGGGCTCGCGGGGAACACGGAGATCAAGCCGCGCTCGTACGGCCTCGGACAGGCGGGACGCCGCACCGCGGTGGCCTTCGCCGGCAAGCTGCCCCTCGCCCAGGCCACGAGCCTCCGCCCCACGGACCTGCTCGCCTACAGCGGCGCGATGGACTTCGCCCTCCAGTCCTTCACCTCCATCACCCACCTGCCCTACGCGCCGGACGCGACGGACCTCGATGGGGATGGCCTGTGCTCGAACACCCAGAGCTGCCAGGGCAGCGAGGACCTCCCGGACTACAACCGCTTCACCGGCATCACCCACCGCCCCCGCCGCGAGCAGCTCCGCCGCACGGAGGTGGTGCTCCCCAACCTGCCCTCCGGCTTCGATACGGCCGTGATCGCCGCGGTGGAGCTGTCCCCCGAGTCGGGCCTGGTGCCGATGGGGCTCGCCTCGCGCACGGGTGGAACCGCACAGCCGGATGGGAGCCGGCCCCTCCAGCCGGTGCTGCTGCGCAGTGGCGCGCCTTACGGCGGGGCCGAGGGAGCCTCACCCGGAGTGTGGGCCTTCGCCACCTCCGCGACCTCGGGAGCCTCCGTCAGCGGCCGTGTCGTCCGCGGGCCCACCCTCCCCACCCGCGTCTCCATGCCCGAGTTCCTGCCCCTGCCCACCGCCTCCTACACCCCGGCGAGCCGCACCTTCACGCCCTCGGTGGCGAGTTGGAGCGCCCTGGCCGGGAAGGGAGTGGGGCTCGTCCGGGTGACGCTCACCGGGCCCAGGGGGCGGCACGTGGTGTACCTCGCGTTGGAGGCGAGCGGAGGGGCGCTCCGGATACCGGACTCGCCCACGGGGGCGGACACCGACCCGGCGGGTCAGACCGGGGTGGGCCTGGAAGTGGCGGCGCTGCGGCTGTCCGAGGGGCGCTCGGCCGGGGACCTGCTGGACGCGCCCGGGGTGAACCTGTTGCAGCTTCCCCTGGCGCTGGATGGCTACTCTCGCTCGCGACCCCCGTGAAGTTGAACTAACCTGCCGGGTTCATGGCCGAGGCGAGCCCCAGCCGCCTCGAGCCCCCCTTCTTCGGAGTCCACGCGCGATGCACAAGGATCCCATCATCGGCATCGACCTCGGCACGACCAACTCGTGTGCCGCGATCGTCGAGGACGGTGGGAACGTGAAGCTCATCCCCTACAAGGGGGGCGAGTACACCATCCCCTCGATCTTCGCGATCGACGACAAGGGCAACGAGCTGATCGGCTACGAGGCCAAGCGCCAGTGGCAGCTCAATCCGAAGAACACCATCTACGGCTCCAAGCGCCTGGTCGGCCGGCCCTTCAAGAGCGACGTCGTCGAGGCGATGAAGAAGGTCGTGGCGTACTCGGTGCGCCCCGGCAAGAAGAGCGACGTCGTCCTGGACGTGGGCAAGAAGGAGTTCTCGCTCCAGGAGATCAGCGCCAAGATCCTCAACAAGATCCGCGACGTCGCCGCCAACTACCTGAAGACGCCCATCAAGCGCGCCGTGGTGACGGTGCCGGCGTACTTCAACGACCGGCAGCGCCAGACGGTGAAGGAGGCGGGCAAGCTCATCGACCTGGAAGTGGTGCGCATCATCAACGAGCCCACCGCGGCCTCGTTGGCCTATGGCGCTGGCAAGGGCATCAACAAGAAGGTGCTCGTCTACGACCTGGGCGGCGGCACCTTCGACGTCTCCATCATCGCCATCCGCGACCGCGTCTTCGAGGTGAAGGCCACTGGCGGTGACATCTTCCTGGGCGGCATCGACTTCGACAACGCCATCATCCACCACGTCCTCAAGGACTTCGCGTCGAAGACGGGCATCGACCTGGCCACGGATCCCGTGGCCATGCAACGCATCAAGGATCTCGCCGAGCGCACGAAGATCGATCTGTCGGCGCGCGATGACGTGCAGTTCAACATCCCCTTCATCACGATGACCTCGCAGGGCCAGCCCCTGAACATCGAGATGAAGTTCACGCGCAAGCTGCTGGAACAGCTGACGAACCACCTGGTGGATCGGACGCTGCAGATGGTGGCGCGGGTGCTGGTGGACTCGGGGCTGAGCACCAAGGACATCGACGAGGTGCTGCTGGTGGGCGGGCAGACGCGCATGCCCGTCGTGCAGGACCGGCTGACGAAGTTCTTCGGCAAGACGCCGAGCAAGGGTGTGCACCCGGACGAGGCGGTGGCGGTCGGCGCGGCGCTGTACGCCAAGTCGCTCGAGGACAACTCGAGCCTGCGGCTGCAACTGCTGGACGTGATTCCGATGGCGATCGGCCTGGAGCGCGCGGGCGGAGGGTTCCACACGGTGTTCCCGCGCAACGCGCCGATTCCCAATGCCAAGCAGCTGGTGGCGACGACGAGCATCGACAACCAGACCGAGCTGGCCATGCGCATCTTCCAGGGCGACCACGAGCAGGTGGTGAAGAACGATCTGCTGGGCGAGTTCACGTTCTCGGGGATCCGCCCGGCCCGGGCGGGTACGGTGCAGGTGGAGATCACCTTCGACGTGAACGTGGAAGGCATCCTCACCATGCGCGCGAGGGATCCCGCCACCGGCCGGGAGATGAAGACCACGGTCCGGGTATCGGGCTGAGAGCGTCACAATGACCGCTGCCCGTGGATGTCCCCTCTCCCTCTGGGAGAGGGCTAGGGTGAGGGTCTACCCTCCTCCTCCATGAGCACCGTGTAGATGCGCACCAACACGGCCTCGGTCTCGAAGAGCAGGTCCCTGTTCCCGAAGCGCAGCACCCTCACGCCCTGCTCCGCGAGAAACCGCGAGCGCGCGGCATCGCGCGAGACGTTGGCGGGTAGCGCGTGCTGGTCGCCGTCGAGCTCGATGCCCAGGGAGCGCTCCGAGCAGAAGAAGTCGAGGATGTAGGGACCGAACTGATGCTGCCGCCGGAACTTGAATCCGGCCAACTGCCGGGCGCGCAGCAGCTTCCAGAGGATTGCCTCGGCATCCGTGGAGGAGCGGCGCAGATCGCGGCATCGCTCCAGTAGACCCACGATGACGGTATCACCTCGATAGTCAGGCACTGCCTTGTACCCCCCTCTCCACGAAGGCCAGCGGCTCGGGACAGTAGACCCTCACCCCAGCCCTCTCCCAGAGGGAGAGGGGGCATACACGGTCAGGCTGACTTCTTCTCCTTCTCCATCACCAGTTGGGGCGGCTCGTGCTTGGTCACCACCGTCTCGGTGATCTTGCACTCCTTCACGCCGTCCCGGTACGGCACGTCGTACATGATGTCGAGCATGGCGTCCTCGAGGATCGCCCTCAGGCCGCGCGCTCCCGAGTTGCGACGCATGGCCTCCTTGGCGATCGCCTTCAAGGCCTCCTTCGTGAAGGTCAGCTTCACCTTCTCCATCTCGAACAGCTTCTGGTACTGCTTGATCAGCGCGTTCTTCGGCTGCGTGAGGATCGTGATCAGATCCTCTTCCTTCAGGTCGTTCAGCGTCGCCACCACCGGCAGGCGGCCGATGAACTCGGGAATCATCCCGAACTTCATCAGGTCCTCCGGCTCCACCATGGCGAGCAGCTCGCCCACGCTCCGCTCTTCCCTGTGGGTGATCTTCGCCCCGAACCCCAGGCCCTTCTCGCCCACACGGCGCTTGATCACTCCGTCGATGCCGTGGAACGCACCGCCGCAGATGAACAGGATGTTCGTCGTATCAACCTGCACGTACTCCTGCTGGTTGTACTTCTTCCCGCCCCTGGGCGTGACGTTGGCCCGCGTGCCCTCGATGATCTTCAAGAGCGCCTGCTGCACGCCCTCGCCGCCCACGTCTCGCGTGGCGCTCGGCGTGTCACCCTTGCGCGCGATCTTGTCGATCTCGTCGATGTAGACGATGCCTCGCGCCGCCTTCTCCACGTCGTAGTCCGCGTTGTGGAGCAGGTTCTGGATGATGTTCTCCACGTCCTCGCCCACGTAACCGGCCTCGGTCAGGCTGGTCGCGTCCGCGATGGTGAACGGGACGTTGAGGAAGCGCGCCAGCGACTGCGCCAGCAGCGTCTTGCCGCTTCCCGTGGGGCCCACGAGCAGGATGTTGCTCTTGCTCAGCTCCACGTCCTCCGAGCCCGAGGGCTTCATCCCCGGACGCGGCCGTGCCGTAGGCTTCTTCTGGTAGATCCGTTTGTAGTGGTTGTAGACCGCGACCGAGAGGACCTTCTTCGCCTGGTCCTGACCGATCACGTAGTCATCGAGGAACGCCTTGATCTCCATCGGCGTCGGCAAGCTCACCTGCGGCTTGCCTTCCTCGCGCTCATTCTCGTCCGCGATGATGTCGTTGCACAGTTTGATGCACTCGTCGCAGATGTAGACCGTGGGGCCCGCGATGAGCTTGCGGACCTCACGCTGCGACTTGCCGCAGAACGAGCAGGACAGGTTGACGTGGTGCTCCTTCTTCACTGCCGCCTCCAGGTTCACCGACCCCGGTTCCCCGGAGCCTACTAGCCGACACCACCACACCCAAGCCGTTTGGCTGCCCACGTCTCGAACAGCCGTCCGCCAAAATATAGGCTCCGGCTGCACGCGCAGGAAGCCCATCTCGGATATGTCGCCCGGCGGGCTGTGTACCGCCGGACGGGGTCAGCGTTCAGTAACACCCGTTCAGGCGTCATTCACGCCCGAAGCGATCTCCTCCAGATCCTCGGCCAGGGCGCTCGCCCGCTCAGCGATGGCGTGGGGCACCCGGCGGCACCCGGATACCTCGGCGGCCAGCTTCCGGGCCATCTGCGCCAGCTTCCTCACCTGGAAGCTCTCCGGGGGGGGCTCGGGGGGCGGCTTCGGGAAGCGCTCCACGAACTCCTTCTTCAGCTCGTTGGGCGGCTTCTCCGCGTTCCAGATACTGTCTCGCAGTGAACGGTACTCCTGGGGAGACAGCTGGCCACGCTCCTCCGCGTCCGCCAGGACCTCGATGACCTCGAAGGGGGGCGCCTTCTGGGGGAAGTCCGGCTGGGACACCTCCTCGGCGGGCTCGTTGCGAGCCAGGAAGCTGAAGGAGCGCGTGAGCTTCAGGGCCGTCTGCTTCTTGATGTGCAGCTCCTTGAGGCAGTAGGCCTCGAAGGAGGCGTAACCCCAGGGCTCCCAGAGGTTCTCGTCCCTCACCTGCACGAGCAGCTTGCCCAGCTCGGCCCAGGTGGACTTGAAGCGCTTGGCCGCCACCAGCACGGTGTGGCGGAAGGTGCCCGGGGGCACGGACGCGGCCTTCTTCTCGATGTCGGCTTCAGCTGCGGTCAGCATGCTCCCCGTATCCATCAGGAAAACCGGGGGGGCAAAAAAGCGGCCCGCTGCCTCCTGGCCGCGTCCTCCTACTTTTTACCGATGGTGAACGCGAGGTTCACCGTGGCCCGCTCGCCCGGGTAGGGCTTGAAGGGCCACTTCTTCAGCTCGCCGAAGAGGCAGTCGAAGAGCGGGCCCTTCTTGAGCTGCGGGTGGTCCACCCACAGCTGCGCCACGTGGCCGTCGTTGCCGATGGTGAACTCGAGCGGAACCTTGGCGGAGAAGCCCGGACGGCGCTCGGCCTCCTCCTTGAAGCACTTGAAGAGCGACGACTGGTACTGCTTCACCACCCGGTTGATGGAGGCCATGTCGTAGTTGACCTCGGTCGACAGGCCGTCCGCGTCCGTGGTGACCCTGCCCGTCGGGCGCCCACCCGGGGAGCGGCCCGGCTTCGACACCTGCGAGGCCGACGCCACCTTCTCCGGCTTGCCGGGCTTCTCCGCCGTCGTGTCGGAGGGCTTGCCCTCGGGGGGCTTGTTGGCCACCGGTGGCCGCTTCGGCTCGCCCGGGTACTCGAACAGCTCCTCGGGCACGGAGCGCTTCGCCAGGGTGATGACGGGCGGATCCACCTTGATCTCCAGCTCGCGATCGACACCCGGCAGGTACACGGATGCGTAGCGCGAGATGTGCCACGCCCCCAGGCCCAGTCCGCCGAGCACCAGCGCCGCCACGCTCCCCACCATGATCCGCTGGCTCCTGCGCCGGGCGTGCGCGGCCCTCGCCTCCGCCTCCACCTTCAGCTTCACCGCCGCCTTCGACACGTGCAGCTGGAAGGCGTCCAGCTCCTCGAGCTTGCGGAAGCCGCTCGGGCCCGAGGCGGAAACCTCCGTCTTCCCCGTCAGCTCCCCCGTATACAGCTTCTCCACCACCTGGTGGCCGGACAGGGGGCCAAGGACGAGGTCGCCCTGACGATAAAGCCATTGGGAATCGAGCTGTGCCCGCTCGAGGTCATGCAGATCTTGTGCGGCCGACATGGGCCGGGAAGTATCCCAGGCCCCACGGGCCTCCACAACGCCCCTCACACCACACCCCACGCTCCGTGAAGAGAACCCCCGCCGCCCTGTGGATCTGGTACCGAGGTACCCCCTTCATTGGCTTCCAGCGCCAGCCGGACGGCCTCACCGTCCAGGAGGCCCTCGAGGACGCCCTCCGCAAGGCCGGTGTCCCCTACCCCGTCATGCCCGCCGGCCGCACCGATCGCGGCGTCCATGCGCGCATGCAGGTGGTCAGCGTCCGCCTGCCTCCCTGCTACACCTCGGAGATGCTGGCCGAAAGGCTCCCGCCTCATGCTCCGCCGGATCTCGGGCTGTGCGTCGCCCGGCGCCCCCCCGAGGGCTTCCACGCCCAGTGGAGCGCCGCCGGCAAGGAGTACCGCTACCGCATCCAGCTCGGAGGCCGGGCCTCGGAGGCCTGGCAGCCGTTCGTCATGGAGCCCTCGACCGAGCCTCGATTGGAGGGGCTGGCCCTCGCTCCCGAGCGGCTGGCGGAGCAGCTCGGCGCCGCGGTGGGCTGCCGCGACTTCTACGCCTTCCACGAGCACTCGAGTCTGCGCAAGCCGCGCACCCTCACGTCCGCCACCCTGCACGAGCTGGGCAATGGCCTCTTCGAGGCCCGCCTGCGCGGTGATGGCTTCGGCCGCTACCAGGTGCGCTACCTCGTGGGCTCCGCGCTCCTCACCGCCGCGGGCGCCCTCTCCGAGGAGCTCTACCGCTCCGCCCTCGACTCGAGCACCACCATCCCGGGCCTCAAGGCCCCCGCCAAGGGGCTCGTCCTCTGGGAGGTGCACTACCCCGCCAAGGTGGATCCGTTCCCCGCCGAGGAGCGGGCCCTCCCCCCGGGTCTCCCCCTGGGGCCTCCCTTCTCCTTCCCCGCGGAAGCCGGATCCTCCGAGGCCGCCTAGTCGACCAGCCGATCCTCGTACTTCGTCAGCAGATCCGAGATCGCCTCCCGGAGGTACTCGCTCTGGCGGATCCTCGTCGACCGCGACAGCTCCTTGAGCGCATCGAGCTTCTCGCGGTTGAGACGGAACACCACCGAGGTGAGGCGAGGATTCATGTCCATGTGCGTTGTCTCCTACAGGTGCGCACAAGGTCTCACAGACGCATCGGATCGCAAGAAATCCACTCCACCTCTTGGATCACCTGGGATCAGGATTGGATCACCCGGGGATCGGATCCGGATCAGAGACTCCAGCGCAAACCGCTCGACACCTCTATGTCGAATCTCAGCCCGGATCCAAATCCCAGCTGCGCTCCTGCTCCTCCGTAGACCGAGAGGGTCTCGGTCAGCGTGCGCCTCACACCCAGGCCTACTCGCGGCCCCACCCAGAACCGCGGCCTCGCGTGCACGATCGCTCCGAGCTCCGTGTAGGTCTGCCACTCCTCCAGGGTGAAGACGCTCCGGAAGCCTCCGTGCGCCGCCAGGCTGAAGCCCGGCGTGCCAGCTCCCACTCGCGCCAGGAGGAAGAGCTCGTTGTCCTCGTAGCCTACGGGGAGGCTGCCACCGAGCTCCACGTGTCCCGAGAGGCCTCGTCTCAGTTGGTCCGAGCCGAAGCTCTCCGTGTACGTCAGGACCGGACCCAGTAGGAGCGCGGGGGTTCGGTGATGGGAGGTGGGCGTGGTGACCCGGGTCTGGCCCAGCGCGGGGAGCGCCGTCAGCAGGAGCAGCAGGGGGAGTTGGTTCATGGGAACGAGGTACCCTCACCCCGACCCTCTCCCGGAGGGAGAGGGAGGATCACCTCAGGATCACCCTGGAGGATCAGGATTGGATCAGCTGACCACTGGCAGGGGGTGCGTGTCCGCCCCGGGCCGCTGGATTCCCGCCGCCTCGTTCATCCGCCCCGAACGGAATGGCTCCAGATCCAACGCCACGAACTTGAAGCCCAGCGCCTTCAGCGCCACGTCCACCTCCCGCCTCACCTCCGCCGACAGGAAGCGCTCGTACTCCTCCGCCGACAGCTCGATTCGCGCGATCTCCTGGTGGTAACGCACCCGGAACTGCCGGAATCCCCTCTTGCGCAGCTCCGACTCCGCCCCGGCGATCTGGAACAGCCGCTCCCTCGTCACCGACGTCCCGTACGGAATCCGCGACGCCAGGCACGCCATCTGCGGCTTGTCCCACGTCGGCAGCCCCAACACCTGGCTCCACGCCCGGATCTCCTCCTTCGTCAGCCCCGCCAACGCCAACGGCGAGCGCACCTCGTGCTCCTTCGCCGCCTTGTGCCCCGGCCGGTGATCCTTGAAGTCGTCCGCGTTGAAGCCGTCCAGCACCACCGCCAGCCCCAGCTCCTTGCGCTTCGCCTCGCAGAGGTCGTACAGCTCCGTCTTGCAGAAGTAGCAGCGGTTCGTCGGGTTGGCCGCGTACTGAGGGTTGGACAGCTCGTCGCTCGACACCACCACGTGCCGCGCCCCCAGCTTCGCCGCCAGCTCCCGCGCCTCCCGCTCCTCCTCGGGCGCCACCGACGCCGACAGCGCCGTCAGCGCCAGCGCCTTCTCCCCCAGCTCCTCCACCGCGATCTTCAGCACGAACGTCGAGTCCACCCCTCCCGAGAACGCCACCAGCGCCGAACCGTGCGCGCGCAACGCCGCGCGCATCGTGTCCAGCTTGGGACGGGAGGAGTCACACAGGGCCTGGATCCGCTCGGGGGTCAGCATGGGGGGCACCTCTATAAACGAAGAACCCCCGGGCTGCCCGTGCAACCTGGGGGTCCTCGAACTTGTCGACGTTCTCCCCTCCCCCGAAAGGAAGGGGGGGAGCCCGCCTAGCGAGCCTTGCGCTTGGGAGCGGCCGCCTTCTTGGCCGCCGGCTTGGCCACCCGCGCCGCACGGGCCGCCGGACGCGCCTTGGCGCCCTTGCCCGCCGCCTTCGTCGCCGCCACCACCGGCGTCTTCGTCGGCGCGCGCGACACCTGCTTCTTCGTCGGCGGCTGCGCCTTCATCTTCTTGCCGGTGATGATCTTCAGCTCGTCCACCGTCACGTACCCGAGGTCCAGCAGCGACTGGAAGATCTTCATCGCCCCGTCCTCGACGCTCTCCACGTTCGAGTGGATCACCACCTCGGCCGACGCCGGCGGCTCGTACGGCTCGGTGATGCCGATGAAGTTGGGGATCTCCCCACTCAGCGCCTTCTTGTAGCGGCCCGTGGAGTCCCGCTCGATCAGCTTCTCGGTCGGGCAGTCCACGTACACCTCGATGTACCGGCCGATCGCACGGCGGTTCTCCTCGCGCCCCGCCTTGTACGGGCTCACGCACGGAACCAGCACCGCCACGTTGTTGCGCGTGAGCAGTCCGGCCACGTACCCCAGCCGGCGGACGGTCGTGATCCGCTCGTCCTTGCTGTCTCCAATGCCCTGCCACAGAGCATCCCCGACCTCGTTCTCGTCGAGAATCTCCACATTGCGATCAACCTGCCGGAGCCGGGCCGCGATGTATTCAGCCATCGTACTCTTGCCGGTCCCGGACATGCCGGTCAGCCAAACGGTAAAACCAGTCGTCTGCGCCATACGGGTCCCAAACTCCCTGCGCCTACAGGGGGGCAATACCTCCGTGCCCCCCAAAGAGCGCGGCAGATCAAAAGTCGCGGGCGTTATAGACGAAACCCACACCCTTTGACAATTCGCACCCACCTTTCCGCAGGTAGGGGGGTCAGGCGGCCAAGTGCCCGCCTTCTCAAGGGATTCCGTCAGGTTGGCGACCCAACAAGTCCAGTGAAACCCGACGATCCTGGAACCCTCCGCACTCCCACCAGAAAATTGCCGCGTCCCTGGCACACCCCGCGCGCACGGCGATGACGAGGTACGTCACCCCGGGGATCAGCGGCTGTCCGTCCGGTGCCGCCTGGCGTCGATCCTCGTCGGAGAAATACGCACCTCTATCCACATGTGAGTGGAACACGCAGGCCACGTGCTCGCTGCGGGCCTCGGCCTCCAGGAGGACGCCGAGCCACTCGCGGGGGTCGAACGCGTAGGCGGTCCGGGAGGTGTGGAGCGCGTCGCACGCGTTGCGCAGGGGGCGGACGCGCCAGGGCCCACCCTCCCCCGCTCGCAACAACACCCCACAGCCCTCCCGCGGATAGGCGGCCTCCAGGTGCCGGATGACCTCCGACAGATCTTCCGGCAACGCGGGCTCCATCGGTGGCACTACCCTCCCGCGATGGCCGGGATGAGGGTGATGCGATCTCCCTCCGCCACGGGCGTGGACAGCTCGCCCAGGAACCGGATGTCTTCATCGTTGAGAAACACGTTCACGTAGCGCCGCACCGCGCCCTTGTCGTCGAGCACCCGCGAGCCGATGCCCGGGTGCGCCTTCTCCAGGTTGTGCAGCACCTCGCCCACCGTGGCGCCCGCGACGCGGACCTCGCCCTTGTTGCCCGTGAAGCTCCGCAGCGACGTGGGAATGCGAACCGTGGCCATGTCCCGGCGACCCTCGCCGAGCCTCCGCACGCCGTCAACCCGCTCGGCATGGCGAAAAGCTGCCCGCCCCGGAACCGAACGAATATCTTCCGGCCCCGCTCCGTCCCCCACTCACAGACGCGCACCCGTTACGGAGCCCACTCCTTCCCAGAGGACCCATGAGACACGCGCTCGCATTCCTCACCCTCGCCCTGCTCGTCACCGGCTGCCCCAAGAAGACCGGGGAGCACCCCGACGGGGCGGTGGACAACCCCTCCTACCGCGATGGCGGACAGCCCGCCGGTGACGCAGGCGAACTCTCCTCGGCCGGGGCCGCCCTCTCCGGCGCGACCCCCACCGAGGGCGCCCAGGCCCAGGGCGGTGAACGGGCCACGGTGGAGGCCTGCGTGGACCGCTGGCTCCAGGCGAACAAGATGGATCGCTACGGCCACCCCGAGGGCACCATGTACGCGGGCGGCACTCCGCTCTTCAACGAGGCCACCGGCGAGACGACGGACCGCCTCGAGTACGTCTTCGCGCGCCAGCCCGAGGCCCGCAAGGCCTGCGCCGGCAAGGGCGCGCAGTAGTCCCCTCCTCCTGGGCTGCCCCCTTCGAACCAGGGGGGCAGGCGTCTTCCGGAGTGAGAGGATTCCCGAAAACCCGGCAGGTCCCTTAAGCTTGCCGGTCTGATGGAACCCGCGCTCGTCCTCGAGGAAGACAAAGCCGACTCCCACCGGCGCGCCCGCGTGCGCGCGGTCCTGGAGCGGCGCAAGCTGACGGACAGCGTCTCCGCCGAGCAGGCCACGGCCTCCTGGGAGCAGGATCGCTTCGTGGCCCGGGCCCGCGCCCTCTTCTACGCGCGGCTCATGTTCCTCACCCTGGGCCTGCTCATCCTCGCGGTGCCCACCTGGTCCTTCTACTTCGGCCTCCAGAGCACCTTCGCCTTCGTGGGCTACTTCGCGATGCTGCTCTACAGCGTCGCGAACTTCCTGGTCATCGACCACCCCAGGGCCGGCCGCTGGGTGACGTACATCACCCTGTGCCTCGACCTGGTCATCATGGTGGTGCTCATCGCCAAGCCCCAGGTCGGCGGCGGTCTCCAGAGCCCGCTGCTCGCCACGCAGCTGCTCTTCACCGCCCTCTTCGCCATCCTCTATCCCAAGCCGCTGGCGATCCTCCCGCCCATGCTGGCGCTGCCCATCACCACGCGCCTGGATCTGCTCCTCAACCGCGACGTCACCGCCGTCGAGGTGCTCACCCTCCTGTGGTACTCGGGCCTCAACTTCATCATCGTCTACGTGCTCGTGTACCTGAACGAGCGCGAGGCGGCCGCCCACCGCGAGGTGGTCGAGCTCCAGGGCGATCTCAAGGAGCTGGCCGTGGTGGAGGAGCGCAGCCGGCTGGCGCGTGAAATCCACGACGGCCTGGGCGCCTCGCTCTCCTCGATGATCATCCAGACCGAGTACATCCTCGGCATGGCCCGCGAGGACTCCCTGCGCTCGGAGATCCAGGAGCTCAAGACCACCGCCGAGGAGTCCATCGAGGAGCTGCGCCGCAACCTGCAGATGATGCGCGAGGACTTCGAGCTGACACAGGGGCTCGAGGACTACGTGAAGAGCTTCAGCCAGCGCACCCAGCTGGACATCCGCTTCGAGCGCGGGGGCCTCGCGCGCAAGCTGTCGCCGGATGCGCAGCTCGCCCTGTTCCGCATCCTCCAGGAGTGCCTCTCCAACGCCGTCAAGCACGCCCAGCCGAAGCGGGTGGACGTGAAGCTCGACTACGCCATGGACCAGGTGCACCTCTCCGTCCGCGACGACGGCAAGGGATTCGATCCGGGGCGCACGCCCCGCGGTCACTACGGCCTGCTCAACATGCGCGAGCGGGCCATGAAGCTCGGCGGCAACCTCATCGTGGACTCGGCACCGGGGACTGGTACCCGGGTGTCCTTCTCCCTCCCCTCCTCTCCATGACCGAAGAAGCGATCGTGACCTCCCCTCCCATCCGCGTCTTCGTCGTCGAGGACCAGACACGGATCCTCAAGAACCAGCTCCGCCTGCTCGAGAGCCATCGGGACATCGAGATCGTCGGCACCGCGCTGTCCGGCGAAGCCGCGCTCGAGGATGTGGCCCGCGTCAACCCGGAGGTCCTCCTGTTGGACCTGGGCCTGCCGCGCATGAGCGGCATCGACGTCACCCGCCACGTCAAGGCGCAGTGGCCCCACGTGGAGATCCTCATCTTCACCATCTTCGACGAGGAGGACAAAGTCCTCGAGGCAGTGAAGGCCGGAGCCTCGGGCTACCTGCTCAAGGGCACGCCCGCGGACAAGATCATCGAGGCCATCAAGGAGGTGCGCGCCGGAGGCACCGTCATCCAGCCCAACCTCGCGCGCCGGCTGCTGCGCCACTTCCGCGTGGAGCCCGACGCGGGCCCCGTCCCCACCGCGCCCGCCGCCCCGGCTCCCGCCGCCACCACCACGCCCGAGACGCCGCCCGCCCCCACCTCCGACGGCCCCGGCGAGCCCCTGCTCAAGCCGCTGTCGGACCGCGAGACGGAGATCCTCCAGCTCATCGCCAAGGGCGTGTCCAACAGCGAGGCGGCCAAGCTGCTCGACCTGTCCAAGGCCACCATCCGCACCCACCTGGAGCACATCTACCGCAAGCTCGAGGTCACCAACCGCGTGGAGGCCGTCACGGAGGGCATCCGCAAGGGCCTCATCTCCGTGTGACGCGCCGGGGCCTCCTCACCAGGAGGCCGTGACGCCCGCGAGGATGCTGGAATAGGTGTCCTGGGCCAGGCCTCCCTCGGCCCAGCCGCGCCGCGTGCCCGCCCCCGAGAAGCGGTCCACGTAGTGCTCCAGCCGGAAGCGCGCGGAATAGCCGAGCGGGCCCCAGAGATCGCCCGCCACGCCCAGCTCCGCCGCCCAGCCGATGCTCGACACCGACTCGCCGTAGTCGCGCACCTCCGCGAGCCGCGAGCCGTCCTCGTCCTCGCGCAACGCCTGCCCGGGGTCTGGCCGGAGGAAGAGCTGGCCCGCGCCCTGGATGCGCACCGCGCGCATCAGCGGCACCGACACATCCACCCCCACCGCCGGGTAGAAGCGGTGCACCACCGGCAGCGGGCTCTCCACCGACTCCTCCGCGTCGAACTCCCGGGCGAGCGCCCCCAACCGGATGCCCCCGTAGCCCCACAGCGGCGTTCCCGTCGTCCCCAGGTCGAAGAAATAGCGGTACGCGAGCATGGCCCCGTAGACCGTGTCCGTCGCGAACACCTCGCGCTCGGGCGTGGAGCCCACGGGCGTCGACACCTGCACCACCGTCTTCGCGAAGCTCCGCTGGTACGCCAGCGTGAGCCCCACGCCGCGCAGCAGCGATGGCCAGTGCGCCAGGGGGAACACCTCCGCCTCCGCGGAGATCCCCACGTAGGGTACCGTCGAGTTGAAGTCCACGGTGTCGTCGCCGATCCGCTGCTCCGGAGGCCGCGCGTCGTACACGGCGCACGACGACACGCCCGGCCGCGCGCAGTACCCGCGCCACGTCCCCGCCGCGCCGAGGAACACCCTGAGCCTCGGGGGCAACCGGGCTCCGGGTGCTTCTTCCCGGGAAGCGGCGGCGGGAGTGGGCTCCTCGGGACGCGGCGCTTCCTCCTGGGCGAGCGCGACTGTCGAGGTGAGCACCGCGAGACACATCCAGCGTCCGGAGGCCTTCATGGATGCCGGGCAGCCTCACCCACCGTGTGGGCGATTGTCCATGGTCATCAACCCTCGATCACCGTGGGCCCGGACGCCGTCATCGCCTGGGGCGCGACCACGGGCGCCACCACGGACGGGGGCTCGGACACCACCACCGGCTGCGACACCGGCGGCACCCTCAGGAAGTCGCGCCGGTAGATGCGCACCATGGCCATGAAGAGCGACGCGATGAGCGGCCCCACCAGCAGCCCCATCATCCCGAACACCGCCAGCCCGCCGAACATGGACAGGAAGACGAGCAGCGGGTGCAGCGCCATGCGCGAGCCGCACAGCTTCGGCCGGAGCACGTTGTCGATGCTGCTCACCACGAAGGCGCCCCAGGCCAGCAGGAAGACGCCCTCGTTCACCCGGCCCAGCAGCACCAGCACCGCGCCGATGGGACCCCAGACGAGCGCCGTACCCCCCACCGGCACCATCGCCACCAGCACCATGGCCGCGCCCCACACCCCCGCGTGCGGCACCTTCGCCAGCATCAGCCCCACCACCCCCAGCGCCCCCTGCACCAGCGCGGTGATGGTGTTGCCATAGATGATGGCGTGCGCCACGTCGGTGAACTCCTGCGCGAACGCCTGGGTGTAGCGCTTGTCGAGCGGGATGAGCTGCGTGGCCTCGGCCCACAGGCGGCGGCCGTCCAGGAAGAAGTAGTACATGGCCACCGTCATCAGGAACAGGTCGATGATGAGCGCCGTGCCGGCCCCCAGCAGCTCACTGAGCACCGAGGCCCCGCTGGCCATCGCCCCCGCCAGCGCCTGCTCCGTCTGCGGGGTCGCCGGCACGTAGCGGCGCAGCCCTCGCGGCAGGTTCAGGTTCGCGGCCACCTGCCGCAAATCCATCCGGTCCAGCACATCCTGCGTGTGCTCCATCAACCCCAGCACCTCGCGAGCCACCAGCCACCCCACCACCGCCAGCGGCGCGAGGATGAGCAGGAAGATCGCCACGGTGGAGAGACCCGCGCACAACGAGGGGTAGTTCCTCAACCGGGTGCGGAACAGGGTGTCCTGAAGGGGCAGGAACAGCACCACGAGGAAGCCGCCCAGCAGCACCGGCATCAGGAACGGAAGAAGAATTCTCGAGAAGAGAATCAACGCCAGGCCGAACAACCCGGCGAAGATAAGATTGGACCACCGCTTGGTGTCGAAACCCGTCACGCCCCCACCCCTCACCCACGCAACCCGCCCCGGACGCGACAGAACGTAGGAACGTCGTTTCACCGCGGGAAGCCCGATTCACCCCCCCGAGGTAGTCGATCCATGACTTCTGGACGCTTCTGGTTCCCCACCTTTGTCCTCTCGTTCACCGGAGCCGTGCTGCTGGCCTCCTCCGGATGTGGTGGTACGTCGCGGGGTTGCCTTCAATGTCCTCCCATGGAGGGGCGCTATGCCCTGGAGCTCTCACCGGGGACGCTTCCCTCGAGCTGCAACGGAGTGACGGTGGAGCTGCCCGAGGGGCCGCTGGAGGTGGCGCGTCAGGGCGGCGACATCACCGCCACGCTGGACGGCGTGACGCTCCGCGGCACGCTCTACGATACGTACGACTTCGGCCTGGTGGGAGGTGGCGCCGAACCGACGGACGGAGGCACGGGCGGGCCCGAATCGTCGAGCCTCACCGGCCGCTACATCCCGGCGGTGGGTGATGGGGGGGTGCCCAGACTGGAGGGCGACTGGCAGGGGAACTTCGCGAGCAGCTCGGCCGGGGGACCCCGGCGGTGCTCGGTGACCCGCTCCTTCACGGCGACCCGCCAGTAGGCAGGCGGGCGTGGAGCGGGTCCGGCGAGACGGGGCGGACTACTTCTTCTCGCCCTCGGCGGCCTTGGCGGCGGCCTTGCGCTTCTCCTGGCGCTTCCACTTCTGGCGGATCTTGTGCTGAACGCGACGGTGCTTGCTCTTGCTGCGGGCCATGTAGGTGTCTCCTGGATGGAGGTAGGAACGAAAAGGGGGCCTAACTACCAGAACTTCCCCCGGATGAGGAGTCCTCGATGTCGTCCGGGGCCGGACGTGTAGGGAACGGGATGCCCTCCGCCCCTCGGACCTCGGTGGGCAACACCGCGCCGGCGCGGACCTCTCCCTCCTTGTCCACATCCGCCGGCTTCTCGCGGGCCACGGGGGCGCTCGTCTGCTGGGGGCGCTTCTTCACCGAGGCGAAGATGGGCCGGCAGGCCTGCACGAAGCGCCGCACCTCGTCCAGCGGCAGCGCCGGGACGAAGTTGTCGTTCACCCCCCTCATGGAGGTGGCCATGCACATGGAGTTGAGGATGGCCTCCTCGGTGGCCTCCATCACCGCCTCGTAGAGAGGATCCAAGCGCTGATCCAGGAGGATCTTCAGCTTGTAGACCATCTTCTGGGTGCGCCGGGGGATGATGTTGGCGGTGGAGAAGCCCACGACGATCTCCCCCGAGCCGTGCGCCGCGTAGCTGCCCACCCGGCCGATGCCCAGCGCCACACGCTTGCACAGGCGGTTGATCTGATGACTGAGCAACGGGGCGTCCGTGGCCACCACGGCGATGATGGAGCCGTACGTCTGCCCGCGCCGGGGCGTGTCCTTGAACTTCTCGGCGAGCACCTCGCCCACGGGCAGGCCGCCCACGCGCAGGTTGTGCATCTTGCCGAAGTTGGACATCACCAGCACGCCCAGGGTGTAGCCGCCGAGGGCTTCGGGCAGCTTGCGCGAGGCGGTGCCGATGCCGCCCTTGAAGTCGCACGTCACCATGCCGGTGCCGCCGCCCACGTTGCCCTCGGGGACCGGACCCTCCGAGGCGTTGCGGATGGCCTCGAAGACGTGCTCGGCGCGCACGTGCCGGCCGGCGATGTCGTTGAGGTAGCTGTCGTCGCACTCGCCGACGATGGGGATGATGACGTCGTGCTCGTCACCGATGCCCGGGTAGCGCTCCACCATGTGGCGGGCCATGCCATCGGCCACCGCGCCCACGGACATGGTGTTGGTGAGGAGGATGGGCGTCTCCACCAGGCCCCACTCCATGAGCTGCGTCATGCCGGAGACCTCTCCGGCTCCGTTGAGCACGAAGCCGCCCCCGTTCATGCGCTCCATGAAGATGTTGCCCCGGTTGGGGAGGATGGCGGTGACGCCCGTGCGCACGGGCCCGTGACCGGGCCGCAGCGGCCCCTCGCCCCGGATGATGGTGCTGTGCCCGACGAGCACCCCCTCCACGTCGGTGATGGCGTTGTGCCGGCCGGTCTTGAAGCGGCCCAGCGGGATGCCCAGCTCCCGGGCTCGCACGCGCTTCTCGGTGGACTCCGTCTCGGGTGGGTTGGCCATGGGCATGCAACCTAGCGCACCAGCCCATGCAACAACACACCCACGGTCTGCTCGGCCAGCGCCTCGGCCTTGTCCCTCGTGGTGACGCCCGAGCGATCCAGCAGTTTGTCCACCAGCAACGACGCCAGCCCGTGCACCATCGACCAGCACGACAGCGCGAACAGCTGGTTGTCTCCCTCGCGCACCATGCCCGCCCGCTGCGCCTCGGAGAGCGCGCCCACCAGCAGCCCGAAGGAATCCACGTCCCCGTCGGCCGAGCTCAGCTCCGGCGGATGGGTGAAGTGCGGCCCGAACATCACCCGGAAGTGCGCGGGGTGCTCCATGGCGAAGAGGACATAGGCCACGCCGCAGGCGAGAAGCCGCCCCTCGGGTGTCGACTCGCGGCCCATGCGCTCCTTCATCCGCGCCGTCATGGCGCGAAAGCCCTCCTCGGCCACGGCCACCAGCAGCGCCTCCTTGTCCGGGAAGTGCCGGTACGGCGCCGCGTGCGTCACCCCCGCCCGCCGGGCCACTTCCCGGAGGGACAGGGCACCGAAGCCCTCCTCGGAGATGAGGGCCAGCGAGGCATCCAACAGGGCCCGTCTCAAGTCGCCATGGTGGTAGCGCGGCTTGTCCGCCGTCTTCTTCCGGGTGCCTCGGGTGGCCATGCCCTCCTCCTCTCTCAACGGGCGTCATCACGCAAGACGCAGTCACCGTCTACCACCACATGTTGACACCGGAAACTTCAATCTTTACAACGTCAATCAGGAACGGTGGCCACGCGGGGGCCCGAGTCGGAGGACACACGAGATGACGAGCACGGCGACGAAGCTTTCCCCTCCCGGGCAGCCGGGCTGGCGCGGGGCGTTCCGCGACTTCACGAAGGACCACGGCTTCCAGCCGCTCCGGGTGGAGGGGAAGCTGCCGGAGGATCTGCGGGGCACGCTGATGCGGGTGGGCCCGGTGAACTTCGGCGTGGGGGAAGAGCGCTACAAGCACTGGTTCGACGGGGACGGAGGAATCCTCGCGGTGCGCTTCGATGGGAGGGGCGCTCGAGGGGCGGCGCGGCGGATCGACACCCCGAGCATCCGGGCCGAGCGTGAGGCGGGAAGGATCATCAGCAGCGGCTACGGCACGGCGATCCCGCTGTGGAGGAGGCTGACGCGAGGCGCGAAGAAGAGGAACGCGGCGAACACGTCGGTGATGGCGTGGAACGGGCGGGTCTTCGCGCTGTACGAGGGGGACGTGCCCACGGAGCTGTCCCCCGAGGATCTGCACACCCTGGGCGAGACGAACCTGGACGTCATCGAGGGCACCTTCTCCGCGCACCCGCACCGGGTGCCAGGGCGTCAGACGACGTACAACTTCGGCATGAGGTACGGCCGCGTCACCCTGCTGGATCTGTACGAGCTGCCAGACGGAGGGGCCGCGCGGCACCTGGGCCAGGTGCCCCTGCCCGGGCCGACGATGATCCACGACTACATCGCCACCGAGCGGCACCTGATCTTCTTCGTGACGCCGCTGCGGCTGAAGATCTTCCGGATGCTGCTGGGACTGGGAGCCTACTCGGAGAACCTGGAGTGGCTGCCGGAGTTGGGGACACAGGTGCTGGTCGTCCCCATCGATGACCTGGCGAACCCGGTGCGCATCGAGACGGAGCCGTTCTACACGTGGCACTTCGCCAACGCGTACGAGCGGGACGGGAGCCTGGTGGTGGACTACGTGCGCTATCCGGACTTCAGCACCAACGCGTGGCTGCGCGAGATGTCACACGGAGTGCCGTCGACGAACGCACAGGGCCGGCTGAACCGGGCGACGGTGGACCTGAAGGCACGCACGTTCCGCACGGAGGAGCGCTCGGCGCTGTCCTCCGAGTTCCCCCGGGTGGCACCGAGGGTACAGACGCGGGAGCACCGCTACATCTACCTGGGAGTGCACTCGGGGCCGGGGGCGCAGAGGGGGCTGCTCAACGCCGTGGCGAAGGTGGACATGGCGACGGGGCGGGAGGAGTGCTTCGAGCTGGGAGACGAGCAGTACCCCACGGAGCCGGTGTTCGTGCCGAGAGAGGGAGGCACGGAGGAGGACGACGGTTACGTGCTGGCGCAGGTGTACGACGCGCCGAGTGACCAGACGCACGTGGTGGTGCTGGACGCGAGGAACCCGGGAGCGGAGCCACTGGCGAGGGCGTGGTTCGATCACGCCTTCCCGGTCACCCTCCACGGTGGCTTCATGCCGATGAAGTAACAAGCACAACCACAACAACAACCCCTCTCCAACAACCCCTCTCCCTCTGGGAGAGGGACGGGGTGAGGGTATCTGGCCCCCCGGGTTGCCCCGAGAGCCCCCTACTCCGAGCAAGCGAACGACCTGGGGGGCCCCTGGGTGCGACAGCGTGAACCCTGTACGCTTGGCGAGAGCCCATCCACATGGACACAACCCATCCGCCAGGAGCGCGAGTGCGTTGGCTCGTCGCCGGGGCCTTCGACGCCTCGCCGTCGGGCCGCCGGTTCCCCCTCACCGAGGAGACCTTCTCCGAGCACCTCGGGCGCGCCGCGAGCGGGCTGTCGGTCACCGTCCCGGATCGCCTCGGCACGGGGGACGCGAACGCCTATGAAGTCTCCTTCGACGGGCTGAGCGCCTTCCAGCTCGGCGCGGTCATCGAGGCCGTCCCCGATCTGCGAGCCCTGCGCAACGCCTACGACGCCCTGTCTGGAGCGAAAGCCCTGGACGCGCAGGACGCCACCCGCCTCCAGTCCATCCTGGGCGAGGGGCGCCTGGCCGCGGCGGTGGCCAACGCCCTGCGCGGTGCGAGCTCACCCCAGGGAGCCCGCCGAGCAGCGCTCGCCGTCATCGAGGAGGCGCTCTTCGCCACGGCGCGAGACATCCTGAAGCATCCACGGGTGGCACGACTGGAGTCCGCCTGGCGAGGGCTGCACTGGTTGTGGACGCACTGCCCCGCTTCCGCGGGCATGGACATCGAGGTGCTCGACATCGAGCCCCACCAGCTCGTGGAGGCGCTCTCGCGAAGCCTCGACATCCCGCCCATCCAGCGCCCCGATGCCTGCATCATCCTCGATGCGAGCGATGACGTGAGCACCCTGCGCCAGCTCGCGGCCCTGGGAGAGGAGGCCTGGGTGCCGATGGTGGCGGCGGTGAAGGACGAGCTCCCGCCGGAAGCGTGGACGCGGCTGCGAGCCGACGAGACGTCGCGTTGGCTGTGCGCGGCCGTCAACCCCGTGGTGATGATGGCCGAGCAGCAAGGAGAGGTGCACCGCGAGTGCTTCACCAGTCCCGCGCTCGCGGTGGCGGCCCTGATGTCGGCCAGCTTCCGGGACACACGGACCTTCGCCCGCCTCGTGGGGCCGGGCAGCGCGACGCGAGCCCCCGCGGTGTGGCGACCCCAGGGGGGAGCGACGGTGGCGACCGAGGTGGGCCTCTCGCTGCGAGAACAGGAGCGGCTGGCGGCGAGGGGACTGGCGGGCGTGAGTGGCTGGTGGGATTCGAATTCCGTGCTGCTGGCGGCGGCGCCCACCGTGTACGGCGGCCGCGATGCCACGCTGCTCCCGGCGCAACTGCTCACCGGCCGGGTGGTCCGCCTCGCGCAGGAGCTGGCGGAGAGGATCCCCGCGGGCGCGAGCCAGGACGCGGTGTCCACCTTGTTCTCCCGGGCGGCCGTGCTGTTCCTCTCGGCCGGCTCGGGACGGACCTGCCAGCTCCAGGGGCGGCTGGTGCCGACCGGGAACGGAACGCGAAGCGTGCACGTGTACGCCTCGTTGAAGCCCGAGCTCGCGGGCACCCAGGTGCAGCTCGAGTTCACCCTGCCGCTGCGCGGGTGAGGGCCGGTGCGGGAGAGGTCACCCGGCCCAGGGCAGGTCGGTCTTCTCGGCGAGATCCCTCTGGCGGGTCCATCCGAGCAGCCCGGTGGAGGACTTCACGAGGTACCAGGGCTCCTTGTCCTTGGGACCGATAGAGGCGGCGAGCACCAGGATCTTCGAGCTTTGAGCCAGGTTGGCGACCGGAGCGCTGTCGGTCCGACTACGCACGATGGGGAAGGACTGCTTCACGGAGGTCTCGACCCCCACGTAGTAGAGCTCCTGGGGGACGAGGGTGAGCTTCCACGCCTTGCGATCCAGGGCGTACTTCTCGCGGCGGTTCCAGAAGCCCATCCAGGAATCGGAGAGGACGATTGCGTTGCCACGTACCTCGGAGAGGGCGCGGACGCGGCCCAGCTCCCTCAACGCCTTGCCATCGAAGCCGTAGATGGTGCTGCTGGCGTCGCTGTCGGTGAGGCCCGTGTGAACGGAGACCTCCTTCCACTTGTCGCCGCCATCGATGTCGATGACGGTCACGCCGTGCACCTCGGTGTCGTCGGCCTTGCCGCGGAGGGTGGCGGCGCCGACCTTGAGGACGAACTGGCTGTCGCCCTCCTTCCATTGGATGGAGATGGCCTCCGGCTTGCCATCACCATCCAGGTCGGCCGACGTGGACTTCACCGGCTCATCGGCATGGACAAGGGGCGCGGCAAACAACAGGAACGTCGTCACGGCCAGGGCAGGCACTTGGGTTCTCAAGAAGAGACCTCGCGATGGACCGGACACACGGCGATTCCGGGCCGGATGAAAAGGGCGCCCATACTCTCATTGCAGTTTCCGCGACACACGCACCTTTTCCTGGAGGGAAGGAGCATGCAGGAGAGCCTTGACACGATTGGAGTAGAGAGTTCTTCTTTTGTAAGTTCTGCACAGTGCCGCGATGCATGACCGAAATGGGAGTCGAATTTGACTAGGCGCCGCAATCCGTTCAATCCACTTTCGGATTTCATTGGGCTTGGGAACTCCTTCAGGATTCCCTCCAGTCTCGGCATCATCAACGACCTGCACAAGACCCTGGCCGTAAGCTCCTTCAGGATTCCCTCCAGTCTCGGCATCATCAACGACCTGCACAAGACCCTGGCCGTAAGCTCCTTCCGGAACCTCTCAGGTCTCAGCTTCATCAACGACCTGCAAAAAGCTCTGGCTGGAAATTCATTCCGGAATCTCTCAGGTCTCAGCTTCATCAACGACCTGCAAAAAAATCTAGCCGGAAATGTCTTTCAGAACGTCTCTGGTCTCGGCATCATCAACGACCTGCAACGTGCTTCGTTGCCTTCTCACGTCAGGCTGCTACCAGTCATTGAGCACAGTATTGCATCTACGCTGCACAGTGCTTTTCAGCCCTCAGCATTTTCAGAGCAGTTCCGACTGCTGTTCTCGGCTGCCAAATCACTGGCTGAAACTCATTCTCTCAGCACACTCGGATCAACTATCGCAGCGGTAGGATTGGCTGGCAAGTTCGATCTATCGACTATCGGTGCAGCAGTAGCAGCAGCCGAGCTAGTAGTGGCCAAAGCTGATGAACCGGATGAGTTGGAACAAATCCGGGAAGAGTCGATTTTGGTCGATACTGTTGCTGATGTCCAGACACTCTCGCAGCAAGCAGGGGAAACTTCAGAAGCTGAGTTTCAGCAGAAGCTTATTACAGCAATCGAAACCGTTCTCTCAAAGACCGAAAGCCGGCTCTCTGCCGCAAGGTCATCCCCAGAGCGCATATCGCTTGTGAATTGGATCGGTCTTATGTTGGCCGTTCTCTCTTTTTTGAGTTCGTCTCTTCAAAACTATCAAAACTATCTGGCGTATGATTTTTCCAAAAAATCGGTCGCCAGCAGCGATCAACCATCAACCCCCCAACGACCTGAAACCGAACAGCCGAACGAGACTCAACTGGAAGAGTTAAAACGAATGAATGCTGCGATAGAGAAAATGGCGGATCAACTGCTCGCAATTGAGAAAGAGCAGGTCAGCCTCTATCTCGTTGAGCGGCAAACACGCCTCTTGTCAGGCACTTCCACCAAGGCCGACAAATTGGCGGAATTGTATCCGAACCAAATTGTCACGGTAGTCGAGCGGAAGCATAAGTGGCTCAAGGTACAGTACTACGACCACCTGCTCGAAGAGATTCGGGAGGGATGGGTAATGAAGAAGTATTTGCGCAGGTTGGAGAAATAACAGTCCAGTCAACCGAAGGTAAAAATTGAGTTGGAGCAATGCTCCCTCTTTCAGGGTAGGCACTGTCCTCTTCAAGAAGGGACCTCGCGATGGCCCGGGCCCTGCGGACACACGGCGAGTCCGAGCCGGATGAAAAGAGCGGGCACCTTCGTAGCACGGACTCCGCGACACACGCGGCTAGTTGCCGGCCCGGGCCAGCTCGGCCTCGGTGCGCACCAGATCAACGGCCGCACCGAGCCGTTGGAAGATCTCCCTGGCGAGAGAGAGGTGGACCTTGCGCTCTGGAACTGCCGGGGCCAGATGCCGCCCCAGCTCGAGCCGAGCCCTTCCTTCCTCGTAGGGCATCGCTAGTTCCACGGCGCGCTCGGCGCAGCGCCGCCAGGTACGCAGCGCCACCTCGGTCCGCCCCGAGAGCCAGGCCTCCTGCCCGTCACAGAGCAGGGAGAACGGCTGGGCGAACGCGAAGGCCCGGGTGTAGGCCCGCAGGAGCTTGCAGGAATCCCTCGCCGCCCGCACCAACTCCCCTGTTCCATCGGCCTGGCCACCCGTCACCCGCTCCCACTCCGACAGGTAGACCTCGGCGACCACGCGTACCCCGCCGAGGAGGAGGCAGTTCACCGGCTTCGTGCCCTTGATCAGCGCCAGACTCCTGGCCGCCAGCGCGAGCGCGCGCTCCCGCTGCCCGCCATGCAGCAGCGCCAGGGCCATCGAGCCGTAGAGCAGAATTTTCTCCGTGGCGCTCGCATGGGACTCGAACCAGGGCAGCACCTGCTCCAGCTCGCGGAGGACTTCCGCGGTACGGCCCAGACGAACGAGACAGCGCGCCCGCAACATCGGTCCCCAATACAAGGTCTGCACGGCATTGCGCTTCCGTGCGGAGAGCTCGAGCTCGTGCGAGATCTCGACACCTCGACGGAAACCGCCCTGATAGTAGAGCGCGTTCAAGAGCATGCTGCAGCCCTGCTCGAACTGGCGGAAATCCCCGGCGGTGCTGGCGAGCCCCCGGGCCTGTTCCGCCCAGTCCTCCGCCTCCCGCCAGCGCGCTTGACTGATGCCACAGACCACACGACGCACCAGCACGTAGATCAAGCTGTCCGTACTTCCCACTCGACTGGCCGTGCTCACGGCCCGCTCGCACCAGTCGTCCACCATCGACCGCGGGAAAGGGAGGGCGTTCAGGATCGTCGCCAGGATGATGTAGGCACGCGCCAGGTCCGGCGAAGGTCCCGCGGGCTCCAGCAGGTTGACCAGCCGGAGTGTCGACCAGAGCGCGCGTAGGGCATCCGGCCGGAAGAAGTAGATCTCGCTGAGTCTCGTCGTCAGGTGCCCGGCCTCGATACGCGACTCGCGGCGCTCGGGCGACTTCTCCTCGAAGGACTCGGGCGTGGCCGCCTGCGCGAGCCGCACGAGCAGCTCACGTGCGAGGCTCAGTCTCCAGGCCAGGATGCTCCCGGGCAGCGGCCAACCCAGGTTCGCCAGGGCCTGCCCGGTATGCGTGACGCAGGAGGCCATGTCGCCGATGAGATAGGAGGCCTCCGCCAGCCGCCCCTCCAGGTGGCCGATGTGGCGTGCCCGCTCGGCGCTCGCCCGGGCGATCTCCAGGGCTCGCTGGAAGTAAGGGAGGGCCGCATGGCAGGCATAGACGGACATGGCCTGCTCTCCGGCCCGCTCCGCATAATGTGCCTCCCGCTCCGTGTCACCCGCCTGGCCCCAGTGGTGGGCGAGCGCCGCCAGCCACTCGGACGCGTGGGGGTGCGCGGCCTCGATGGAGAGGGCAGCCCGGCGGTGCTGCTCCCGCGCCTTCTCGCCCGGCAGGCTGGCCAGCATGCCCTCGCGCAGCTTGTCGTGGGCGAACCGCCACCGCCCATCCGCGAAGTCCAGCACCGCGGCGCTCGCGCAGTCCTCCAACCACCGCTCCAGGTCCACCTCGAGCGCGCTGGCCTTCAACACTTCCAGGTCCAGGTGGCGGCCCACCACCGCAGCGAGCCGCAACAGCTCGCGCGCTGAAGCCGGCACCTTGTCCAGCCGCCGCTGGATGATCTGCCGCACGCCTCCGGCGAAGACCCGCTCAGGCAGTGGCGCGGCACCGATCCGATCCAATTGCCCAGCCTCCTCCGCCAGCGCGCGCACCACCTCCACCAGGAAGAAGGGATTGCCCTCCGTCTCCCGCCGCAGCAGCTCCAGCACCTGGGGCACGCGGCCCGCCTCGCCGATCATCGACTCGCTCAAGCGCGCCATCTCCTCCTCCCCGAGCCGTGGCACGCTCAGCACCCGCATGGCCGGCAGTTCCTGGGGGAGCCCGGGACTCTCGTCATCGCGGTACGTGGCCACCACCAGCAGCGGCAGCGCTCCCGCACGCGCGGACAGCCGCGCCAGCAGCCGCTTGGACTCGGCCCGCCCCCACTGCTGGTCCTCGAGAATCAACAAGGTCGGCTGGCCGATCCGCTCGAAGAGCGCCTCCACCACGCTCATCAGACGCTCCTGGGCGATGTCACCGGAGACCTCCGGCGCTTTCGGCACCGGCCGCAGCAACAGCGCCTCCATGTTCGGCACCAGGGGCTCGAGCACACTGGCCTCGAAGTCGCTCGGCTCGGTCAGCAGCGCCAGCCAGGGCAGCACCGGCCGGAAATCCTCATACGGGCTGCCTCCGCTGCTGACGGCCTGGCCACTCAGCACCACGGCCCCACGCACCAGTGCCAGCGTGCGCAGCTCCTCCACCAGCCGCGACTTGCCCACCCCGCTCTCCCCGCCCACCAGCCACGCCTCGCCGTGGCCGACCAACGCTCGCGCCAGCGCCTGCTCCAGCAGTTGCCGCTCGCGCGTCCTGCCCACGAAGCGTGCCGCTCGCAGGTAGCTCTCACGCGTGGCCGAGGTCTCGAGCTGCACCCGCTGGCCGACCATCTCCCACAGATCCCTCAGCACCTCCTCTGCGCGCTGGTAGCGCTCGCGCCGGTCCACCGCCACCAGCCGTTGGAGTATCGCCGCCAGGCGCGGCTCCGAGGCCCTGTCCCCCGCCAGCATGCGCTGCGCCATCACCCCCACGCTGTACAGGTCCGAGGCCTCCGAGACCGGCTCGCCCTGGAAGATCTCGGGCGCCACGTACCCCGGCGTGCCCGCCGCGCCCCCGCGCGGCGCACCTCCTCGCTCGTGCGCCATGGCCAGACCGAAGTCCAGCACCTTCACCTGCCCGTCCACCACCAGCACGTTGGCTGGTTTCAGGTCCCGGTGGATGAAGCCCCGGCGGTGCATGTACGCGAGCGCCCGCAGCAACTGCACCAGCAGGTCGATCCGCACCAGCGCGGGCTGGTCCCGCCCCGCCTCCATCAACGTCTTCGCCCCCACCAGCAGTTCCATGGTGAGGAAGGGCCGCAACTCCTCGTCGAACCCGTAGTCCAGCACGTGGATGACGTGGGGGTGGCGCAGGGAAGTGAGCGCCTCGAACTCAGCGGCCAGATCCCGAGCCAGCTCACGCGAGATGGTGGCCGTGGTCTCATCTTCGGAGGTCCCCTGCTCCAGGTCCGCCAGGGAGCGATGCAGCCGTTTGAGGGCAACGCACCCGCCCAGCCGATCCAGGGCACGGTACACGGTGCCCATGCCTCCGCGGCCGACGACGTCCAGGAGCTGGTAGCGGCGGCCCACCAGTGAGCCCCGCGCGCTGCCTCCCGTGACCACCACCCTCTCGGTCCCCACGTGCCGCATACGTCTCCCACGTCAGGCTCCCGGCCTCTGGCCAGGAGTCTTCTCATCCGGGATGCATTGTCGCGATACGGTCACCCATTCTACCGGACCGCTGCTCCCTGGCTCGCTCATTCCCGGGGTGCTGGGGCGGACCGGGCGGAGATATGAGAGGATGGCCCGGTGACGACGGCATTCCATGAGGAGCTGAAGCTCGAGCTGACGCTCACCATTGGCGGCAAGTCCTTCTCCATTCCGGGCGGACAGGTGAAGCACGTGTCCGCGCGCCTGGCCAACCACGGCTTCACGGCCTCGGTCTCCTTCTGGACCGCGCTGGAGAAGAAGGACGCGCCGCTCTTCACCGCCTTCCAGAAACCGGACCTGGTCCAGGTGCGGCTGGCCGTGAGCGCGGTGGACCCCGAGCTCGGCTCGCCGCCCGCGCCAATCGTGTTGCAGGGGCTCGCCCGGAGCCGCCGCCTCGTGGCGGAGACGCACGGGGGCCTCAAGGGCACCGAGCGCGTCTTCCGCAACTACACCCTCGAATTCGCCGACGCCGCCCAGGTGCTCTGGCGCCAGCACCGCCCCGTCGAGCTGCACACCGACATCTCGATGGCGGAGATCATCGACGCGCACAAGGCCAGTCTCCAGATCAACCAGGACTGGGCGGTGCTTCGGCAGAAGATGCCGATGCTGTGCCTCGCGCTGGGCGCGGATGCCCCGGGGGTCAGCTTCTACGACTTCATCCTCTGGTACGTGGACGCGAACAACGGCATCTGGGGCTACGACAACCAGAAGAACGAATACCTGCTGGCCGACAGCAAGCCCTCGTCGGGCACGGTGGCCCCGCTGGACCGGCTCCGGGTGGCGGACGTGCGGGCGCAGCTGCCGCCGACGATCCGCCACGGCACGCGCGTGCTCAACGCCCTGGCCAACGGGCCCACCACCACGCCGATCGAACAAAAACAAGCCATCGCGGGCGTGTCCCACGACGTGATGCTGCGCACGCCCATCACCGCACAGGCCGAGCAACGGCAGAAGCTGGAGAAGACCCGCCTGCAGGTGCGTCAGCGGCAGCTCCAGGTGTCCTTCAACCGGTTCCCCTCGGTGGACGTGTTCCCCGGTGCGCAGCTGCGCCTGGAGGGCCCGCACTGGCCCTCCTCATTCACGGGGCGCGATGAGGACCATCGGGTGCTCGAGCTGAACCTGGAGGCCCACGCCGAGCGCGACAGCCAGCACGACGAGCAGCAGAACACGGTCGCCAGCTACCAGGTGCTCCTGTCGGCCCGGCTGGAGCCCTCCTCCGAGCCGCTGGCCACCCTGCCGCCCTACCGCACTCCGCGCTACCCCATCCACGTCGAGGGCCTGGTGCACAGCCCGGGTGGAGAAGCCCCGGACAGGCGCTACCTCATCGTGGACGACGAGAAGACGTCCCTCTCCTACTTCCGGATGACGGTGCCGCTGTGGAACCAGACGGTGAGCGTGCCCGCCGAGCCCATCCACTTCCCGGGGCACTTCTTCTTTCCGCCGTACAAGAACACGCGGGTGCTGGTGGAGCTGCACTTCGACCGGGCCGATCTGATCCGCTTCCTCGACTGGAAGGAGGGCGTGCGGACGCCGCAGGACGGCCAGGGCGATCAGATATTGCTGGGCTGGAACAAGACGAGCCAGACAGCCTTCACCCATGACTTCCAGGAGGACAATCCGGTGTGGCGCATGCACCGCACCTCCGGGGGAGACACGCAGATCATCCGCATGGGGGAAGGGCATCTCTTCATCCAGGTGAAGGAGACACCAGCGGGCGGTCCACCCACTCCCACCTACGATGTCTCTCCGCAGGTGCAGGCGGCCAAGGCGGACCTGTCGGCGTCCGTGGGAGGAGCCATCGGGGAGACCTCGGCGGCCTACCAGGGCGCGATGACCGCGGTACGTGCGAAGATGAAGAGCGCCCAGGCGGAGGTGAAGGGGGCGCTGGGCGGGGCCAGGGCGGAGGTAGGGGCCAAGGTGGCGGAGGCCAAGAGTGGAATGCAGGGGGCGATGTCGCGGCTCTCCGAGGGAGTGGGCAAGCTCTCGGGCACGGCCGAGTCGGCCAAGGCAGCGCTCCAGAAGCTGAAGTGAGCAACGAACCGGGGGACGGAGCAGACCCATGCAGGAACTGCGCGGCAAGCTGGCGGAGCTTCGCGGAGAACTGGAGTCCTTCAGCACGGGCGTGGTGGCCCGGGTGAAGCCGATTCGGGACGAGGTCGAGACGCTGGCGGGGAAGATCGAATCGGCCCTGGCGGCCCTGCGCCCCGAGGTGGAGAAGGTGGGCGGGGAGCTGTCGCAGAAGATCGATTCGCTGGACGCCGAGCTGGCGAAGATGGAGCCCTGAGTGAAGGCGCTGTGGACGCGATTCGACAAGGCCGCGGAAGAGGTGCTCGCCCTGCGGCAGAAGCTCGACACCTCCGCGGGCCGGGTCCGGAGCAGCGTGACGGAGATGGAGCCGGCGGTCTCCTCTCGTTGCCAGGCCCTCGAGGGCCAGGTGAAGGGCAAGGAGCAGTCCTTCGCGCAGCAGCTCGACGGGCTGGGCAAGCAGGTGGGGGAGCGCTGTGAGTCGCTCGTCTCCGAGCTGGGCTCGGCGCTCGAGAAGCGCAAGGACGCACTGCAGGAGAAGCTGAAGGAGCGCGAGAAGCAGTTGCAGGACGAGCACGAGAAGCTCCGCGCGCAGGCCGAGCAGGAGGTGAAGAAGGTCACCGCCCAGCACGAGGCCACCCTGAAGCAGCGCGAGGGGGAGCTCCAGAAGCTCCGCGCGCAGGCGGGGAAGAAGGCCTCCTCGGAGCTCGCGTCGCGCGAGAAGCAGCTCCAGGAGGAGATCCAGAAGGCCCGTGGCCTGGTGGAGCAGGAGAAGAAGAAGCTCGAGGAGCGCGAGAAGCAGCTGAAGGAGCAGTACCAGAAGCTGCGCGACCAGGCGGAGCAGGAGCTCGGGAAAGCCACCGCGGAGCTCGAGGCGCGCGAGAAGCAGCTCAAGGAGGAGCTCCAGAAGCTCCAGGGCAAGGCGGAGAAGGAGCTCCAGGGCGCGGCCACGAAGCTCACGGCCGTGACGGACATGCTGCTCGCCCCGATGGTGCAGGTCCGGGAGACGATCGTTCAGGAGACGCAGCAGCTGACGAAGGCGCTCGACGCCGTCATCGTCCCGCCGACCAACGCCCTGCAACAGGTCCACGACACCGTGAAGTCGACGAGTGACTCCGCGAAAGCCGAGGTGCAGCGGCTGGTGGGGCAGATCCGCGCGGGGCTGGAGCCGATCCGCACCCAGGTGAAGAGCGCCACCGAGGCGGCCAACCAGCTGCTCGAGACGGTGGAGAGCACCGTCGGCCAGGCGCTGACGACCGGGCGGGAGCAGCTCAACCAGATGCTCGACCTGATCGAGAAGACGCTGGGCGAGCAGGTGCAGCAGCTGGCCGACGGCATCCAGGCGGTGGAGCATCTGCTCGATCAGGTGCAGCAACAGATCGACACGGTCGTCAACCAGGGGACCGTGTCCATCGATGCGCTGATGAAGACGGCGATCGCCACCTTCGCGTCCATCGAATCGCCCGTGAAGCAGACGATCGACGCCACGCTGTCCGTGCTCGATGGCCTGATGGACACACTGGCGGAGATCGAGAAGCAGATCCAGGCGGTCTTCACGGCCCTGCCCGAGAAGCTCGAGCAGCTCCAGACGCTCTACAAGACGCTGGTCGGCACGCTGGAGTCCCTGCTGGCCAAGGCCGTGCAGTTGCTGGAGGCCATTCCCGCCTCGGACCTGCCCAAGCCGCTGGTGGACCCGGCCATGCAGGCCATCACCAAGGTGGTGAACCAGATCTCCACCCAGCTCGGCACCATCACCAGCCAGATCGGCGAGCAGATCACCTCATTGCAGCAACAGCTCGTCACCCAGGTGGAGCAGATCCAGACCCAGGCCGTGCAGCAGGTGGAGACGCTGAAGCAGCAGTTGGTGCAGCAGATCGACACCCTGAAGCAGTCGGTGCAGGCCACCATCGACCAGGCCGTGCAGCAGGTGGAGCAGTTGGTGGCGCAGATCGCGACGCAGATCGCGACCGCTCGCGATCAGATCGTGAAGCAGGTGGAGGCGCTCCAGAAGCAGGTGTCCGAGCGCGTGGAGACGCTCAAGGAGGACGTGAAGACGCGGCTCCAGACGTTCCAGCAGAGCCTCGAGGACGGGGTGAAGAGCGCGACCGACGAGGTGGCGAAGCTGGGCAAGACGATCGAGGACAAGGTGGCCGCCGCCCAGACGGAGCTACAGACCCGGCTCGACACGGCCCGCACCGCGGTGGAGCAGGCGCTCACGGAGGCGGACAAGGCCCGGCAGCGCATCGAGGACGAGCTCACCGCGCGGATGGATCCGGTGCTCACCGGCTTCTCGAAACAGGCCGGGGAGGTCATGAGCGCGGCGGAGAAGCAGATCGACGGGATGGCGGGCCGGGTGGACGCGACCCGGGAGCAGCTGTTCGCGCCCCTGGACAAGATCGGCACGTCGGTCGATCAGACCACCCTCTTCGAGCAGCCGCTGAAGCAGGCGCGCGAGTGGGTGGACAAGATGATGGAAGGGGCCGACGCCCAGGTGCGCGCGCTGGCGGCCTGAGCTACTTGCCGCCGCCGCCGAACTTCGGCAGCTCCGGCATCTTCTCCGGGAGCTTGGGCATCTCCATGCCCCCGCCCTTCTTGGACTCTTCCGGTGCCGCGGGCTGTTGTTGTTCCGCCGGGATGGCCGGAGGAATCGAGTCGCTCAGGATGCGGCTCACCGTCAGCTCGACATCCACCGCGGTGGGCGCCGGGGGGCTGAGCAGCAACTGCCAGTTGCCGTCCGGGGCGGTGAAGAGGAAGGAGACGGCCAACGCTCCACCCTCCTTCGGCGTCTTCACCTGGAAGCGCTGGATGGTGCCTGGGTAGATGACGGCCGTCTGCAGCACGGTGTTGTCCGGGGCCCCCACCTTCTCGGCCACCTCGGAATACGCCTCGTTGGCGTACTGCTTGGGATCCACCTCGCGGACGAGCATGTACATCGGCCGGCCCAGGTTGGTCCCCGGAGGGGATTTGACGTTGAGGTTGATGGTGCTCGGCGCACAGGCGCCGAGCAGCAGCGCGGACAGGGTCGTCAGTCGATACAAGCGTGCGCTCATCGCGGCACCTCACGGAAGGGAACCCAGGGATCTCCCTTGAGCCCGAAGCTGATGTCCAACCCCTTCTTGCTCACGCCGTTGCCCTGAAGGGCGAGACTCCACTGCCGGCGCTGATCGGTGGTGATGGCGGCCTCCTCGAAGAGGCGGAAGCAGCTCCAGGCGGAGCGGTTCCAGGGAAGCGACAGGTACTGGGGAACGTCGCGAGCGGGCGAGCGCAGCTCCAACACGATGGAGGACACCTGCTGATCCCACCAGTTCAGGGGGAACTCCTGCCAGGTGGGACTCTGGTTGAAGCCGTACGCGGCCGTCTTTCCGCACTTGAGGGAGGACATGGTGACGAAGACGCCCGGCATCGGTGGCGCGGGCAGCGGCTGGGGCTGCACCTTCAACATGAGCGGCCGGGGCCGGCCCTCGTCGTCCCACAGCAGCTTCGACAACCGGGCCAGCCGACTGAGGGTGACCAGCATCTCGTCCGGCAGCGTCAGCTTCTCGCGCAGCGGACCGCGCAGCGACCACTGGGTGCCCCGCTCCGAACACACGCGGGAGAACGTCTGGTCCACGAAGTGCCAGAAGGCGCCGTCCTTGCGACGCACCACCTCCAGCTCGCCCGGATCCACGTCCTCCTTGGAGTCGGGGTTGAAGGGGTAGCGCTCCAACATGGGCCGCAGCATGCGCCCGGACGCCTCTTCCCACTGCCGCGACAGGGTGTTCTCCAGCTCCTGCTTGCCCAGGCGCTGCACCGCGAGGAAGGGTGCGAGGAAGGGATCCCGCAGATTGCCGGTGATGCCCTGCTGATCCAGCCACTCCTGCGCCTTGCGGAGGTAGGACCCCTCCTCTTCGAGCAGCATGGTCAGGGCCACCCGCTCCAGCGGGGTGAGCATGTCCGCGAGCTCGGTGGGGCCACCATCGCCCTGAGCCGGCGCGTCCTCCTCCTCCTCCGCGGCCTTCTTGTCCTTGGCCGGAGCCTCCGCCGCCTTGTCCTTGCCGTCCTTGTCCGTGTTGGCCTTCTTTCTGGACACGGCATCCAGCTCGTCGTGCATCTGCGCCACGAGCGCGTGGTACGGAGCGAGCGCGGCGTAGTAGCCGCTCTTGTCCGCGGTCATGAGCTGGACGATGGGCCTGAAGGGCGCCACGGCGTTGCGCAGCGGCTCGTAGTAGGGCCCCTCCAGGGGGTCGAGGTTGGCCTGGGTGGCCACCTTGCGCAGCATGTCGACCTGGTCCGAGGAGGGCTGGGTGAGCCGGGACAATTCATCGAGCAGGTTGATGCGCGCGGCCCTGAACCTGTAGTCGGCGATCCTGCGGAAGAGGCCCTCGCGGTAGCCACGGGAGAACACGGCCACGCGCTTCTGGATGAACTCCTCGCGCCTGGCGGCCTCCTCCGTGGGGAGCTGGGCGTTCTTCAGGCGCTGGGTGAAGTCGTCCACCAGCGGCTTGAGCTCGGCGTCGAAGGGGGTCCGGCTATCCACCAGCTCGCCCTCACGGGTGGCGGTCTGCGGGCCGACGGTCAACCTGCCGCTCTTCTCGTAGGAGTCGAGCAGCGACTGGAGCAGGTCGCGCGACAGCTGGGCCGGGCGGAACTCGAAGGACTGCTGCAGCAGCTCGATGCGGTACGGGCCCTTGTTGTTGCCCGTCAGCCAGAGACCATCCCGGGTGAGCAGCTCGGACGGGGTCATCTTCTCCACCGCCAGGAAGCCCGCGTAGGCCTCCTCCTCCATGTTCAGCACGGCGGCGAGCGAGTCCCGGTTCGCCCTCAACCACTCGAGCACCTGGACGGTGGTCTCGATGCCCTGGAAGTGGCGCGTGTTGACCTGCACCGAGGAGGCGTCGATCAGACTGAGCACGGTGGGCAGCGAGGCGTAGACGTCGAGGTCGGCCAGCTGCGCCTTCAGCCGCTCGCGCTCCTCGCGGCGCATGTCGAGCAGGGCCAGCCCCTTCGGCCCGGCCTCGAGGGTCTGCCGGAGGAACAGGAAATGATCCACCCAGGGCTTGAGCTGGCTCTCGAACGTCAGCCGATCCTCGTAGGGCCAGCAGGACCAGTCATCCGCCGCGGTCCCGGCGACCTGCACGGCGCCCCGGCGGCAGGGCGGATTGCGCTCCCACGGCTCGTCACTGGCGAGGACGTAGGTGGCGACCAGCGGCTCGCGCAGCTCGAGGGCGGAGATCCAGGTGCGGTTCTCGGTTCCGGCGGCGGGCTCCACCCCGGCGGAGCTGGCCTCCCTGTCGCGCCACCGCCGCCAGTGATGGGGCTGGATGGTGGAGCTCACGAAGGTGCCGAGGGCGTCCCGGTTCGAGGCGTGGAGGGTGGCCAGCAGGTAGACCTCCTGCTCGGGGCGGCAGTCCTGGGGCTGCTTGCGGCAGCGCTCGAGCGCGGGCCGGAGATGGCTCTCCCGGATGCCCTGGGCCAGGCGCTGGCGCAGATCCAACATCTCGTCGGGGAAGCTGGAGCTCAGGGGCGGCCACCAGCGCTCGGCCCGCTTGAGGTTCAGCAGCGCGTCCGCCGCTTGATTCACCTGCTCCTCGACGACCTCTCCCCTCCCCTCCAACCCCTGCTCGCGCTGCTCCGCGACGGTGTCCTCGAAGCGCTGTACCTCCTCCTGCGCCTCGTCCAACAACATGTAGAAGTGGGCGTACGCGGCCAGCACGGGCAGACAGCACACCGCGGCGAGGATCGCGGCGCGCCGCTGGTGGGTGCGCAGGTAGAGCTGGCGCAGCGACTGGTTGTTGCCCTCCTCGAGGACCATCGAGAGCGCGCCACTGGCACGCGCCTCGGGCGTGAGGGAGGAGAGGTACACCTGGGTGAGCCGGGGCTTGTAGGAGAGGGTGTCGCCCTCCAACAGCGCGGAGACGAAACGGCCGAGCGCCGAGAACGAGCGCCCACCCTGCGAATAGAAGCGCTCCAGGCGCTCGAAGGCGTCCACCGGGAGCGCGGTGAGCCCGAGGGCGAGGTACTGCTCCTGCCCTTCCAGCAGCGAGGCCAGACGGCCCTCCTCGCCCTGCTTGGGGATGTCGAAGGAGAGCGGCACGCCGTGCTGCTTCAGCAACCGGGCGAAGTCCTCGAAGCCCTCCAGGCCGTCCATGTGCGTCAGGCACAGGCGGGTCTCCATGGGAGCACCGCGGGCCTCGGACATGATGTTGAGCTTGCCGCGCAGCAGCTGGGCCATGCGCCGCTGCTCATCGGGCGGGGTGTCGGAGAGCCAGCGGATGTCCAGGACGATGACGGCCAGTCCCTTCTGCCGGTGGTTGAAGCTCTTGCGCCACAGCTGACGCAGGGCGCTCCGGGCGCCGAGCGATTCATCCTCCAGCAGCGGGGCCGACACCTCCTGCACCACGCAGTCCGGCCCCAGGTACATCTGCAGCAGCGAGTCCGCCGTGTAGCTGGGGAGGAACTGGCGGGCCTGACGCTGCCAGTCCACGTCCAGGCCGATGAGCTGCGTCTTGCCACCGCCGGCGGGCCCGAGCACCACCACGTTGGGCAGATCCACCACCGCTGCGCGGTTGGCGAAAGGCAACCCGTTGAGGAAGGACCGGCGCACCTGTAGCAGCCGGTTGGAGGCCATGGGGGGAGGACCGCTGTCCACCTGGGCCGGAGAGCGGCGGCGGCGCCACCACTGCACCAGCTTCACCACGCCGTACACGGCGAGCGCCACGGCGAGGATGACCAGCAACCAGAACAGGTACGGGCTGATCATCGCCCAGATCTTCTTGAGCGTCGTGGCGCTCGAGTTGACCGACTGGGCCCCCGCGTTGAGCGACTGCGTCCCCGCGCTCAGCGCCTTCGTCGGATCGACCGACGCCTGCGACAACTCCAAGACCATGTTCAGCAACTGCGAACCCACGGCTTACCCCCCACCGCGGGCCGCGCCCGCCCCGGAACGGCTGGAGCGCGCGGCCAATTGGAGTGCCTCCAGCACGTCTTCCAGCCCATCCAGGGACTGCAAGAGCTTCTCGTGCTGGGCCTCATGCTCCTTGGGAGCCAGTCGCGTGCCCCCGGCCTCCGGGAAGAGCGCCGCGACGCCCGCGCGCACCTCGTCCAGCAGGGGCTCCACGCCCGCGCGCAGAGTTCCCAGCTCGGACTGGATGGCCTGCTCCAGGCGCACCAGCTGCGTCCGGGGCCCCTGGAGCTCCATGATCCTCTGCGCTTCGGCTCTCATCTCGACAGCCACCACAGTAGCACCGGTACAGCCACCACCACGAATCCAGACACCGCGTAGTAACGCACGGGGAAGGCGTGGACGAGCGGGGCCTGGGCCACGGCAGGCGGGGGAGCGGGCACTGCCTCGGGCTTGGGTATACGAGCGGCCAGGCGCTCCTTGTACTCGCGCAGCCGGGCCGTGTTGCCCGCGTAGCGGCCCTCGAAGCCGGCGGTGAGGCAGAAGTGCAACATCTCGAAGACGAGCGGCGAGGCGCCCTTCTGCACCAGCTTCTCGTCGATCAGCTCGTAGAAGCGATCTCCGCCCGAGTCGATGCCATAGAGCTTGTACTGCAGCAGCGGCCAGTCGGCCTGCTCCATGTCCGCGAGCCGTCGCAGCACCAGCTCATCCACGAGGTAGACGAAGGGGCGCAGCGCCTCGTCGATCTCCTCTTCACGGTAGGCCCCGCCCAGGGTGCGCTGCAGACCGTTCACCTCGGCCAGGAGCTGCTGCTGGAGCAGCGCCAGACCCTGCAGGCCCACCCGCACCTGCGTGCGCTCCCCGCCCTCGCCGGGCTCCGGGGGCAATGACTGATCCAACAGCGCGCGCACCTGGCGATGCGCCCGGAGGATGCTCTGCCAATGCTCGAGTTTCATGAGGATACCTTCAACGGAAACGAACCCGCCCCGGCGATGGAGGGCCGCAGCACCACCGAGGCCTCGCCGTTCCACGCCTCCAGCAGCTGCTGCACCTGTTCGAGGAAGCAGGTCACCAGGGGCTCGGCGCCGGCATCGAAGGGCTCCAGCAGCAGCTCGTAGATGTGCTGCAGACCCGAGCCGCGCAGCGCACCGTCGGGAGCCACCGTGGCCTTGAGCTCCCGCATCCAGGGGATGACGCGGCGGAAGGGCTCCTCGGCGGGAGTGCCGAGGTAGCTCAACAGCGCGGCCAGCTCATTGCGCTCGAGGGTGGACTTGACCTTCCAGGCGAGCAGCCGGGTCAGCCCCGCCACGTCGTTGCGCAGCGAGCTCTCGCGGTGCGACTCGAGCCGGCCCACCAGCTGCCAGCCCAGACCCTCCACGTGCCGGCCCGGGGTGGAGACGTTCAACCGGCCGATGGCCTCGGAGACGAACTGCGGCTGATACCAGAGGGCCTCCACCAGCAGTTTCTGCGGCTCGGTGAAGGCCTGGGGCATGCGCACCAGCAGGCTGTGGCGCGTGCGCATCTCCTCGTCGAGCGACTCGTCCAGCTCGTAGCTGGGCCCCTCACCCGGGAGGAAGGCCGGGCGCATGGGGGTGCGCCCCGTCTTGCCCAGCACGAACACGCCGGTGACCGAGTGCAGTTGCAGCTCGCGCCCGGCGGTCATGCCGCGGATGGGGTACTCGGAACGGGTGCCATCGGAGACGATGGGCTGGGCGGGCTCGGCCTTGAGGTTCTCCACCGGCACGACGAAGGGGTGGAGGAAATCCGGGTGGGTCGAGCGGCCCACGGTCCAGGACTTGTCCAGGTCCAGGCACAGGCTGAAACGGGTCCACTCCTTGCGGTGCGAGGGCACCGACAGGTGGAGGAAGAGCCCCTGCTCGGGCATCTGGAAGAAAGAGCGCACGCGCTGCAGCGGGTGCTCGTAGGCGCCCGCGTCATCCAGGTCGCTGGGGGCGGTGCCGAAGGAGAACTCACACGGCATCCCCTGTGAGGTCTCACTGGCCGGGGCGTCGTACACCACGCCCACCTGCGTGAGGTGCTTGCGCAGCGCGTGGAAGACGGCCAGCGAGGGGCGGTACTCGTCCAGGTGGCGCACGTGCAGGCTGAAGAGGCCCACCGGATCGCGGCGCGGGAAGCTGGACTCGAAGCGGAGGATGAGCCGGTAGCGGCCGTCCTGCAGGCGCACCACCTCGGTGCCCGCCATGGAGATGGGGAGGATGCGCAGGTGGCGCCGGGTGCGGAAGGTACCGGGCACGCCGTGGCTGGGCGAGAGCCGCAGCTCGGTGTTCCTGGGGAGCACCAGCGTCTCGGTCATCTTCTCGGCGGGCAGGGCCTGCACCAGGCCTACCGCGGGCAGCGGCTGAAGCAGGAAGTCGAAGAAGGAGGAGAACAGGCGCAGCCAGGTGGAGCGCAGGTTGTGCTGCGTGGCCAGGCGCGTCTGCATCGAGAAGAAGGCCATGGACTCGATGAGGCGCCGCACATGCGGGTCCTCCCGGTCCAGCGGCACGGTGGGATGCGACGTCAGGAAACGCTGCCGGAAGCGTTCGAGCGCATCCAGCTCGTTGAGGTAGTCCAGGTAGATCCGCTCCGACGAGTCGCTCACCGCACCCTCATCCCAACTTCACGAGCGACCCGGCGACGGTGGTCATCGCGCCCTTGAGGTCGGCCATGCCCGAGGACTCGAGGCCGAGCTTGCCCTGGGCGGCGACCTTGATCATGGGGGCGGCCAGCTCCGCCTGGGCCTTGCCGGCCATCTTCAGGTTGACGCCCTCGACCTTGTTGTCACCACCCGAGGCCGCGAGGCTCGTCTGCATGCCCTTCATGTCGAGAGCGGAGGTCGCCTCGATGGCCACGTTGGCGCTCGAGGACAACTTGGCGTCCTGGGTGGCGCTCTGGGTGAGCTTGGCGCTGGAGGTGAAGGTCATGTCCTTGGTGCTCTCGAGCTTGAGGATGTCCTGGCTGGTCCAGCTCGAGGCCTTCTGCGATTTGAGGGTGAGCGTCCCGGTGGCGTCCACGGTGAAATCCTTGCACGTGATCGTGACGCTGTCCTGCTTCTGGACGTAGGTGCTCGTCTCCTCGGAGCCCTTGACGGTGATGGTGATGCTGGTGCCGTCCATCACCACGGTCTGGGTGATCTGATCATCGGCGTTCTCCACCTTTACGGTGACGCCTTTCTCCTTGTCCAGCTCAACGGTGCAGACGAGCTTGCCCATGGTTCCTCGCCTCCTCAGTGGGGGGCCGGAGCCCCCCTTGGCTTCACGACTGCTCTTCCTTGACCTGGATGAGCAGCGTGCCCTCGTCTAGCTGGATTTTCTGCGTGTCTTTGGCGTTCGTGCGCTGCATCAGGAACACGGGCTTGTCGTCCGTGTAGAAGTGCTTGAGCGCGGTCCCGTTCTCGGGCGTCTTCCCCACCAGCAGCTGCACGCCCTGCCCGTCCTGCGGCATGCGCGCGCCGGTGCGCCAGTCCAGGAAGCGTTTGATCCACGCCTTCTGGAAGTCGAGCCCCACCAGCACCCGCTCACCCTTGTAGGCAGGGAAGTAGAAGTGGCCGGGGAGCAGGTTGGGGTTGAAGGGAGCGGGGATGATCTGATCGGCGAAGAGAGGGATCTTCACCTTGTACCCGTCCAGCGAGGTCTTCGAGTCCGTGTAGGCCTGCCACGTCTCGTCCTTCTCCGCGCCCTGCTCGCTGACGATGAAGCCCTCCACGTAACGCGGATAGACCGGAGGCTGCCAGGCGGGCAGGTCCACGTGGGACTCGTCCTTGGGCTCCAGCCGGGTGCTCATGCGGAAGGAGAACATGGCATCCGGATCGTTGTACACCTCCTCCTCGCCCTGCTTCTCCAACACCTCGCCGGAGAGGTGCATGTCGCGGATGCGGAGGACCTGGTCCTTGGCCACGCCCGCGGCGCCCCAGGCGTCGTTGGCGGGCAGCTTCACCAGCTCCCCCGGGGTGAGCGCCTTCTCGGGGAAGGAGCGCCAGACGAGCTCCATCTCCGGGCCCCGCGCCTTCAGCCGGGCCGTCTCCAGGTCCACCCGGGCCTGCACCTCGTCCGAGATGGGGGTGCACAGCAGCACGTCCTGGCGGATGCCGGTGACGGCCTGCTTCTGCGTGATGGGCTGGGTGACGGGGCTCTCGGCCGTGGCGTTGAGCACGGTCACGTCATGGCGGATGACCTCGGGCAGGAGGATCTCCAGCCCGGCGAGGTTGTCCTCGTGCAGGTTCACCGGTGTGCCCGAGGTGTCCTTGGCGCCCGCGAACTTGTAGCCCTGCTTCGCGTAGTCGTAGGTGAACACGCCCATGCGACCGTGCACGTACCACAGCACCCAGTCGTAGAAGCTGGCCCCCATGCCCGGATCCAACCCCACGAAGAGGATGGCGTGCGAGGTGCCCAGACCGGCATCCCAGTCATAGGTGAGGCCGATCTTGTCGCCCTTGTGCGCGTCCAGCACGTCCTTGACCGTCTTGGAGGTGTAGAGGGCACAGGGATGGTGCTGCCGCCACAGCAGCCGCGCGGCATCCTGGAAGCGGATGCCATAGCGGCGATGGAGGATGACATTGCTCCCGCTGGAGGTGGAGACGAACTCCTCGACGAGCGTCTTCTCGGAGACGAGCCCCTTGACCGTCAGCGCGGTATGGGCCGGCTTCGACGAGGTCTCCCCGAGGACGCCCTTCACCTCGAGCGACACCTCGACCAGATCCGGCTTGAGGAAGTCCGCCAGCAGCGCGTCCTTCTCCTTGCCACCCCGGCCCTGGGTGTCCGTCAGGAGGAACTCCACCTCGCCTTCCAGACCCCAGCTCCACAGGTCCAGCGCGAAGCGCTTGATGCTGCCGGCGATGATCTCGTGCGACTTGCCAGCGATGGTGAGGGTGAGCGACACGGCCAGCCGCTCATCGAAGGTGCGCTCCATCATCCCTCCTCATCCTCTTCCACCCGCACCTGACCGCTCACGGTGTGGAAGAGGAGACGCAGCGAGCGAGGTGTTCCATTGAGCACGCCGGTCAGGATGAAGTGCAGCCACAGCCCCGAGTCCCGGCCTCGCAGCTCCAGCTCCGCGTCCTGCAGGCGCGGCTCGAACTGGCGGATCGAATTGAGCAGCTCGCCACTGAGGGTGTTCATCAGCTCCCGGGTGCCGAACTGCGCGGTGTAGCGCCCCACTCCGAAGCCCTGGACGAAGTAGCCGAACCCCTCCTTGGTGTTGAGGACGGCCTCCAGGTTCTGCCGCACCTGTGCCAGCTCGCCCTGCGTGTCCGGGCGCTGCCAGGCACTGGTGAACTTGTCGAGGAAGGAGGGGCGCGTCATCTCAAGCCCTTCGCCAGAAGAGGAACACCTGGGTGCCCTGCAGCGCGGGGGTGACGTAGAAGGCCATGCCGTTGTCGCGCAGGGCGTACTGCCACTCCTCGCCCAGCGACAGCTTGTACCAGGAGATCTCCGGGCCGAAGGCGTGGGGGAAGGCGGGGTGCGGCACGTGCTGGAAGGGAATGCCCCGGAGCGCCAGCCGGCGCACCGCGGGCAGGCGCGAGGGACTCGCCACCTTCACGCCCTCCAGGGAAGGCGGCTGGCTGGGATCCTCGCTGCGCACCAGCAGGTACAGCTCGCTCTCCACGCCCGCCTCCAGCGTGGGCAGGGGCGAGAGGATGAACTGCCCGTCCCGGCACTCGAAGGTCTTGTAGGTGAGCCGCGTGTCCTCGGGACGGAAGGCCCGGTTGAGCAGCTCCATCCACCCCCACATCCCCGCGCCCGGATCATCGTGGAGGTAGGTGGGCATCGCGCCCGCGGGCTCCAGCTCCAGGTAGCAGCACACCTCGAAGTAGAACTGGCGGAGGGCGTCGAAGAAGGAATACGGGTGGGGACTGATGCCGTTGCGCATGTCGGTGCGCAGGGCCTGAAGGCGGCGCACCTCGAGCAGGGTGCGGCGGGCGCTGGCGAGCCGCTCACTGCGCTGGTAGCTGTCCAGCAGCAAGGTGCGGAACTGGCCGTGGGCCTTCTCCAGCAACGAGTCCAGCTCGGCGAGCAACCCGTTGAGGAAGGGATTGGGGCCTACCAACAGCAGCGGCGGCACCTTCCGGGTGGAGGGCCGCCAGGTGCCATCGAGGTTCTTGGAGAAGGCCACCAGCTCCAGGGAGGAGAGGGCCCGGTCCACGGACTGCTCGCTGGAGAGCTGCAACCGGCGAAGCACGCGCTGCACGTTGGGCGGCTCGTCCGCGTACAGCGGGACGCCCTCGGTGCCGCGGGTGTCCTCCAGCAGGTGCAGGAAGACGGAGACCTCCGCGCGGCCGGTGGCTTCCAGGGAGAAGGACGGCAGGGCGGCATTGCCCGGCACGTCCACCAGGAAACCGCCCGGCAGGACGGCGGTCAGGGATGAGATGGAAAGACTGCCCTCGGCCAGCAGCGCCTCGCTCCAGGCGAGTGAGGCGATACCGACCTGAGGCAATCCGGACAGCTCGGCATGCAGCCGCGCCTCCGCCGAGAGAGCTTCGTCCTGGGCGCGAAAATGCTCGGGAAGGAGCGTCTGGCCAACCTGCCAGCGGACCCGCGCGAGCTTGGAGCGCTGCATGTCATTGATCCTGACGTGGAGTTGCTAGGCCGCCGCGTTGATGCCCCAGATCTTCGAGACGTTCTTGTTGACGCCCGTGGCCATGTGGACCGTCTGCTCCTCGGTCTGCGGCTTGACGCCGAGCTGGAGGGCGTAGACCTTGGGAGACTGCACCTCGGTGGACGGGTCGTCCGCCACCGACAGGTTCAGGTCGTTGCCGTTCTTCTCGAGGATGCCCTTGAGCTCCGGCTCGGTCCAGTTGGACTTGAAGTACTTCTTCTCCACCGGATCGTACTCGTAGAGGACGTAGGCGAACGTGACGTTCATGTCGGTCCAGCTGGTGAGCAGCTTGGCCGTCAGGTCCGTCTTGTTCTTCACGGAGATCTGCATGGACAGGTACATGGCATCCGTGGTGCCCGTCTCCCACAGGTAGTGGTTGATCACGCCCACGACGCCGGCGAGGTTCTGCCCCGGCTGCTCCGGATCCTTGATGCTGGTCTGATCGGCCGCCAGGACCACATCACCCAGCTCCAGCTTGGTGACGAAGCCCACCGGGGTCTGCACGTCCTTCTTGAAGTTGAACCCCTGGTAGATGTCCAGGGAACGAGCGAACTGAGGCATGGTGCCCTCCTTCTCTTGATTGGATGGGGACTGCGTACGGCGGACGCCCGGCTATCCCAGGCGGGACTCCAACATCAACTCCACATTCAGCCCTTCGAACTGGATGTGCGGCAGAACGGCCACCTTGCAGTCGTACCAGCCGATCTCTCCAGGACGCGATTCTACCTGGACGCTGACGGCCTTGAAGGGGAAACGCCGCAGCGTCACGTCGTCCGGGTTGGTCACGGTGGTGACGTATCCCGACAACCAGGACTCGAGCTGCCGCTGGACGTAGCCGGCATCGGCGGTGCTGCCGATGTTGTCGCGCATGATGCTCTTCACGTAGTGCGCGAGCCGGGTGATGGAGAAGGTGTAGGCCAGGTTGGTGACGAGCTGCGAGTTCTCCGAGTCCTTGGGGTCCTTGAACTTCCTGGCCTGCTTGATGGACTGGGTGCTGAAGAAGGCCGCCTCACCGGTGGACTTGCGGTACACCAGCGGGATGAAGCCGTTGCGGGCGAACTCGTACTCGCGATAGTCCGGGATGGCGATCTCCACCGGAGCCTGGATCATCTTCTGCCCGCGCAGGGTGAAGGTGTCCACCGGCAGGCCGGTGACGAGGCCGCCGCTCTTGGGGCCGCGGATGGACTGGCACCAGCCGGACAGCTCGAAGGACTTCACCAGGTTGCGGCCCATCAGGAACGCCGAGTTACCCCACAGGTACTTCTTGGAGTCGCCGTGGGCGTCCTCCTTGAAGTTGAGCACGTCGCAGGGGTTCTTCTCCGGATCCCACGGCAGGCGCACCACGTAGCGCGGCAGCGTCAGGCCGATGTAGGCCGCCTCTTCCTTGTCGCGCAGCTCGTGCCACTTGCTGTAGCGCGGGTGGCTCAGCACGCCATCCAGGTTCTTGAGCGACTCGAGCTGCTCGACGGTCTCGCAGTCGAAGAACTTGGGGCTGGCGGCGGCGATGAACGGGCAGTGGGCGGCGTTGGCCACCGTGGCCATGCGCTCCAGCCAGGTGAGGTCCGCGCGCGAGGCGGAGAAGTCGTACAGACCCAGCATGACGCCGTAGGGACGGCCGCCGAACTGGTCGTACTCCTTGATGTACATCTTGTCGAAGAGGGCGCTGGAGAAGATGCTGCTCGAGTTCTTCTCGAAGTCCTCGGCCAGCTCCTCCTTGCCCACATCCAGGAGGTCGATGGTGATGTCGGCCTGGAAGTTGGTGTTGTTGACGAGGTCCTCGAGGCCGCGCCAGGCCGCCTCCATCTGCTGGAACTTCTCGTGGTGGAGGATCTCGTTCAGCTGCGACTCGATGAGCTCATCGATGCGCGCGACGGCCTTGAGCACTTCGCCCTTGTCGAAGCGGACCTGCCCCACGTCGTCCTGGATGGGCTCGACGTTGTAGAGCAGCGCCGCCAGGGAGGACATGAAGCGCTCGTCACCCGGGACCTGCACCTCGTTGGAGGAAACAGGAACCAGGCCGGTGCCGATCATCGGCTGGGCGCTGGTGGGCATCTCGAGCCCGCGGACCTTGAACAGCTCACTGAGGTAATTTTTTTCGGCGGCCATGGGAAGGTGGTTCCTCGGCGTGGAGAAGGGTGCGTGGAGGGATCAGGCCTTGGCGGCCGCGGCGTTCGCGGCGGCGAGCGCGGGCTGCTCGGACTGAGGAATCGCCTTGGGCAGGCGCATGGACACGTAGCTCTTGAGCTGATCGCTCTCCAGGAGCTTCTGCAGCTGCTCCTTGTTGGAGAACAGCTCGTAGAGCGTGCGCCGCAGCTCCTTGCGGTTGTCGATGTCCGCCTGCATCTCCAGCAGCAACTTGCGCAGGAGCATCAGCGCCTTGAGCTTGGGCACGTGGTGGACGATCTCGTCCGGGTGGAAGGACTTCATCCGATCGATGGGCAGCTCGACCTGCATCCGCCCCTCACCATCGGCGCTGACCTTGTCGGCCACATCGAACGAGAGGGACATGCCCATGTCCTTCATCAGATCGTTGATGTTGGAACCCGTGACGGAGCGCATCCTGCGCTCATCCAGGTCCACCTGCCGATCCGTGGAGCTGCCGAGCGAGAAATCACCGAGCACCACGACACGGAAGGGGAGCTTCACATCCTCCTGCTGGCCGTTGATCTTGGTGCGATAGACGAGAGTGATACGAGACTTCGGCAGCTTGTCCTGAATGGGCACGGCATCTCCTTCACGAAACGGTCTGCGTCATTTGAGAACCCATGCCCCACCCCCGCTACCGCAGGACACAGACCGCTGTGTTCTGGCTCAGGAGTTTAGGGAGAAGGACTTGCATGGGTCAAGGAGGCCCCCCGCTCGCATCAAGACGCGGCGCGAGCCCGGGAACTCGAGGTGTCACCCGAAAAGAGAAGGACCTGTCGGGTCTCTACGGGAGCTCCGTGTAGAGGGTCGTAGCCGAGATGGCTCTGTCGCTCGAGGCGCAAGAACCCTTCCTGATCGCGCAGCACGAGGATGACGGTGAGCATCAACACCGTCTCGGCGAGCAGCGGCAGCAGATCCGTTTCGAAGCGACGGAGGGCCTCCACGGCCCACGGTACGCCGCTGCTGGAAATCGGCTCGTTGCAGAAGATGCGAACCTCCATGCCCCCCGCGGGGATGGAAGCGAAACCGCCCATGGAGCCGCCCTCCCCGAGCGCGCTGGCACCCAGCCGCACCTCGGACGCGGGCACCCGCTGGTGGCGCACCTCGCGGCGAACAGAGATCTCCGCGTCGGGGAAGACCTTGCTGAAAAGCCAGTGCAGGGTGCTCTGGCAGGTGGGGCGCAGCAGCCGCAGCCGGTCCTTCGCCGCCTCGGGCCAACCGGGCAGCAGCGCTCCCTCGCGCTCCGGATACAGCCCGGCGAAGCACTCCCACAGCAGCAGGTGATCGAAGAACCCGATGAAGCGCTCGAGCCGATCATGATCGAGCTGATCCATCGTCTGCATCATGAAGGATGGCAGCGGCGATTGTGCGCTGAGCAGCCCCACGTTCACCGTGATGATGACACGCTTGCGCGGCTGATGGATGAACTGGATGTCGTGCACCAGGTGGGATTGGTGCACGGTGGTCCGGTGGCTGCGGTACTCGATTTCCGCGTCGCCGTAGCCGGAAGTGGCCAGCACATCCAACAGCGCGGGCACGTCGAAGCTCCGGATGCGCTCGCGGATGCGCCGCTCGAGCGGGCCGTCCATGCCCTGCTACTCCCCTTCCCCATCCGGATTCGCGCTCTGCGCGAGGAAGGTCTGCAAATCCACCCGGTAGAGCTGGTCGAGCGCACGGAAGGACAGCGTCTCGGTGCTCTGCAGCAGCGGCTCCACCTGCTCGGCATTCGTGCTCAACCCGGCGAAGAACCTGGAGAAGAGCGCCGGCAGGTACACGCGCGGATCGAAATGCTCCACCACGTTGAGCACGTCCGCCGCCACCACGCTGGCGCGCAGGAAATCCTGGCGCTCGACGAGCGTGTCGAACGCGGCCAGCTTGCTCATCAACTGGGCCAACGCGGGAGAGACCGGCATGGAGGGACCGGCCGGCGTGGGAGCGGAGCGCATGGACTCTGCTGGCCGCGACGGCGCCTGGGCTTCCTCCTCCTCGGGCTCTTCCTCGGGCTCCGGCTCGGGCTCGTCCGGTGGAGCCGGGGTGGGCAGCGACGCCAGGTGGCCCTCGAGCCACTGGGAGAGACGGCGGAATGGAGCCTCGCACCCATTCCGGGGCATCACCCGGCCGAACGCGGAGAAGATCTCCTCGCTGAGCGCGAGCGCCTGCTCCAGGGGCTCTCGGTTGCTGGGGAGGCTCCAGCGCTGCCACGTCTGGTCCTTGAGGCGCTCGTGGTGCTCGAGGTGTTTGTTGAGCACCTTGAGGAACCAGCGCAGGCCTCCGTCGGCGAAGACGTCCTTGCGCTCGCGCGGACCGAAGGTCGGCCAGTTGAGCAACAAGGTCTTGGAGAGCGAGTGGAACACCACCGGCATCGACTCCAGGCCGCCCTCGATGAAGAGACCCAGAAGATAAGGGCCTACCAGCCGCACGTCGTAGATGCCCTGGCGCAGCAGAGCCTCGGCCGCCCGCGCCGCATCCAGGTAGTCGCTGCGGGACACCAGGGCGTTGACCTTCTCGAGCCGCTCATCCGAGCTCTCCAGGTCCGACGCCTCGCCGTACAGCGGCTTGTCCAGGAGGTGGATCTCGAGAGGAGGAAGAGGCTGCTGCTTGGCGGGTTCAGCCATTTTGCACCGTGAACTGCCCGGGGGAGACGACCTGGATGACGCCGCCCCAGTTGCACATCAGTTTGCAGTTGCTATCCACCGCCGGCATGTTGCCGATCATCACCTTGGGGCAACCCGGCACCCATGGAGCCGCCGTGGCCGGAATGCACGGCATGGGCGTGAGGACCCCCATGGCCGCCGCCGTCGCCGCGGCCACCATGGGGTTGGCCATCGACATGCACATGCCGAAGGGCAGGATGTTCAGCATCGGCTTGTTGTCCATGATGTTGGCCGCCGGCGTCGTGGCCATCACCTTGTTCGCGGGCAGAACCATCAGCGAGGACGGGGCCGCACCAAAGCTGCATTGGAGCATGGCCCCCGTGACGACCTGGACTCCCATGGCACACCCCTTCGTCGGACCGCGTGGGCCGCGCCATCGTCACACACCCGGCCCTCCCTTTTCCAGCAGATGGCCGCGCAGCGCGGTGAGCGCCTGGAAGAGAGGATCCGAGCTCTTCCTGTGGAGCGCTCCCGTCAGGAACTGCATGTGGCACCAGGCCTCGTCTACCTGCCCGTCCACCTTGCGAGGATAGAGGGGGATGAACTCGGTGCGGTCGGGCAGGTGCTCGACCCCGAGCTGGAGCTCGATGCAGCGGCGGAGCTCCTGCATCCAGACGCCCGCTTGTGGAGCCTGGGCTCCAGTGAAGACGAGCAAGACGTGGCGGTAGTGGCCGGCCACACCACCCGTGGGGGCAGGCACTACGGCGGCGCCACGCACGAAGGACAGGTCCTGCACGACCGCTGCAACCTCGGCGGCCGGGTAGACGCGCCCTTCCCTCCTCGCCGTGCGGGGCCCTCCGTAGTGGTACAGGCCATAGGAGCGCGTGAGGACCACATAAGCGGGCGGCCGCTCCTTGTCCGGCAACAGGGTGAAGACGCCCAGGTCTCCCGGCGCCTCCTGGCCGCTCATGTTCACGTCACGCAGCGCCCAGGCTCGGCCCGGAGCGGGAGGCGTCTCCGTGTGCAGATCCCTCACCCGTCGGGGTGAGCCGAGCACCGCGCCTCCGGCGGCCGCATCCACGAGCACGTTGGAGGACGGCACCGCGGCCAGCCCGCACTGCTTCACCCAGGCGCGCCAGGCCACCCAGTCGATGGGCTCCTCGGGGTTGCGGAACCAGTGGGCCACGTTCTTCAGCGGCGTGCGGGCGCGCAACAGCGCGTCCCGCAGGGCCGGGGTGACGCCGAGCGCGCGCACCGGGTGCTCGACGAGCAGCGCGGGGTTGGCCTCGAGGTCCGACAGCTCGAGGTGGAGGTACGTGGCCCCGCGCAGCAGCGTGGTGAAGAGGAAGGCCGGCAGGTGCTGCAGGGGGTGGTAACCGGGCGCGGCCAGGTGCTCTCCGGGACCGAGGCCAAAGGTGAGCAATCCATCCACCAGCGCCCCACGCCAGGCATCCTCCGCGGTGAGCAGCGCCGGAGTCCCCGACGGCTCCACCAGTGGCGAGAAGAGCAACCCCACCGGCTCGCCCGGCTTGTAGGTATGCGAGGTGAAGGCTGGGGAGGCCTGGCCCTTGCTCTGCAACAGTTGCTTCTCGAAGCCCTCCAACAGCAGCGCCTGGTGCGGCTCGGCGGCGATGTGGTCCGGTGCGAGCGCTTCCAGGCGGCGCGCGATGAAGCGCCGGCCCTGGGGCAGCAGGAAGCTGATGCACGCCCCCAGGCCCAGGGCGGCCACGAGTGAGATGAGCAGCTCGCTCCCAACGGGATAGAGCAGGCACACCTTGGCCCCGGCCTTGACGCCCTGCCGGGCCCACTCGGTGGCCCGCCGCGAAGCCTGCTCGTGCAGTTGCTTGTAGCCCAGTACCTGCCAACCGCTCCGCCGGTCGTAGCTGCGCAGGGCCACGCGGTCCGTGTTGCCATGGCGGACGACGAGATCGTGGAAGAAATCGTAGTGCTGGCCCGCGCGGCTCTTGAGGGGAGCGCCACGGCCCACATGGACCACGGCCAGGGCATTGGCGAACCCTTCTGGATCCTGCCAACTCTCGTACTGCCAGACCGGCACCCCTGAATCGGCGGGGGTGCCAGTCTCAAGCAGCTCGAGGATCTTCCTGACGTCGAAGACCATCCGACTACTCACGCCTCCGCCGCCGCGAGCCCAAGCGCACCAGCGTCACCAGCGCCACCAACGCGGCAACCCCTGTCTGGTTACCGCCCAGAGCGCACCCTCCCCCACCACTCCACTGCTGCTTGCGGCCATAGCCCGCCACCGGAATGATCGCATCGGCCACGGTGTCTCCCTGCAGCGAAATCCGCACCTCGTTCTCCACTAGGCCCGCTTCCGTGGGGGCGAAGCCCACCGTGAAGGTGGCGACACCGCTCGGCGGGAGGGGGACCTCCAGCGCTTTCGCCTCCAGCACGAAGGGCGGACCTTCGCCCTTTAGCGCCACCAACACCTTTTGCGGATGAGCGGACAGGTTGGTGATGGTGACCTCCTTGCTCGGCATTGGCTTACCTACCTCCACCTTGCCGAAGTCCAGGCTCTCTGGCTCGACGCCGAGGATGCGCTTCACCGCTCGGCCCTTGAGTTGGAGATTCGCCTCCCCCAGCCACGCTGGCTTCTTGGTGCCAAAGTTCAAGGTGATATCCGACGTGGTCTCCGACTGGGGTTTGTAACCCACCGTCACGGAGTAGCGCTCGCGAGCACTGAGCTTCCTGTTTTCCAGACTGGACCAGACATAATCGAAGGACTCGCCGGTGCTTCGCAACACCACTGGATTGCCGAGCTCGATCTCATCATCGCTCAGGTTGTTGATGGTGAAAGTCAGTGGGCGCGCTTCGCCCCCAGCACGAACCGCACCAAAGTCCAGCGAAGAAGGCGTGATGGAGAGCACAGCGGGGATGCCCGAACCCTGCAGTTCTACCTCGATCGGATGCAGAGCCTGGTCAGTGAAGGTGATCCTCAGCTTGCCCTTCACCTCGCCTTCGACCTGAGGCTTGATGCGCACGCCTACGTCCAGCTTATTGATGCCCGTAGCCGTACCACCATCTTGTCCTTCGGATTTGCCCTGCAGGTCGCGCGGCAGGGTGAGAGCAGGATCCCGCTCGAACGGTCCCTCCGTGGTGATCGACCTGATGCTGACAACTTCCTTGCGATTGTTGGTGATGGTCAGGGTGCGCCAGTTCGAATTGCTGTTGACGAGCTGGTTCCCAAAACTCAGTGGGCTCGGTTCGGCATGGATCTGATGACGGACTCCCGTGCCTCTCAGACCAATGGGCACGTTGGGCGCGTCCACGTTGTTGGTACTCACCATTAGATTGGCCAGGAATGTCCGTTCCTCAGATGGCTTGAACGTCACAGACACCAACAGAGAGGCCCCGCGAGCAAGGGTCACGGCCGAATCGGGCTTCGCCAGGGCAAAGGAGGCCATGTCCGGCCCACCCAATGTAATGGAGTTCACGGTGAGCGGACCGCTGCCCGTATTGGTGATTTTGAGGGTGGCTTCCGAGGGGCTGCCTACCAGCACGTCCCCAAAGCTCAGATTGGTAGGATCCAGCTTCAAACCTGGCACGGTGCCCTCGCCCCAAAGGTGAGCCTCCGCGTGCCCACCATCCGCCGTTCGGGCGTTTGAGTAGATGATGGCCCGGGCCTCGCGCGCGCCCACTTGCCGAGGCTTGAACTCGATCGGTACGGTGAGCGTCGAGCCAGCATCTACCGCCTGCTGGAAGGTCATTTCGGTCTTGAAGTCCAGTGCCATTCCCGCATCACTTCCCTCCACATCCGTGAAAGCGATGTTCGCGACGTACAGGGTCTTCTCACCCACGTTGTTGATGCCGATGTTCTGGACTGTGGCCGTACCCACGTTGGACTGACCAAACGGAACTTGATCGGGCACCAGGACCACGGCCGCGGCGACTCCAGTACCCGATAGAGGCAGTGGCAGCATGGGTGACGAGAAGGAATCACTTTCGATCACGGTGGAAGTGAAGAAAGTACCGCGCTGACGGGGTTTGAAGGTAACCGTGAGCGGCCACTCTTGTGGAGAACCCGTGTCAGGAGCCGGACCCAACGTCAGCGTGCCTCCGTCCGCGGGCAGTCCCGAAACAGAGAACGAGCTATCCTCGGGTTGTCTCACTCTGCGGATCGTCAGAGAAGCCTTCCCTGTGTTGCTGATGCGCACTTGCGCCTGTGCAGTAGCGGTACCATCCACATCCACAGGAGGGTCGACGAAGGCCAGGAAGCTGGGCTCCACTTTGATCTGACCAGCGACGCCCGTGCCCGTCATGGGCGGATTAACCCACGTGGTCGCGGAACTGCTGTTGATGAAGAGAGTGCCCGTCGCCGGGCCCAATTCCTTCGGAGTGAAGGTCACCTTCACGACCTCCGCTTGACCTGGATTGAGCGTCAGACCGCCATCCAGACCGGCATCAACATTGAATACCGAAGGCTCCACGACCTTGAAGACGCTGTCGTCAGAGGAGAAGAGTTGATAGACAAACAGTGGAGCCTGACCTTGATTCTTGATAGTCAACGCTTGGACACCACTGGTCTCACCGACACGTTGATTATTGAATTTGAAATCCGCAGGCGAGATACCCAATTTCGCAACAGTGCCGTAGCCAGAGAGCCCCACGTTCAACTCTGGAACTTCGCCGCCGGGATCGGTGATGATGATTCCTCCATCCGCAGCCCCCTCTTGCGACGGATTGAAAACCACATCAAACGTGTAGGGCGTGTGCCTGCTTATTGCGACAGGCGGCCGCCTGCCATTGGGATAGCGCAAACTGAACGGTCCTCTGACGGACGGCTCGCTCAACATCACCGTGGCATTGCCTGAATTGAAGACGGTAACGGACTTCGCCGAGCTCGATGTTCCTACCGGGATGTCTCCAAACGTGAGACTCTTGGGGTCGACCGACAATTGCGAGTAGGCGCCAAACCCTTGCAGCGGAAGAGTCATCCCACCGTCCGCACTGTTCAACGCGTTCGTCTGGATGGAGAAGGTGCCATTGTATATCATCTCCTTCACCTCCGGCGTAAAGGACAACACGAAGTCGTAGTGCTGGTCACGCTCAATGGTCCATGAGGCCGCCCCCTGATAGAAAAACCACCCGCTGGATGTTCCCCCGTCGGGAATCGGAGAAACATGGACAACCTTGGGCGATTGGAAAGTAAGAGGAAGCCCGCCGGTATTGGCGAGCCTCACCATCACCTGGGAGGTAGTGTTCACTCGCACGCCCTCGAAGTTAATATTTGTGAGGGGCGTCCCGGCATCATCCAGCGCCAACCTGAATTCGCCCCTGACAACAGCGCCTCTCCCCTTGAGTCCCACTGAGGAGTTCGGGCTGAATTCGGGATCGGCATTGCTGTTCCAGGTCAAAGCCCCGGTGAACGAATCTACGCTCGTGGGATTGAAGGCCACATCAATGCGTTTGGTTTCCCTGGAACCAAGCACAAACTGAGTGGGTGTTCCGGCAGGAGTGGAGAATGGCGCACTCGGCTTGGACAGGCCCGAGAACCTGATGGGCGCCGTGCCACGGTTGATGAAACTGACCGTAGCCGTCCCACCGTCCCCATCTATTCTCACGGGACCAAAGTCGATAAGACCATTGCTCGGTTCCATCCTGAACGCGGCTACCCCTTCGCCGGAAACTTTCTCCACACGACCGAGGCTCACGCCCCCGTCGTCTCTGAACTCGAGTGGAACCTCTTGTAGCCCCACATTGTCGGGGTTGAACGTCACCGTCAAATCCCGAGTTCCACCGTCCATGGTCATGTTGAACAAACCATACGGTGCAATGGTAAAGGACGTGCCGGGGATGGCTTGGGGGACAACGACGGGGAGAGTGCCGTCACCGGAGACGCTCAACTGCACCGTATCGGACACTGGCGTGTCTCCCACGATACGCTTTCCAAAGGCCAGCAAGGGCTTGCTCACCACCAACCGGGGATCCACGCCGGTACCCTCAAGGTCAACTGTGACGTCGGGCCTTCCGTCTGTGGCGCTGGTCCTCAGGGTGAGAGAGCCCGTTGCTGGCCCCGCGGCTGTAGGATTGAACACCACCTTCAAATCTGCGCCTTCGCCCGCATTCAAGGTGAAAGGGTTGGGGCCCGGAAGGGGGGACAATGCGAAGGGCCCCACGAGAGGAGGGATTGAGACAATCAAGGAAGCGTTGCCAGCGTTTTGTACCCGCACGGTCTTGGGCTGGCTGGCGATCCGCGCACGCTGCTCGCCGAATTTGAGACGCAGCGGCTCCGGCACACTATCAGTTCCATCGGTGTCCACATCATTGATATACTGCACCCCAAAGCCTTTGAGTTCAACGATAGTATCCCCGCCACTCCCGGCATTCGTGGCGTCGCTGTCGATGGTGAGGAAGCGGCTGACTGCCCCGAGGGCACTAGGCTTGAACGTCAATTCGATATCGTAAGAGCTATGCGGATCGATCACGAATCCCTGACCCGCGTCTCTACTCGGCGTAACGATGGTGAAGGGCGTGCTGCTGCTGAGACTGAGGCCAGAGACGTTGAGGGGCCCGTCCGAGTCGTTGTGCACCGTCAGCGTCCGGGTGGGAGCACTCGTCAGGTTTTGCTTCTGTTTGCCAAAATCAAGCTCAGGCGCAACCCGGATGCTGCCTCTTCGTTTCGCGAGGGACAGGGAGAGCTCGACATGGGAGACACAATAGTAATTTGTGCTGGGCTTGAGCGTGAGCCTGTTGATGCCCGCGTCTCCAGCTCCGTATCTGTAGCCACTGCCACCGTCGAGAGGTGCGGAGACAACCGGATCGCAGGCCCCCCCCCCATCAAAACAAGCGCCACAGACTCCACCCAACCTACCGCAACTGCGGTTCACCGCAGCGAAAGAGCCGAGCGAAACGCCACCATCACTCGATGAACCACCATTCAATTCGACCGTGATGTTTGTCGACGCATCCAAAGCACTCACACTGGCGCCATACACCTTCGCCCGGACCCCCACCACCATGGAATCGGATGGGACAAGGTCATCGAAGCTCTTCGTCCAACCGCTCACCCCAGCATCCCCCGGACAGGCATAGGAACTACCACCATCGGGAAGGCCGTTACACTCCAGGCAGCTGCTACCGGTGGTGCCGGGAGGAGCACTATTCCCGTCCCATGTCAGGAGGTGCTCCACGGTCGAGGCGTCCGGGGTCGAGGCGTCGAGCGCCGTGAAGCTCTTCCCCAGCGAGTCCGCTGATGCCGCCCCCCTCGGCTCATTGCGCCCACAGGCGACCAGGACGCCAAGCCACAGCAAGATCAGGATCTTCGAACGGAGCACTTGCGCCTCACCTCTTCAAGAGCGGTAGTATCCCACTCGGATGTAAGCTTACCGTCAACTGCCACCAGGAGCACAAGAGCGGCCACACCGCGGGTGTGCTCGCACTGAAGCCCTCGTTGGCGTAAATATCTGGAATCACGGGGACTAAAGTATTGGCGGTAAGCTGACCCCTGAACCAAACTCGCTCCCCCTCGGAGGGAGCGCAGCTCGCGCGCCGCCACAGCCTCCACCCATGTCCCCCTCCTCATACCAATCCGTCCTATCATCCAGTCCAAAGGAGTTCAGCGTTCATGAGTCTCAAAAAGACATCCCTCTGTTTCTCAACCCTGCTGGTGCTCAGCGGGTGCGACACCGAACCCGAATTCAAGGCGGTCACTGTAAAGTGTGACCCCGTGCCGGCCACCAGGCCCTCGCAGTGCACGGCCAGCGCCACGGACCAGGACGGCAATCCGTTCACTGTCTCCGGCTACACCTGGACATCGAGCGACGAGTCCGTGGCGAAGGTGGACTCGACGGGCAAGGTCACCACCTTCACCCCGGGAACCGCGACCATCAGCGCGAGCGCCACCGCCGACGGAATCACCCACCAAGGGCAGGCCACACTCACGGTCACCGAGCCCCAGCCCACCCTCCACACCGCCCCCATCACCACGAATGAGACCTGGCGCGAGACGGAAAACCCACATGTGGTGACCGGCTCCATTCAGGTCGGCGGAGCCAGTACCCCCACGCTCACCTTGGAGCCGGGGGTGCAGATCCGCTTCAACCAGGACTCCGAACTCCGCTTCACGCAAGGAGCACTGCGAGCGATGGGGACTCAGGAGGCACCGATCCACATGGTGGCGAACCAGAGCGTGTCCACCAAGGGCTATTGGCGCGGCGTGGCGTTCACCACGGCGGGGAGTTCCTCGGAGCTCAACCATGTCACGCTGAGCGACTGCGGGCGTGACACGGGAGAGGGCGCCTGCATCGCCATGAAGAACCAAGCGGCGCCGGTACTTCGCAACGTAACGGTACGCAATAGCAGCATCGTCGGAGTGAGGGCGGCCGATGATGGCAGCGGTTTCGGGGCCGGGTCGACCCTGCTCAGCGTCTCGGACAGTGGGAGCTACGCCGTAGCCATCGGAGCCAACCAAGCTGGCACGCTGCCGACTGGCGGCAGTTTCACGGGCAATTCCAACAACACAGTCGAGCTCCGGGGCAATGTCTCGCGTACGCAGACCTGGCCGAACCTGGGTATCCCCTACGTCGTGAATGATATTGTCAATGTCCAGGGTGTCACCAGCCCCACACTCACCATCGCTGCAGGGTCGGTGCTGCACTTCGGGCCCGCCTTCGGGTTGTACGTCGGCGACACAGCTCCGGGAAGCCTGGTACTGGATGGCACCGCGACCTCCCCCGTCCTCCTCACTGCGGACGCGGCCACTCCCGACCGCGGACATTGGGAGGGCGTGCACCTGTGGAGCCAGACGTCCAACACCACCCGCCTGTCCTACACCACGATCGAGTACGCCGGCTTCAGCAGTCGAATCGGTGCCGGTATGGGCAACCTGAACGTGTACGGGGACAACGCCGGTGGCGGCGCGCGCCCTGTCATCAACAACGTCATCTTGCGGAAGAGCGGCGAGTATGGTGCCGATCTGAAGAATGGCGGAGCGTTCGGTCCGGGCTCCACCGCACTGTCCGTGATCGACGACAACGGCGTCGCCATGCGCATGGACGCCAACTCCGTCGGCACACTCCCCACAGGCACCGCCATCAGGGGCAACCAGGAGAACGGGTTGCTGATCGCCTCGGGAAACGTGCTCACCACCCAGACGTGGCCCAACCTCGGGGCTGACGCCTACTATACGTTCAGCAACTCCGCATCCATCAATGTGGGTTCCGAGTCCAACCCGACGCTGACCCTGGACCCCGGCGCGACGCTACTGTTCCCTCGCAACAGTGAGCTCAAGGTCGGTGGGAATGGCCAACCCGGTAAGCTGATCGCGGTAGGAACCGTGGCTTCGCCGATCCGATTCCGTTGGATCAGCTACGGTTCCACCTCGCGCTGGCGCGGGCTGCACTTCTGGCAGGCCAGTGGGAGCAAGCTCGACCATGTGATCGTCACCGAAGCTGGAAGTCTGGGCACCAACGGCTTCGGTATGGGCAACGTGAACGTGCACCAGGAGATTGGCGGATTCATCACCAACAGCACGTTCAGCGATTCGTCCGGCTGCGGCATCTCTCGGAGCAATGGCAGCTATACCGGCAGCACCGCAGTGACGACGAACTTCACCCTGTTCGAGTACAACAACACCTTCGCCAACAATGTCGGCGGAAGTCAGTGCACCATCAGCAACTGACGGCGCCGCGCTGAAGGCGCCGCTCCTCGACCCCTACCGCCATACCGGGCGGCAGGGGTTTGGTGGAACGCCCTCACCGCAGTAGGATTAACGCCAAGCAGTTCGTTCCAGGGAGAGGCCCATCCTGCGCTCCCGGGGCCACCTCTCGCCTCGCTTCCCCGGAACAGTCAAAGAGAACACATGCACCTACATTCATCCATCCGGGGAGCAGTGGCCGCGACGCTGCTGGTGTGCCCACTCGCGTCAGCCCAGACCACCGAGCAGTTGCCGGGCTTCGAGCTGGAGCGGCTGGAGACGAACGTGGGGCGCGGCACGCTGCTGGTCGGCAACGGCGAGCTGATGGTTCCCGGGGGCCTGAGCATCAGCCTGATAGGGCACTATCAGCGCCTGCCCCTGCGGCTGAATGATGGGGAGCAGGACCTGGACGTGGTGCGCGACAGGGCGACCGCACTGCTTGCCGCCAGCTACGGCGTCCAGCCGTGGCTCGAGCTGAGCGCCCAGGTGCCGTTCGTGCTCTGGCAGCACGGGGACGACCCCACCCTGGCGGGCCTGAGCGAGCTGGCCATCCAGGGCGTGGGTACCCCCGTGCTCCAGGCCCGACTGGGGCTGCTGTCCCAGCGCAAAGGGTATCCCGTGAACCTGTCGGCCGACCTGGGCGCGGGGCTGCCACTGGGTACCAAGCAGGCCCTGGCGGGAGATGCGGGACCGCGCTTTCACGCGCGGATGGTGGTCGGGACGACCGTGGGCTGGCTGCAACCCTCGCTCGAGGCGGGCGTGCTGTTCCGCCCGCCCATTCTCATGGAGGCCGTCGGACTGGAGGACAAACGAGCGACGAGCGCCGAGGTGCGCCTTGGCGCCGCGCTGTCCACGACGGGTACGGGTCTTCGCGGAGAGTTGGGCACGCGGGCTACGCTCTCTCCCCAACTGTCGATGGATGTGCTCGGCGGGGTGCGCTTCCCCCTGCTGATCGGGCTGGATGCCTTCGTCCTGGGTGGCCCCAGCTTCGGTACAGCCCTGGGGACGCCTCGCTTCCGCGTGCTCGCTGGCGTCGCCTTCCGCAGCGAACCTCCTCCCAGGATCACTGACCTGGATCCAATCAAAGATGCAACTCTCCAGCTCGACCTGGACAAATCCTCGCCCCCACAACGAGAGGATCGAATCCGGCCGGTCGGTACCTGGGAGCTCAACGCCCTCAGCCGTGGCGATCCACAGGAGACCTCGAACGAGGATCCTCGGGAGCCGTTGCGACCCTATCAGCCCAGCCCTCGGGAGCGGATCGTGTTGCGAGGAGAAATTCATTTCGCCCAGGGCAGTTGGGAGCTGCCGAACGAGGTGGCACTGCTGGACCAGGTTGTCCTGCGGTTTTCGGAACAGACCAGGAAGAGCACCATCATCATCGAGGGACATGCGGACCGTGAGAGCACCGACATGTCCAACATGACCATGTCTCTGCACCGCGCCCAGGCGGTGTGGCGCTATCTGAAAAACCAGGGTATCCATTGGACGCAGGTGCAAATCCGTGGCTTCAGCTCGGACTGGCCAGTGAGCCCCAGACCCGCCACCGAGCAGGAGCGCCAGCTCAACCGCCGAGTCGAGGTGCTCGTCGTCACGGAGACCGCGGCGCCAATCACCACCCAGGCGCCGGCCCCATAACACGCTCCCCTGCTCTCGCTCCCGGGCCGGGGACCGCGGCGTGTCGCCGCGTGAAAGCCCGGGACAATCTTCAGCTCCGGGGCGGAACGACGCCAATCCGGACGAGGAACCGGGCCTTCCGCTCCAGTTCCCGCTGCAGATCATGCAAGTGCCGGGTGCTGTCGCGCACGGGCACACTGGCGGGCGTGCTCACCGGGGGCGTAGGCATGAGAGGCGGAGGATTCATGATCGCCCGCTGTTCCGGCACTGGCCGCAGAGCCTCCCGCTCTGTCGGCACGCTCCGGGCCTTCCCGACCAGCGCCTGCCGTACCGGGAGCGGTGGCACGCGCTCATCGACCGCACGGCCGTAGAGCCACGCACCGCACCGCCAAAGCACGTCGTAACGCTGGTTCAACAGCGTCCAGAACCGATCGCGGATCTCGACAACCTTGACGAGGGACGACGCTGCCCTGTCGCTCTCGACCCCTTGCTGCCCGAGCATCACGCGCAGCTTCCCGACGAGATGCTCCGCCTCGACGAGATCAGGCGCAGCCACCGGTGAGCGACCGGCAATCCGCGTCTCATTCCTTCGCAACAACGCGACGAGCGCCAAGCAATCGTCCAGGGCATCGTACTGCCCGCGGAGCCAGACCTCGTCCACGTCGGCATCTGGAAGGAGGCGAGCCTCTGCGAGGGCGTCGGCGGCCTTGCGCAGCTTGCGGCGCAGGTGTTGCGCCCGCTCGAACAGCTTCCCGAACGAGGCGGCCTCGAGCTCGCGGTCAACCTGCAGCGCGGCGAAGGCCAACCCCTGGACAAGTCGCGGGAGCATCGAGAGCTCCACGACGTTCACGTTGGGCAGTCTGCCAACGACCACCGTCCCGCTGCCCAGCACGTTCTCCACACCCTGCATTACGCTCTGGTAGGTGAGCGCGATGTCGGCGCAGCACTCCTCTATGAATCCTGGCTCGATGGCCTTCGCATCGGCAAGGAACGCGTCATAGGCGGCCTGAGAGCCTATGCTTTCGAGTTCGGCGGCGTCCGCCGATGGGGTCTCCGATGCCTCCGCCCTGCTGACGTCGTCCTCTGCCATGCGGGCAGATTATCGAGCGCTCTCCAGTGCTGCAATGCACCGCCTCCCCCGAGGAACTCAGAGAGCCAGGCCAGGTGGAATTCACCCGTCAGTTCTCCGTGGCCAGAGTGAGGATGGAGAAAAAGGACGGCCAGTGTAAGCAGCCTCACCCACGTCAAATTGGACGATGAGGCTCACACAGCTCCAGTAGGTCACACGAAGCTCGGCCGCTGTCCTGGCGCTCAAGAACAACCCATTGGCGGACTGACGGAAGGAGCGCCGACCCCAGCCGGGTACAAGACCGCAACTCGCACTGGGACCCGCCCCCTTCGATGCAGAGGCGCACCCAGCGGAGTGCAAGCGTTTCTAGTGCCCCAGGGAGGGGACAAATCATGAAGTGGAAGCATGGGGGGAGTGTCTGGGCCGCGCTGATGTGCGCCCTGATGGCCGTGGCCTGTGGACAGCCCGAGGTGGGGCTGCGTGGCACGGAAGAGCAGTCCATGCCGGAGCTGAGCGCCACCTCGGCGGCGCTGACGGCAACGGCCAGCTACGACTCGACCTTGAAAGTGCCTCGATGCATCGGGGTGGCTTCGGGCTGTGACTCGGGCAGCCTCGTCAACGGCCGTGGACCGATGGGGCCTGAGCTCAACGCGCCCAACACCCTAGGCGGCACTTGCGCCGACGGTACCGCTGGCGCCTACCACAACGACGAGTCGCTGGAGCGGGTGAAGGTCTACACCACCGATGGCACCGACCTGGCGCCCGGCAAGCAGGTGACCATCGAAGTCGATGTGTGGGCATGGTCAGGGTACACGTCGGACGCGCTGGACCTGTATTACGCGGCGGACGCGAGCAACCCGAACTGGAACTTCATCACCACCCTGGTGCCGACCGGGGCCGGTGCGCAGACACTGCGAGTGAATTACATGCTGCCGACGGGCGGCAGCACCCAGGCCGTGCGCGCGGCCTTCCGATATACGGGCTCGGCGGGCACCTGCACGAGTAGTTCCTATGATGACCGGGACGATCTGGCCTTCGCGGTGGCCAGTGTACCCCAGCGGCAGCCCTCGATCCTGGCTGCTGGATACTTCCACAACCTGAAGGTGAACCTGGATGGGACTGTCTGGGCCTGGGGCAACAACGCCAACGGCCAGCTCGGGAACGGGACGACCATCCAGAGCACCAAGCCAGTGCGGGTGCTGGGGCTCGACAACGTGGAATCCATCGCCGCAGGTGATCACCATAACCTGGCGCTCAAGAAGGACGGCACCGTGTGGGCCTGGGGCAACAACACCAACGGCCAGCTCGGCGACGGCACCACCACGAACAGAACCACACCGGTGCAGGTCGCGGGGCTCACGAACGTGGTGGCCCTCTCCGCGAAGAACGTGCATTCACTGGCGCTGAAGCAGGATGGAACCGTGTGGGCCTGGGGCAACAACACCAACGGCCAGCTCGGCGATGGTACCACCACCCCGAGCACCACGCCGGTGCAGGTCGCAGGGCTCTCGGGCGTGGTGGACGTTGCAGCGGGTTGGAGGTTCTCGCTGGCATTGAAGCAAGATGGGACCGTGTGGGCCTGGGGCGACAACTCCTATGGCCAGCTCGGTAATGGCACCAACACCCCGAGCACCACGCCGGTGCAGGTCGCGGGGCTCTCGGGAGTCACGGTCCTCGTTGCCAGCCACTTCCACTCACTGGCACTGAAGCAGGATGGGACCGTATGGGCCTGGGGCTACAACTACGCTGGCCAGCTCGGCGATGGTACCGTCACGACAAGAGCCACGCCGGTGCCGGTGTCCGGCTTGTCTGGCGTCACGAGTATCGGCGCGAAAATCACTCATTCGCTAGCGGTGAGGAACGATGGAACCGTGTGGGCCTGGGGCGACAATTACCAGGGCCAGCTCGGCGATGGTACCACCACCGGACGCACCACGCCGGTGCAGGTCGCGGGGCTCTCGGGCGCGGTGTCCGTCCAAGCTGGTTGCAGCCACTCCCTGGCACTCAAGCAGGACGGCTCCATCTGGGCCTGGGGCGACAACTCCTACGGCCAGCTCGGCGATGGCACCAACACCATGCGATCCTCTCCGGTGATGGTGCCCCCCGAGATCGAGATTCGCAAGGTGGCGGCCGGGTATTCCCACAGTCTGAAGCTGAACTGGGACGGAACCATCTGGGCATGGGGACTCAATGATTCTGGGCAGCTCGGAAACAGCACGACCATCCAGAGCACCAAGCCGGTGAGAGTGCTGGGGCTCGACAACGTGGAGTCCATCGCTGCGGGTGATCACCATAACCTGGCGCTCAAGAAGGACGGCACCGTGTGGGCCTGGGGCTACAACTCGCACGGTCAGCTCGGCGACGGCACCACTACGAACAGAACCACGCCCGTGCAGGTCGTGGGGCTCACGAACGTGGTGGCCCTCTCCGCGAAGAACATGCATTCGCTGGCCGTGAAGAAGGATGGAACCGTGTGGGCCTGGGGCAACAACGACAACGGTCAGCTCGGCGACAGCACCACTACGAACAGAACCACGCCCGTGCAGGTCGCGGGGCTCTCTGGCGTAATGAGCGTTGCAGCGGGTTGGTGGTCCTCGCTGGCGCTGAAGCAGAACGGGACCGTCTGGGCCTGGGGCGATAACTCCTACGGCCAGCTCGGCGATGGCACCACCACGGATAGAACCACGCCGGTACAGCTCGTGGGACTGTCGAGAGCCGCCGCCATCGCGTCCGGCCACTACCATGCGCTGGCGCTGAAGCAGGACAGGACCGTGTGGGCCTGGGGCCACAACCCCAATAGCCAGCTCGGCGACGGCACCACCATGGATAGAACCACGCCGGTGCCGGTGTCCGGCTTGTCTGACGTCACGAGCATCGAAGCAGACCTCACCCATTCACTGGCGCTGAAGCAGGATGGAACCGTGTGGGCCTGGGGCCACAACTCCAATGGCCAGATCGGCGACGGCACCACCATCGGACGCACCACGCCGGTGCAGGTCGCGGGGCTCTCGGGTGCGGTGTCCGTCCAGGCTGGCGGCCTACATTCCCTCGCTCTCAAGCAGGACGGCAGTGTATGGACCTGGGGCTTCAACTATTACGGCCAGCTCGGTGATGGCGCTCGCACTGATCGCAGCTCCCCGGTAATGGTGCCCTCCACGATCGAGATCGAGCCGCTCACCTACAGCACCTCCAATACCAACAGCGCCCAGCAGAACACCGCCAACCGGACCGTCACCCTGAATGCAGGGGACCTCCTGCAGGTGGGCACCTGCAACCTGATGGGGGCATCGGCCACGGGCGACACCTACCTTAGCCTGGTTGGCACTGACGGCACCCAGGTGGCTTACAACGATGACAACTGCAATGGAGTGGCCTCCTTCATCCAGTACATCGCCCCCACCACGGGGACCTACGAGCTGCGCGCGGGCTGCTTCTCCAGCAACAGCTGCAGCGGCACCGTGGTCTTCAAGGTGACTCCGGGTAGCTGAGCCCCAGGGCAGTCCGGGATTCCGCCTCCGGGTCATCCGGCGGAACGCCTCGATCCCTGCCTCCCTCCCGGGACGGCAGGGATTTTCATTCGCGGACCGCGCTGAAACGAACAGGCCCAGCACGCAGGGCGAGTTGCCCACCGCCGTGCCGGGCCGTGTCGGAGGTCTCCCCCGGGACTTCAGTCAGGTCTCAGGCCTTCATCTCCATGCGAGGAGGCGCTTCACCGGAGGACGAGGAGGAACCCGAGCCACTCACGGCAACAGCCCCCACCTTCTCCTCGGCCAGCGTGGCCTTGTCGATCGCGGCCTTCTCCATCGACAGCTTCATCAGAGCGCTCTCGTCGGCGGCGCGACGGGCCTCGCGCTCCTTGTAGCGGCGGATCGCCGGGGCCATGATCTCCCCAATGAGCCCCCGGTAGTCCATGCCCGCCCCCTGCGCGATCAGCACCAGGTCGCTCCACCCCGGCGTCAGGCCCGGCAGCGGGTTGCACTCGATGAAGTAGATACGGCCCTTGTCGTCCATGCGGAAGTCGATGCGCGCCACGTCCCGGCACCCCAGTGCCATGAACGAGCCTCGCGCCGCCGCCCGCAGCTTCTCCAACAGCGCCGGCTCGATCTTCGCTGGCGCATCGTACCGGATGCGATCGTTCCAATCCAGCTTGTGCTGGAAGCTGTAGATGGGCGTCCGGTCCTCCTTGTCCAGGAAGACGATCTCCATCGGCGGCAGCACGCGCGGACGCCGCTCGCCCAAGAGGCCCACCGTGAACTCGCGCCCGCCGATGTACTCCTCGATCAGCGCCGGCTGCTGGTACTTGGTGACGATCTCCTTCACCACATCCCGCAGCTCCGCCTCGTTGTGGCACACGCTCTTGCTCACCACGCCCTTCGAGGAGCCCTCGGCCACCGGCTTCACGATCAGCGGGAAGCTGGTGAACTGCTTGTCCAGCCGCTCCTTGCCCGTGTGCATGAGCTGGAAGTTCGGCGTGTGGATTCCCGCCTGGCGGACGATCTTCTTCGCCAGCGCCTTGTCCAACGCGATGGAGAGCGTGGCTGGATCGCTTCCCGTGTACGGGATGTCCAGCAGCTCCAGCATCGCCGGCACCTGGCTCTCGCGGTTGCGGCCCTTGAAGCCCTCCGCGATGTTGAACACGATGTCCAACGGCGTGCTCGCCAGCACGCTCGGAAGCTCCGCCGTGGCCTCCAGATCCACCACCTCGTGGCCCCACGAGGCAATCGCCTCACGGATGGCCTGCAGCGTGGTCGGCGAGTCGTACTCGGCCTCGCTGTCCTCCAACGCCGAGCCGTCCGCCGCCACCGGCTTCACGCGCTTCACGTTGTAGGTGAAGCCCACGCGCAGCGGTCCCGACTTGCGCGCCGGCTTGCCCTGGCGCTTGCCATCCTTGATCTTGTAGCGCCGCGCCGCGCTCTGGATGATGGCGCTCACCACCCCGTCCAGGTGGATGCCCTCCAGCGCCGCCGCCGCGTAGATGCCCGCTCCCTGCTCCAGGCTGGGCAGCGCGTTGAGCTCCAGGAAGTACGGCACGCCCGCGTCGCTCAGCCGGAAGTCGATCCGCCCCAGGTCCCTGCAGTCGAGCACCTGGAAGATCTTCTTCGACATGTTGCGCATCTCCTCGGCCACCTTCGGAGAAAGTCTGGCCGGGGCGCGCACCTTCACCGCGCTGTCCTTCTTCGTCTTCAGCTCGTAATCGTAGATGGCGTACTTGCGTCCGGCGATGGCCGCCGGATCGATGTCGTACTCGGTCGGGCTGAGCACGCCGTCATGATCGTTCTGCACCGCCGCCAGGTACGGGACGGTGATGTCCGTGCCGCTGATGAACTCCTCCACCAGCACGCCCGCCGGGTAGCGCGCCAGCGCCTGCGTCACCTTCTCGCGCGCCTGCTCCACCGTCTCGGCCACCGAGTCCTGCGTGATGCCCTTGGACGAGCCCTCGAAGTTGGGCTTGATGATGACCGGGAAGCGCAGGTCCTCGACCTTGAGCTCGTTGAGCTTCTCCACGAACTGCCAGCCCGGCGTGCGGATGCCGTGCTTGGACAGCACCAGCTTGGTGAGCTGCTTGTCCAACGTCACCGCCAGCGCGTAGGCGTCCGAGCCCGTGTAGGCGAACCCGAGCTCCTCGAAGAGCGCCGGATAGAAGGCCTCGCGGAAGCGGCCACGGCGGCCCTCGGCTATGTTGAAGATGAGATCCGGGCTGTACGCCTCGAGCCGGGCGACGGTGCGCGAGGCGGGTCCACTCACCTCGAAGCGCTCCAGCCGGTGGCCGAGCCGCTCGATGGCCGCCGCCAGCGTGTTCACCGTCTCCTGCGTGTCGAACTCCGCCTCGTCTTCCGAGTCGGACAGCTTGAGGTTGTAGGTCAGCGCGATGCGCAAGGCTTTCCCCTTCTGGACTTCTCGATAGTGCGGCGACGGCGAACCCGCGCCGCGGACAAGAATCTTCCCGGGACGCGAGCGGCCGTCACGGGCGTGCGTGCTGCAACGGTTGCTCCGGCGACGACCTTCCCATCCACCACCTGCGTCTGCGCCCAGGTATCGCCGAGCCGCCAGCCGAGCGGATCCCTCACCACGCGCAGGGCCTCCACTCCACCGATGACCACCAGCCCGGCCATGCACGCCACCGCTCCCAGCGGCGGCGGCATCATCCCCAGCAGCACGATGAGCGCCAGCGGCGCGTTGCGCAGGGTGCTGTCCCGGTGGCGTGCCGCGGAGCGCGTGGGCAGGTGCATCACCTTCACACCGAAGATGCGTTTCCCCACGCTCTGCCCCTGGAGCATTCCATCGGCCAGCAGCAGGAAGAGCAGCGCCACCACGCCACCGGCGGCGCCACATACCACGTAGAGACCCCACGCCACCGCCACGTCCACGATGCGCGCGCCCAGCCGCATCCACAGCGAGGCCTTGGGATAGGGCGAGCCCAGCTCCTCGCCGTTGGGCACCACGCGCAGGCCAGGACGGCGGGGAGAGGAGAAGACGGGTTGGGGAGAGCTCACTCTTCGGGCTCCAGGATGAGGCCCCGCTCGGGGCGCTCCGGCTCGTCCAGGCCCGCCAGCTGCGCGAGCCGCTCGTGGGCGCTCACCATGCCCGGCGGCCGTTGGTAGGAGTACGAGGAGGACGCGGCCGCGTTGCCCGTGAAGTCCGGCGATGACACCAGCTGGGACGTGGGCGAGCCCGTCTCGGACATCTGCCGCAGCCGGCCTCTGGCGCCCTCGAGGTCATGCGTGGCCGGTTCTCCCTCGCGGGTGAAGAACACGAAGGCCATGGCCGGACGCTTGGAGGACTCGCGCATGGCGAACTGCACACCGTCCAGGGTCCAACCCTTGGAGCTCCATTCATTCACGGTGCGTTCGAGCGTCCCCTCGTCGACGGTGGACAGCTCGACGACCTTGTACTGGAGCGGGCCCGCGACACGCGCGGTGGCCCCGGGCACCGAGGCACGGGCGGCACCCGGGCGCTTGCCAGCGCGCAGGGGGCGCTGGGTCGCGGTCCGGGGTGCCGCCGGTCTAGGTGGGGGCCGCTTCTTCTTCTTGGTGGCCATGGCCGATTCTCGAAGGTGGATCTTTGCCCCCGATCGGGGGGGTGAGCGCAAGCCCCCCCTGGGGGATCGCCCTCCGAACCGTCAACCGAGCAGCTTCGCGGCTTCGAGCGAGTGGTAGGTGATGATGAGGTCCGAGCCCGCGCGCTTGATGGAGGTGAGAATCTCCAGCATCAGGCGATCTCCGTCGACCCACCCGTTCTGGGCGGCGGCCTTCACCATGGAGTACTCGGCGGACACGTTGTAGGCCACCACCGGCACGTCGACGCGCTCGCGCACCCGGTGGATGACGTCCAGGTAGGACAGCGCGGGCTTCACCATGATCATGTCCGCGCCCTCCTCCATGTCCAGGTCCACCTCCTTGAGGGCCTCGCGCACGTTGCCCGGATCCATCTGGTGGGTGCGGCGATCGCCGAACTGGGGCGTGCTCTGGGCCGCCTCGCGGAAGGGCCCGTAGAAGCCCGAGGCGTACTTGGCCGCATAGGAGAGGATGGGCACCTCGGTGAGCTTCACCTCGTCCAGCGCCGAGCGGATGGCGGCCACGCGCCCGTCCATCATGTCCGAGGGGGCGATGATGTCCGCGCCGGCCTGGGCGCACGTCACCGCCATCTGCGCCAGCAGCGGCAGCGTGGCGTCATTGGCGACATGGCCGCCCTCGATGACACCGCAGTGGCCATGGTCGGTGTACTCGCACAGACACACGTCCACGATGACGAGCATGTCCGGGATGGCGTTCTTGATCTCCCGGACGGCGCGCTGGACGATGCCCTCGCGCGCGTACGCCTGCGAGCCCCGGGCATCCTTGTGATCCGGGATGCCGAACAGGAGCACCGCGGGCACTCCGAGCGCCTTGGCCTGCTTCGCCTCGGCGACGGCGTGCTCCAGCGAGAGGTTGAAGACGCCCGGCATGGAGGAGATGGGACGGCGGATGTCCCGGCCCTCCACGACGAACAGCGGATAGATGAAGTCCGAGGGGGCGAGCGTGGTCTCTCGCACCATCTCACGAAGGACCGCCGAACGGCGCAGGCGGCGCGGGCGATGAATCGGATATGCCATGGGCCGACGGTATAAACCGACGGCGGCGCCCTGGAAGCATTTCGATGTCCGAGACTGCCTAGACAGTAGCCTGGCGCCAGCCCTCGTTCTGCCAGCCGCGCTCACGGGACAGGCGAGCGGCCCGGCGCTCGGCGAGGTCCGCCTCGTGGAGAGCACGGGCATAGCGCGTCCGGGACGCCTCGGAACCGTCCCTCAGCCCCCGCTCCGCATCCGCCAACTCCTGGCGCGCCGCTCGCAGCTCCTGCTCCATCAGATCAATCGTCAACATGTATCAGTGCCTCCTCCGCCAGGGGGTTGTGCACACCCCAGGCCACACCTGCCCTCCCCCCAAAAGGGCGAAACCTGGGCGCGCGATGGCCCGGAAGTCACTGAAACCCTGAAAAAAGGTGCGAAGGTTTCTTCCCGGGTGCGCAGCGGACCACGCGACTCGGCCAGACGTGGGCTCGTCGGGTCGCCCGCGTGGCGTGCGAGGCAATGGACACACCGGCTCCGTCGTAGAGTTGCCATCGTGCCAGCCATCGAAGTCATCGGACTCCGCAAGACCTACCGGCGTGCCTTCGGGCGCCGGGGTCATGAGGCCCTGCGGGGTGTGGACCTGTCCGTGCCGGAAGGCAGTGCGTTCGGGCTGATCGGCCCCAACGGCGCGGGAAAGACGACGTTCATCAAGAGCATCCTCGGCATCGTCCAGCCCTCGGAGGGGACGGTGCGGGTGCTCGGCGGTTCGCCCGAGGATCCGCGCATCCGGGCCCGCATCGGCTACCTGCCCGAGCGCCTGCACCTGCCGGGCTCGTGGGCGGCACCGGCCTTCCTCGCCACCGTGGCGCGGCTCAAGGAGCTGAAGCCGGACCCGGCCGCGAACCTGCGGCTGCTGGAGCGCGTGGGACTGGCGGACGCGCTGGGCCGGAAGATTGGCGGCTACTCCAAGGGCATGCGCCAGCGGCTGGGGCTCGCGGCGGCGCTGCTGGGCAACCCCGCCCTGCTCATCCTCGACGAGCCCACCGACGGCATCGATCCCATGGGCCGCGTGGAGGTGCGGCGCATCCTCCAGGAGGAGGTGCAGCGCGGCACCACCCTCTTCCTCAACTCGCACCTGCTGGCGGAGACCGAGCGCGTCTGCGATCGGGTGGCCATCCTCGCCGAGGGCAAGGTGCTGCGCGAGGGGCGGTTGGACGAGCTGTCGCGCGGCGGAGCACGGTGGGCGGTGCGCTTCGCGCCGGGAGCGGACGCGGGCGCGCTGGCCTCGGCGGGCTTTACGGCGGCGGGCACCGAGGGGCAGTACCACGTGGAGACCTCGGACGTGGCGGGGCTGAACGCGGCGCTGGACAAGGCGCGAGCGGCCGGGGCGCTCCTGGTGGAGCTCAAGCGGGACGGGCAGGACCTGGAGGCCGTGCTGGCCTCGGCCATGGGGGTGGCGGCATGAGGAGCGTGCTGGGAATCGCGGGCTACGTGTTGCGCGAAGCGGCTTCTCGCAAGTTCATCCTGGCCTTCCTGTTGGGCGTCACGGGCGTGCTGGTGATGCTCTCGTTGAGCCTGCGCATCGAGGTGGTGGACGGAGCCCTGGCGGCCTCGCGGCTGTTCGGCGAGATGCTGGACAACGACATCGTCGCGGTGGACGTGGCGCTGCGGCCCGTGTTCATGGCGGCGGCGGCCATCGTCTTCTACGGGGGCATCCTGTTCGGCATCGTCTCATGCTCGGACTTCGCGCCGAGCCTGCTGTCGCCGGGCCGTATCGAGCACCTGCTCGCCCTGCCCTTGCGGCGCTGGCACATCCTGGCTGGCACGTTCCTCGGGGTGATGACGCTGGCGATGAGCGGCGCGCTGTACGGCTCGGTGGGGCTGGTGCTCATCTTCGGGGTGAAGACGGGGTACTGGACGGTGGGGCCGGTGGTCGCGGCGCTGCTGGCCTGCGTGAGTTTCGCGTCGGTGTACGCGGTGATGCTGACGACGGCCACGCTGGTGCGCAGCGCGGCGCTATGCGCGGGGCTCGGCGGCATCACCCTGGTGGCGGGCATCCTCGCCGGCTACCGGACGAACATCGCCCCCTTCCTCGAGGAGGGGCTGAGCCGGGAGTCCTTCAAGGCGGTGACGCTGATGCTGCCCCGGCTGTCGTCGCTGGCCCAGGCGAGCATGGACCTGGCGGCCTCGGCGCCGCTGAGGGTGCAGTCGCTGCCGATGTTGCTGGGCGGCGTGCTGGTGTTCGGCCTGGGTGTGCTGGCCCTGGGCTTCTGGTGGTTCGAGGGGAGGGATTACTGATGCAGCGGCGTCGTGGACTGTGGCTGGTGTTCGCGGTGGTGCTGTTCGGCCTCGCCGCGTGGCTGATGCTGTCCGGGCAGGGCGAGGAGGAGGCCCCTCGCCCTCAGAAGGTGGCATTCCCGAACCGGCTGCGGAAGGAGGAGCGCGAGCGCATGGAGCGCCGGCGGACGTACGTAATGCCGACGCCCGTGGACGCGGGGACGGAGGAGAAGAAGCCGGTGCAGCCGAGCGATCCCGTGCTGGCCGCGCTGCCCCGGGGCAAGGGGAAGACGGCGATGGTCATCGAGGCCAACGCCCTCCGTCACTCACCCATCGGAGAGCTGCTGCTGGAGTGCATGATGCGCCGGGGCGGCAATGACCTGGAGCGCTTCAAGGAAGAGACGGGCGTGGACCCGTTGAAGGACCTGGACCGGCTGGTCATCACGGATGACGGGGTGATCGTCTCGGGGAACTTCGGGGACAAGCGCCTGAAGGACATGCTGTCCGGGCGCGGCGCCACGAACTACGACTACGGCGACGAGGCGCGCATCTTCGAGCCCAACTTCGAGCGGGACCTGCCGGATGGCGGAGTGGCGCGGCGGAACGGGCCTCAGGTGGCGATGTGGAACGACCAGATGCTCGTGTTCGGCAGATCGCCGGACGGGGTGAAGCAGGTCATCGACCGGGTGGAGGGGCGCGGGCCGAACGAGCCGCCCGTCATCTCCGAGGGCAGCACGTACGGGGAGATGTACGGCGTGGTGTCCGTGGAGCAGCTCAAGAAGATGTTCCCGCCGGACCAGCATGAGCTGGCGATGAAGCTGGCCGAGGTGGCGGAGAACGTGGAGCTGCACATGGACGCGCGCTCGGACTTCGCCATGACGGCCCAGGTGCGGGGCGCGGACGAGGCCAAGGTGACGGACCTGGGCAAGTCGCTCGGCGGGGCGCTGTCCCTGGCGCGCATGAAGGCGCAGGCCGAGGGCGAGACCGAGCTGGCGCAGCTCCTGGACTTCGCGAAGGTGAAGCCGGACGGCGACTCGTTCAAGCTGGAGCTCGCGGTGCCGCTCGAGGTCATCAAGCAGCAGCTCGCGTTCTGCCGCGAGGAGCCGCCCGCTCCCCCTACTCCACCATCGCGCTGACCTCGCGGGAGAAGGCCTGCTCGTCATCGGCGTGGATGACGAGCGGGGGCATCACGGTCAGCCCCGTGGGCGCCCTCTTCACCGCGTGCATCAACACCAGCTTCGCGGGCCTCCCCGCGCGTGAATGCACCATGCGCGCGGTCCTCGGCTCCAGCTTCTCCGCGCGCAACACGGCCATCAGCTCGGACAACCGCGAGGCCGGATACACCACACAGAAGCTCCCCCGGCACCGCAGCAGATACGCCGCCGCTCGCGCGACGTCCCGGAGCTCGCACGAGATCTCGTGCCGCGCCAGGGCCTTCTCCATGTCCGTGCTGATCCTCCCCTGCTCCCGTCCCCGGTAGGGCGGATTGCACAGCACGTGGGAGAAGCTCGCCTTCGCGAACAGCCGGTCCACGCAGCGGATGTCCCCCCGGACCAGCGACACCTCCCGCTCGCAGCGGTTGAGGTGCACGTTGCGCTCGGCGAGCGAATACAGGCGCGGTTGCAGCTCCAGCCCGGTGATGCTCTCGCAGCCCAACCGCCGCGTCAGGATGAGCGGGATGATCCCACACCCCGTCCCCAGGTCCATCAACCGCCCCCGCACCGCCCCGGCCTCGTACACGGCGAAGTGCGCGAGCAGCACGGGATCCAACGTGAAGCGATAACCCCGGCGCCGTTGGAACACCCTCACCTCTCCGCCACAGACTGAATCGAGCGTCTCTCCGGGACCGGGCCGGAACTCGAGCGGCGTGCGCTGGGGCCACTCCAGCGCTGCTTCTGTCAGCAGGATGCCCACCCCAGTCCCTAGGCCTCCGGGTCGAGGAACAGCAGTCCCGCCGGCGGCGCGGGCTCCACGCGCAACGTCTTGGGCGGCAACGTCTGCGCCGCCTCCATCACCGCGCGCACCTCCCACAGCGGTGGCGGGTTGAGCGCGAAGCCCGCCTGGAACATCCCCCCGTGGACGCCTCGCACCAGCGACTCCACCCCCTGCACCGCGAACACCTGCGGATGTCCCGGCTCCTCGGGGTCCTTGATGCCCAGCACCGTTCGCAGCACCAGCGCGTTCAGCAACGCCAGATCCAGGCTCCGGAGCGTCGGGCTGCGCGGCGCTCCCTTCAGGTGCGCCAGATCCAACCCCTGCCGGAAGCGCAGGATCTTCCCCCGCCCCTCGGGCAGCACCAGCAACACCGCGTGGTGTCCTCGCACCAGCGTGGCCAGCCGCTCGTTCGCCGCGGCGATGCCCCGAGGCGTCGTGAGCGGCTCGTCCAGGTCATACACGCGCGCGTACGCCGTCACGAGCGCCAGGAACGTGTCCTCGTCGAAGGTGTCCAGCCCCTGGATGGCACGGTGCACCGGCTCGAAGTGCAGCCCTGGATCCGACAGCGGCACCACGGCCGCCAGGCTCGGCCTGCGCTCGTCCAGCTCGGCCAGGGGGCGCAGGGGCGCCTCGTCGAGCACCGCCTGGATGCGCCGGGCCACCGGCGAGGGCTCGATGCGCCTCAGCGCCACCGGGGAGTCCTCGAACGTCCCCTGCCAGACGGAGATGCTGCGCTCGGCCGCCTCCGCCAGGAGACCTCGGAGCACCCCATGGTCGTCCGCCGCCAGGGTGACCGTCGGCTCCACCTGCGCGGAGCGGGGCCGGTACGGCTCCACCTCCAGCGGCTCGGCCGCGTCCGGCGCGAGCGCGCACAAGAGGAAGCGCACCGGTGGTCCTCCAAGCCGCCCCGCCGAGCTGTACACCTCGGCCAGGTACAGCGCCGGGCGAGCGTCGCGTAGCACGGAGCCCGCGGCCCTCAACCGCCCCAGCTCCGCCGTCGGGTCCACCCGATCCAGCAACGGCCGGATGAACGAGGACCGGGGCGGCGCATTGAAGGGACAGCCATCGTCATCGGCCGACAGGTGCGACTCGAGAGACGGAAGCAGTGCGGAAAAGGGGAGGACACGCGCCATATCCACGAAAATGGACACGCGCTCACCCCGCCGCCATGGAAGGCCCTCGAATGCCCGGCAGGCGGGCTACCACCAATCGTTGCGGTAGGCCTTCGAAGGGGCCGTGCTCCCCACCATCGCCGGGGGACGCTCGGCCGCCTCCTCCCAGAGCAGGCTCACCGTGGTGATGGCGGCCGCCGAGCCGAGCAGGCCCAGCACGTAGGGCGTGGACTGATCGAACCCACCCAGCACCAGCGCGGACAGCACCAGCACCACCGCGCCCACGCCGGCGCCGAAGGCATTGGCCCGGAGTATCTGGGAGGTGGTCGGGTTGTATTTCATCGTGGCCAGCGCGAGCGCCGTCGCGCCGATTCCGGGTGCCATCAAGAGCGTGTCCGTCCAGGTCTTCCCGGCGATCTTCGAGCCGGAGAAATGGACGACGGCCATCAGCAGCGCGGCGTAGGCGAGGCCCCACGCGCCGCCCGAGGCCACCAGCAGGCCATGGTTGTAGGGCATCTGGCCACCGCCGACCGTCGCGGTGATCCACGCGGCCAGCTCCGCGCCGATGAAGGCGGACCAGGTCAGCACGCCCGTGTCGCGAGAGAACAGGTCCATGAAGCCGGCGAGGAACATGCCGCCGATGACGGAGTTGCCGATGCCAAAGTAGCCCAGCGGCCTGTCGACCCAGTTGTTGAACTGCCACCAGGCCGACGAGCCGAAGCCGAGCCCCGCGCCGATGAGCGTGCCCGCCAGCATGGCCTCTCGGGAGCTGCGCTCGAAGCTGAAGCCGCTGGCGAACCCCTGGGTGAAGAAGCCCCCCATGGCGCCCATGAGGGAGTGGTGCAGGATGAAGGTGAGGCTGCCCGGCCCGGAGAGGAACGCGCCGTAGCGGACCTGGCCATCGAGCATCACGCCGTCGTTGGACGAGGCGGGAGAAGAAGCCGGGGACCGCGGCATGGCGTCGGGGGGCAGCTGCCCCTCCTGGGTGAACGGAGCCTGGGGCTCGGTGCGCGGCCAGGCCGTGTCCGGCTGCTGCACGGGCACATCGGAGCCGTACGACGATTGCGCACGGGCGGCACCCGGCGCGAAGAGAAGGACGATGACGGTGAGGGATAGCCAGCGGGTCAGCGAGGACACTCGAGACACTCCTTGTCCAGACACGGCGGCATCAAACATCAACCCGCGTCCGTTTCACGGGGAATCTCATTTGTTGACTTCCTCGCTCCTGGCGGCGAGACCCGGGTTCCCTTCCCGCCCGGGCCTCATTAGACCCCTGGGCGGAAACATTCACGCAACGAACCCCAGGAGCGCCACATGGGCACGATGAAGTTCGAGGTCCCCCACTCCCTTCCCAAGGACGAGGTCAAGAAGCGCGTCGAGCAGCTTCTCAAGTACTGGGTCGACAAGTACGGCGTGAAGGCGGACTGGCAGGGTGACGGCGCGAAGATCATCGGCAAGGTGATGGGCATCAACCTCGATGCCAACTTCACCATCACCGACGGCGCCATCCAGGGCGAGGGCACCGACCCCGGCATGCTCCTGCGTGGCCAGGCCAAGTCCTACCTGCAGAAGAAGTTCAGCACCGTGCTCGACCCGAGCAAGAGCATCGACGACGTGGGCAAGGGCCTCGCGTAGTTACGCGTGTCCCGGCCCTTCCTCCAGCGCGGCGAGCGCATAGCGCGCCGCGCGGGAGATGGCGTCCGCCGAGTCCGGCAGCTCCGGATAGTGGCCGGCCAGCGGACGCTGGGGGAAGCGCAGCTGCGCGATGGCGTTGCGGTAGCTGCGCCGCGCCGCCTCGTGATC